>JBDSHZ010000031.1:0-41987 GCA_039918235.1 Pelobium sp.
GGCATACTGATAGTTATTTACATCGGTAATCCAAAGAAAAGACACTGTATTATTGATATTCAATAAGTTAAATACTTCTGCATAAATAATCATCGATTTAAAATACTTCTTTATCAGCTTTGGTTTACGCGTACTTTCTGGATCAAGGATATCTTTTGAAAACCCAATATCCATTCGTTTATAAGCAGGTATATGAAAAACCTGTTGGTAACGTGGTGAGGCTGGCGGGCCCGTTGGCAAACGTGAGCCAAACATTAAATTAATGTGTACTTTGTAAGTAGGACTGCTAAATAGCTTATCCTGAAAAAAAGCTGAAAAATTAACCCTTTGATCGGTAGGTCTTTTTAAAAAACCTGGATAAAAGGTTTCAATAGTGCCATTACTGTTTTCTTTTTGATAAGCATCACCTTGAATATTTTCAGAAGTTTTCATAATGGAAAGCCTGAAGGAAGATTCTAAGTCTTTGACAAATTCGCCATTAATTCTAAAATCGATTCCTGCAGCGTAACCTTTTGCCTGCTGATTTGCATAATACCTTACCCTAACATTTTCAATATCATATGGAATGAGATGATATAAATATTTGTAATAAGCCTCTGCGGTAAAATTCAATAAAGTGCCTAAACCTTTGAATCTGTAATCTGAAGACAGTACAAAGTGCAATGATTTCTGTGATTTAGCATTGCTGTTTAAACTGCCATCAAAATTTCTTAATTCCCTATAAAATGGAGGTTGCACATAAAATCCACCGGCGAATCTGTAAACCACATCTTTCTCTCCAGCAGGATGATAAGCAAAAACAATCCTCGGACTCGGCAAAAACTCTTTAGTAAAAGAATTATAATTGAATCTAATCCCACCGGTATAGGTAAGTTTTTTACTGATATTAGCTGTATTTTGCACAAAACCCGAATAGGTATAAGTATTTACACTGTTAGAAGCCTCTACAGATTGAGTCAACTGAAAATCATTAAAATTAAATGGTATAGTAAAACCAGCAGAGTCTATCAATTGAAACTCTTTCAGCTCATCCGCAATCTGGTTATATTGAAGTCTTAATCCTGTTTCCCAAAAAGACTTTTTACCTGTAAAATTCAGTTTTAAATCAGTAGCGTAAATATCAGCTTTCAATTCATTTCTTCCATAGTTTTGAAAAGCACCTAATCCCCTATTTGCTTTAACTTTCCCGAAATTATTTTTACCAAAATCATTCTCAATATCTTCAAAAACGTATTGACCCAGTATATCAAAATTCTCTTTTTCGGTAATAAAGAAAACAGAATTAATCCATTTTAAATTTGCTTTTTTACTCAATACCCTATTTAAAGTTATCGAAGATAGGGCATTATTATACTCATCATTTTCCTGTCCTTCATAATCAACGCTTAAACGCAAAAGCTCTTTAAAACTACCAAACTGTGTCTCCCTTGATTCGGGAATTAGTCCAAACTTACTTGAATTGTAAATCCCTAAATATTGAATACTGGTTTTTGGATTGATTTTCCAATTAATGATTCCCTGAAAATCATAAAATTTAGGATTATAGCTCCCAACAACGGGTTGCGAATTTAAAACCGGCGTATTCTGTTTATGACGATAACCAAAAGCATAAGTAAGGTTTTTAATTTCATGCATCACAGTAATAGATTCTCCATTGGTGCCAAAACCCACTGTGAAATTAACAGAGTCTTTCGTTTTATACTGCACATCTAAAACAGAGGAAAGCTTGTCTCCATACTTTGGGGTAAATCCTCCGGCAGAGAATTTAGCTCCCCCAACCAAATCAGGATTAATTAAACTTAAACCTTCCTGTTGTCCGTTTCTAACCAAATAAGGTTTGTAAATTTCTATATCGTTGATGTAAATGAGGTTTTCATCAAAACTCCCTCCCCTTACTGAATATTGTGCACTCAGTTCGTTATTGGTAGCTACTCCGGGCAACTGTTTCAGGATAGATTCAAAACTTTGAGATACATTTGGATGAGCGGTTGCAAATTTTGGATTAAGATTGGTAAGGCCTTGATTTCTATTCAGCTGATCTTCTACAATTACTTCTTCCAAAGCTTTTAAATCATGCCTGAGTATGATGGAAAGGTCAACATCTTCTCCAACTGCTACTTTTACCTCAACATTTGCAGTGATGTATCCTAAAGCAGAAAAAGAGATAATGTAATTACCTGGTTTTAAGTTAAGTTCATAAATTCCTTTTTCATTAGTGGAAGTGCCTAATTTGAAATCTTGAACTTTTACGATGACATTGGTTAAGGGTTCTCCTTCTTCATTTTTGACTAAACCTTTTATTTTTTGCGTAGTTTGAGCATTTAATACAAAAGGAAAAAGAAATAATAAGAAAAAGAGCTTTTTAATCATGAAAGATTGATCATGCACTTAACATATCAGGCGAAATACCTTTCAATTCGGCAATGGCATGAAGCTGATCTGTAGCACTAAAAATAGCATTACCAGCCACCAAAACGTTTGCACCTGCTTTTAATAAAGCTAACGAATTATGAATGCTTACGCCTCCGTCTACTTCAATCAGCAAATCTGGGTTTTCTTCAATAGCCATCGCCCTAAGCTGACGTATTTTGGTATAGGTATGCTCAATAAATTTCTGTCCACCAAAACCGGGGTTTACCGACATGATTAAAACCATATCTAAATCTTGGATAACATCCTGCAATAAAGTTACAGGTGTGTGTGGATTAAGTGCTACACTAGCTTTACAGCCTAGTTCTTTGATATTTTGAATGGTACGGTGCAAATGCTTACATGCTTCATAATGAACCGTGATCACATTAGCTCCAAACTTAGCAAATTCCGCTAAATAACGATCTGGCTCGGTAATCATTAAATGAACATCTAAGGGCTTTTTAGCGAAATTTTTAACTGCCGCAATTACCGGAAAGCCAAAAGAAATGTTAGGAACGAAAACGCCATCCATCACATCCACATGAATCCAATCTGCCTTGCTTACATTCAGCATATTAATATCTTCTTCTAGGTTTGCAAAATTGGCGCTGAGGATAGAGGGAGCAATAAAATGGTTCATGCTTCAAATATAAGAAACTAATTCTTTTAAAAATGACACCTATAGTGCAGTATTCATTTTAGAATGAATATATTTATTCGATACAATGAAAAGATACTTATTTATATTAATTATTCTTGTTTTTGCAGGTTTTGGTCGTTCTAAAGCGCAGTCATTTGTTTCGCAGGAAATGTATATCCATTTCTTCTCTCCTGCCCCAATTGCAGATATTGAGGCTATTAGCAATGCCGCTCATGCAAAATTCAACCTTGATAAAAAAGAAATTGAGATTGTAATTCCAATTTCCAGCTTTAAATTTAAAAAAGCTTTAATGCAGACTCATTTTAACGAGAAATATATTGAAAGCAAAAAATACCCTGAAGCTGGATTTAAAGGAAAATTTAAAGAAAGTGCTGATCTAGATAAAGATGGAATTTATCCGCTCACGCTTGAAGGAAAATTTAACATTCACGGTGTGGAGCGTACCAAAACACTGAACTGTTTAATTACGGTGAAAAATCATAAAATCACCTTTGAAACATCCTTCAAATTATTAAGTGCTGATTATAAGATTAAAGCTCCAGATATCATCTACAGAAAAGTTGGCCAAGAAGTAACGGTTGATGCAAATGGGATTTTGATAAAGAATTAGAAGTCGGAAGTCGGAAGTCGGAAGTCGGAAGTCGGAAGTCGAAAGTCGGAAGTCGAAAGTCGGAAGTCGAAAGTCGGAACGTAAAAAAGCCTTGATTCTTAACGAATCAAGGCTTTTTACTTATATCATCCTCGGACCTCAGTCCTAAGACTTCGAACTTTTTTAAGCGTCAGCTTTTGGAGCTTCCTCTCTTGGAGGGCGAGGCAATAAAGCTTTACGAGAAAGTTTCAATTTACCTTGCTTATCAACTTCCAATAATTTAACTTTTACTTCGTCACCAACTTGAAAGATTCCATCCATAGTCTCATAACGTTTCCAATCAATTTCAGAAATGTGTAATAAACCATCTTTTCCTGGCATAATCTCAACGAAAGCACCAAACGGCATAATTGACTTCACTTTACCTTCGTAAGTTTCGCCAACTTCTGGTTTAGCAACAATGTTTTTAATACGAGTTGTTGCTTGATCAATAGCCGCTTTATTATCTGCAAAAATCTGGATGTGACCTTTGTTATCTTTCTCTTCAACAGAGATAGTAGCGCCAGTTTCACGTTGCATTTCTTGGATAATTTTACCACCCGGACCTATAATTGCACCAATAAATTCTTTATCGATCACCAAAGAAACAATACGTGGAGCATGAGGTTTGAAATCCTCTCTTGGTGCAGACATTGTTTTATCAATCTCGCCCAAAATATGCAAACGACCGTCTCTAGCTTGATCTAAAGCATTAGATAAAACTTCGTAGCTTAAACCGTTCACTTTCAAGTCCATCTGACAAGCAGTAATTCCGTTTTTAGTACCCGTTACTTTAAAATCCATATCTCCCAAGTGATCTTCATCACCTAAAATATCAGAAAGAATAGCGTATTTTCCAGTAGCTTCATCAGAGATTAAACCCATTGCAATACCAGAAACCGGAGCTTTCAATTGAATACCAGCATCCATTAAAGCCAATGTACCCGCACAAACGGTAGCCATAGAGGAAGAACCGTTGGATTCTAAAATATCAGAAACAATACGTATGGTGTAAGGATTGTCTTCTGCTGCTGGCAACACTTTTTTAATTGCTCTCATGGCTAAATTACCATGACCAACTTCACGACGACCAACACCACGGTTAGGACGAGCCTCACCAGTTGAGAAAGCAGGGAAATTGTAATGCAATAAAAATTTATTGTAACCATTAATGAACGCACCATCAATCATTTGCTCATCAGATTTTGCACCTAATGTAACCGTAGTTAATGATTGCGTTTCGCCACGTGTAAAAATTGCAGAACCGTGAGCAGAAGGTAAATAACCTACTTCGCTCCAAATTGGGCGAATTTCAGTAGTTTTTCTTCCGTCTAAACGAATTCCTTCGTTCAACAATAATGCTCTAACCGCATCATATTGTACATCGTGGAAATATTTTTTAGCTAAAAACTTATCAGATTCTGTAGCACCTTCTGGCAAAGCATCTAAAACCTCTTTTTGGATAGCTTTAAATTGAGCAGAACGGTCATCTTTACCAGAGTTAGATTTAGCAACTGCGTAAACCTTATCGTAAGTATCAGCAGTAATTTTTGCTTTTAATTCTAAATCGCTGTTTTCGTGGCTGTAAGTTCTCTTTTCAGTTTTACCCACCAAACGACCTAACTCTTTTTGAGCTGCAACTTGTTTTTTAATGGCTTCGTGAGCAAATTGAATTGCTTCAATTAAATCAGCTTCAGCAATTTCGTCAGCTTCACCTTCAACCATGTTAATGTCCTTATCAGAACCAGCAACAATAAATTCTAAAGTAGCTCTTTCCAATTCAGAACGAAGTGGGTTAATCACCAATTTACCATCAATTTTAGCCACACGCACTTCAGATATGGGTCCGTTAAACGGGATATCAGAAACAGCAATAGCAGCCGAAGCTGCCAAACCTGCCAATGCATCAGGCATAATGTCTTGATCAGACGAAATTAATGAAATCATTACCTGTGTATCAGCGTGGTAATCTTCTGGGAATAACGGACGTAAAGCTCTGTCCACAATTCTTGAAATTAAAACTTCGTAATCAGATAATCTAGCTTCTCTTCTTAAGAAACCTCCAGGGATACGGCCAGCTGCCGCATATTTCTCCTGGTAATCAACGGATAATGGAAGGAAGTCGACACCCTCTTTTGCATCTTTGTTACTAACAACGGTAGCCAATAGCATCGTATTTCCTTGTTTCACGACTACTGATCCATCAGCTTGTTTAGCCAATTTTCCAGTTTCGATCTCAATGATACGGCCATCGCCTAAATCAATCGACTGTTTAAAAATATTCAAACTCATATATTATTTTTTATCGGGGGCAAAAATACGGTTTTAAATCTGTTTAATGCAATAGGGTGATTTTTGGTTTTTTATAGGAGCTGTCAGATTGAGGGGAGTCGAAATCTGTTTGTTTCAACGTCATTCAGAGCGTTAGCGAAGAATCTGTTAGTTCTTAGTAAAATTTTTTAGAAAAGGTGCTGCAATGCAAATCACTTCCGATAGCCTGGCTTTGCGCTATACTCCGTTTGTCCGCCGACTGGCGAACAATCCGGGGTGCCGCTACAATCCAGTTTATTTAATACAGGTTTGATGGTTTTTAATTTCAAACTTAGAATTCTCTCCTCGGTCTGTGTCCTTACAGACAGAAACAAATGTTGTAATAAAAGAGTGGTCTGTGAGGACACAGACCACGGGAATCAGACCATGGGAATAACTTCATACAGTCTGGCTTTTCACTCAGACGCCTGCAAGCCTTACGCTCGAAGCGGGTATTTGCCAACAGGCAAGCGTTGCAATCCAGTTTATTTAATAATGCTTTGGTACAATTTATTTTGGCTTGCTATTTTTTTGCAATGTCTCCTCTCCCATTCCACCATTATGAATCCATTTTTCGCCCGTCATCGCGAAGTTGAAGCGAAGGCTTGTGAATTGGATGCTGTGGCGATCTCTAAGTTAATTAGCACTTCCTTTATTAACGGATGAATAAACACAATTAAAGAGTCTGGAGACTCTGTTCCATTTACGAATCCGTAGAGACGCTTCGCTTAACTCTACGGACAGTTTGGAGGCTGTTTTTACAGCCATAGGGTGAGGTTATTTACACTCACTAATTGCTTCATAATTTGTTGGACTTTGGTGTCTTAAAGCCTTTTCAAGGCCACATTTAAAGCAATATACAATGCTCTGTCATAATCCGCTTATCTCAAATTTATTTAGTACATTAGGCTCATCAAATAATTTAAATAGTCGAACTATGTACAATAATTACTGTTATTAGAAAAAGAAATATGGAGAATATAAAAAATAAGTTTTTAAAAGGATTGGTTTTTATGTTTAGCATACTTGCACCACAATTTATTCAAGCACAAAATATTCAACCCGAACGAAATGATACTATTTATCTTATGCCTAAAACTAAATTTGATAGCATAAAAGTAAAAAATCAGTTGCTTAATGGCAAAGCTACTATCAAAGGTACTGCTTATACCAAACCTCCTGCTATGCAACGGGTAATAGGAAAAAATAATAAAATACTGGCACAACATGTAAAAATCACTTTATTTCCAATGAATGAGTATTTTGAGGAGTATTTGAATTTAAAAAAGGAGCAGAATGTTAAAAAGTTAAAATTTGCTTTTATGTCAAATGTTGCTTTTTACTATAGATTAGAGTGCATTACCAATAATGCAGGAGAATTTACCTTTTCTCACCTGATGCCAGGAAAGTATTATTTGGAGACGACTATAGATTGGTCGCAAAACAGAAGTTATAATAAATATGTTGGAAGCGGTAGCTCTAACTATGGTACAACAGATTATTATTCCAAACAAACTTATACTGAACAGCATGGTGATTATCTGAAAGGGATAGTGGAAGTTAAAAATGACGGTGAAACGATTGAATTCAATTTAAAGTAATTATAGTTCTGTGACTGTTATAAATAGTTTTCTGATTTTAACCTAAAGTGATCACACAGATTGATAACACTTCACGATTTAATATCCAAAATTAATTTTAGTCATATTAATTAAAATCAAGACGTAATCAGATTTTGTTTAAATTTTTAGCTGTTCAAAAACAATTTAAATTTATAAGCTAGGCTATGAAAATTAAAACGTTAACAGTAACTGTGCTTTTTCAACTCTTAACCTTAGCTGCTTTAGCACAGAAAAATGCTGGTTTAAGTACTTTATTGAACAAAAATTCTGAATTTATTTTTCCGCAAACACCTGACAAGATTTCTGCTGCTTTAAATGCAAAAGCCATCTTTTACGAAGATGCCAATGAGGAACAATATGCAAGGTGGCTGACTAAATCTGGCCTGCAGCTTTATTGTAGCCTGGGAGAAAACGAGCGTATTAATGAGATGTCTTTTGATGTTCCAGATGATAAATTTGTTATTGTTGCTGGTTTACCTTTCGGCCTTACAATGAACAAAACCACTGTTCAGCAATGCATGACTAAGTTCAGCAGTTTTAATGTTAAAAAAGAAAAGCTAGGTGAGGAAAGTGTGTTCATTGGAGGTGCAAAACTCACCTTTAAGAATAAAAATAATTATTGTACGATGCTGTTTGATAACAAAAGTCTTTTGAAATTTCTATCTTTCACACCATATCTTATTGATCCGGTTGCCAATTAGTTTTATAACCTGAAAAATGATTTAATTTGAATCTTAAAATTCCATTTTATTACTCAGCCTTTCCACTTATGCGCAAAAAAGAAAAACTGCTTTTATTGAGATTTTAGGAAATGGCCTATTAGTTTCCGGAAACTTTGAATTAAGGCTAAAAGACAATTCAAATTCGGGCTGTGGATGGAGAGCTGGAATTGGTGGCGGATCAGCTTCTGGATTTGACTCGAACGGAAATCACATAAATATTGGCATTGTGACGCTTCCGCTTGGTTATAATTATTTAATTGGTGAAAAGAGAAGCTCTTTTGAAATGGGTGCTGGAGTAACTCCTGTTTATATCAGTGGAAGTGGCTTAATTGATAATGAAACTTTTAGTGCATCTGGCTTAACAATAACCGGAGTTTTAAATGCGGGTTATAGGTATCAGCCAATCAACAGCGGTTTCATGGGTAAAATTACCTAGACACCTATAGTTACAAATGCTGGTTTTTTTCCTGCTTATTTAGGTTTGAGCTTGGGTTATAGTTTTAGGTAAATTTCAACTAGGGCAAATAACTATCAGCTGTTTAATAGACTAGGGAAGCAAATGTGGAAATAAATAATAATGCTTTACAATTCAACTAAACTTGCTTGTGAGCTATCTATTCTATAATATAGAAACCCTAAATTTAATTCATTTTGAGCATTGCAGCTGTTTAACATTTGAATTGTGGAGTAACATCTAAACTAGTGATTTGAAATTTTCAATTCAAAGCAACATCAAAAGTACCTTCAGTCAAGGTAATTACCTGATCTCCTTTAACTTCATTATCAGTAGTGATTACGCCATTAAAAGTACCCTTAGCCCTGCCATTAGCTAAAGATTTTATATTAATAATAAGATCTTTTTTATTGCCGATATCTCTTGTTTCATAGAAAGTGTTGCTTAAAAGTGCGCCATCTTCTTTTCTACTTATGGTATAAGTGGCACTTATTGCTATATCAGGACTATCGTACAAATGGTAAGTTCCAGTAGTGATCTTACCTTCTGTTTTTTTTATGTGGATTTCTAAAGTGGGTGATAGTGAATTGTCTTCCATAAAACCGTTCATGCCTAATAATTTGTTATTATCTTCAAACGCACCATCAGCCCTAAATTTAAACTGTTTTAATTTTCCATTAAATTTGGCGGAAATGAAACCATTTGAATTAGCTGGATTGCCATCCCCATCAACTGAAGAAGTATTATCATTTTTAGCGCAAGACAGAAATAATAAAAGCAGACATATTAAAGGAGCTGAGCAAGAGAATATTCTTTTCATTTCAATAGTAGATTTAATGTAATTCGTTTATCAGAAATTTTTCATTGATAAATCAATAACTATACCATCATCATAAATCACATCGGACTTTAAATCAGCTAACAAAAAAACAAGACCTGTATTGGTTTATATGGCTAAGGTGATTACCTATCAAAACACAAAACAGGGATCATGTAATAATCTAAGTTTGTTTCACCTATTCTGAAATTATTAAATCTGAAGCTTATCAAATGCTGTTTGAAATTTTAGCAATGGTTAGTAGAATTATCAAATTGAAGGGATTTGAAATCAACTCAAATAAAATTCTAACTATTCTGAAACTTTTGTTTTATCTATCGAGATGATTTTAACAATGTAAGCCTTACCTAAACTAATTTTGTAGTGTTTGGCAATGTAATAAATCTTTCATTAATTAAAACTTTACAAAAATTTCTATATACCGCAAAACACTATATATAATTTTCTATGCTTCTATTTTAAATCTTTGCTGAAGTGACGCATAGCTAAGTCCAAAAAACAATATCAAAATAGCATAAGATTTTAAAAAAATTATGCTCAAATATCTTTTAATCTTAAGATAATCAAAATAATATTTTGTATTAATTTTAATTTTTAATGATTTTATTATTTATTTAATAATTTATAAGCAGATAACATTAAAATTTTATCTTTTTTTATAAAATTCTATATTAATTATCTAAAAGTATAATGACCAGAAAACTAAACTAAAAAAAATTTTGTTCAACTTATATTATAAATCCTTAAACAAAAAAAACATGAACACATTACTAGACGTTATGGTTGTCCCAACGGATGACCCAATTGCATTCACATTCTTCACTGGCTATATGGCCATGTTGGCAGCATCTGTTTTCTTCTTTGTAGAAAGAGGAAGCGTTGATGGTAAATGGAAACTATCTGTTTTAGTTTCTGCACTTATAACAGGTATTGCAGCTGTACATTACTACTACATGAGGGATTATTATTTAGCTACTGGCCAAACACCTACAGCTTTACGTTACATTGATTGGACCTTAACAGTTCCATTAATGGCAGTAGAATTTTATTTGCTAACAAAACCTTTTGGAGCTAAAGGTGCAACATTGTTTAAATTAATTGTTGCCGCAGCGGCCATGTTAATTTTTGGTTTTATTGGTGAAACTTCAGGTATTGATAACAATATCATGTGGGGAGTATTATCAACATTAGGTTATTTATACATTGTGTATGAAGTATTTGCAGGTGATATCTCCAAATTAACAAAGCAATCTAACAGTCCAGCTTTATCAAGGGCAATGTTCTTATTGAAAATCTTTATCACTTTAGGATGGTCTATTTACCCAATAGGTTACATGGTGTTACCAGGAAACTTATTATCTGGAGTGTTTGAGGTTAAATCAATTGACCTTTTCTACAACTTAGCTGATGCCATTAACAAAATTGGATTTGGTTTAGTTATTTATTCTGTAGCTATTTCTGAAACAGCAAAAGCAAGAGAAGCAGTTGCTTAATATGATAGCTGAAAGGATTAATTATATAATTTAATTTCTTTTCAAAAAAAACAAATCAAAGCCAAGGTATTTATTTAATGCACCTTGGCTTTGTTATTCAGAAGCCAATTAATTTTAGACTTTTTGCAAAATTCTTCTACTACTTCTTTCTATAACTTTACCATAGTTGGTGCTGGCGCTTCTGGTTTATGGCTTGCAAATGCGATGATAGATAATGGTTTACTAATAAATAAAACACTTTGCATTGTAGAAAGCGACAATAATAAAACCAATGATAGAACTTGGTGCTATTGGGCTAAAGAAAATATTAAAGAGCCTAAAATTGTAAGTAAAGAATGGCGCTCTATAAAAGATTTATATGGTGATAGAAATAACCAGATTTTCCCTTACAAATATTACCATGTTAAGAGTAATGATTTTTACAGGCACCTTAAAACAAAGCTTACACAAAACCCTAATATCTGCTGGAAAGTAGAAACCGTAAATACTGTTGATAAACTTACTGAAGGGAAATTATGTGTTCAAACCATTAACCAATCATGGGAAACAGATTATGCTTTTTTAGCTGCCTTGCCTGCAAAAGACAAAGATTTAGAAACAAATAAACTAAACCTTTATTTAGGTAGTCAAGGAAAAAAGATTTTTATGTGGCAATCTTTTGTAGGTTACCGCATAAAAACCAATGCTCCGGTCTTTAATCCATCAGAAATAGCAATGATGGATTTTAATGCCGACCAAGCCAATGCTACCCAATTTTTTTATGAATTACCTTTCTCAGAAAATGAAGCTTTAATAGAATTTACCAGATTTGGAACAGAGATTATAGATGATGATTATGCAATAAGTCAAATAGAAAATAGATTAAAATCTAAAAATATCAGTTACCAAATTTTAGAGATAGAAAAGGGAGCCATTCCAATGACGCCTCAATTTGACCAACACAATAATAGTTTATCAAATAACCAAAACATCATATATATAGGCACTTTAGGCGGAGCAATTAAACCTACAACTGGTTATGGTTTTAAAAGAATGTTTGACTACGCAGAAGAATTAGCAAAAGCGCTTAAAAACGAAAATAAATCTAATTTGCCAACCATGAAAAGAAAATGGCGGTTTAGAGTTTACGATATTATCTTGATTCAAATATTATTAGAAACCCCAAATTTAGGTAAAAATATTTTTCAAACTCTTTTTACCAATCAGCCTATAAAGCGCATATTAAAGTTTTTAGACGAAGAAACTAGCATCATAGAAGAAGTTAAAATTTTCTATCGATTACCGTTATTGCCCTTCACAAAATCACTACTTAAATATCTTTTTGTAAGATGAAGTACATCAACTCAAAGTTGTTTTTGGCACAAGCTGTGATCCAATTTATTTTAATTATTTGGGTTTTATTCTTTACTGTCAATTTAACTACACAAGCAATTTTAAGTGGCGTTTTTTTATGTATAGTAGGGATTCCGCATGGCTCAAATGATTATTTGTATAGAGAAAATCAATCAACTTTGGGCTTAGTGAAGTTTTTAGGTTCCTATTTAGGGATAATCGCCTTATATGCTTTAATATGGTATTATTTGCCGATAGTTGCTTTAATCTTATTTTTCGTAATTTCTTTCCATCATTTTGGTCAGTCAAACCATGAGAATGAGCACATTTGGCATTTACCATCCATTTTATGGGGTGTAATACTTATTGTTTTACCAGTAATCATACATTTTGAAGAAGCTGTTTTAATATTTAAAAGTATGCTTGCCTTCAATCAATCTTACGCAATTAAGCAGACTCCTCTTGTTCAGTTTATCCTATGGAAACTGGTGAGCTTTTCAATTTTATGCATGGCATACTTAATAAGTATTTACTATTTAGAAAAACAGGAACGAATCAGGTACATGATGCAATTTGCTTTAATTACCATTTGGTATTTATTAACTCCTTTACTTTTTGGATTTATTATGGTGTTTTGTTTATGGCATTCATTTCAATCTTTAAGGCATCAAAAAAGTTATTTCCAAAACAGGGTAAAAAGTAGTTCTGGTAACTTTTATTTATCCATGATACCTTTTAGTAGCATTGCTTTAGCGGTATTTGCCGCTTATCTATATTATTTCGATTTTGATATTGGTGGCGCATTTATACTTTTATCATTAATTACTTTACCACATGTATTAGTTACGCATAGGCAATACCAGCATTAAGTTAAATCAAAACACAAATTTAAGCTGTATCAAAAGATCAAACCAATAAACAATTATATGTTTAATGCTGTTCTAATTGTTTAAATATTTCACAAAAAAATCAAGCTAGTTTTAAAATTCAGATTTAAAAAACATTTCATATCGGAGTCCAAATGATATGATTTTAACATCATAGAATTATATGCCAAACGAAGAACTTAATCAACCAAAAGAAATTGCTCAAATACTTCATGAGCAAATAGAAACTAGTTTACACGAACACCGTAGGCCACGATTTAGTTTATTACTTTCATCTTTTTCTGCTGGATTAGAAGTAGGCTTTAGTCTATTATTGATGGCAACTGCCTATTCTATGTTTGCTGCTAACAATTCAGAAAACTTCACGCATGTACTCATTTCAATATGTTATCCCTTGGGATTTTTATTCGTCGTGATAGGAAGGTCCGAACTTTTTACAGAACATACCACACTCGCTATATTCCCTGTTTTGAATGGGAATGAAACCGTGAAAAATCTTTTTATCCTTTGGGGAATAATTTATTTTGGAAATATTTTAGGTGGCTGTTTATTTAGCTATTTAGCGGTTTATGTTGGGCAAGAAATGAGGTTTATAAAAGCGGAAACATTTTATGAACTGGCTCATAAATTAACCGATTTCAAATGGCATGCAATTTTAATAAGTGGCATTTTTGCAGGTTGGTTAATGGGTTTATTAGCTTGGTTAATTGCTAGTGTTAATGAAACCATCAGTAGAATTTTTATGGTAATTATGGTAACTTTTGTAATCGGTTTCTTTGGATTACATCACTCTATTGTAGGAAACATAGAACTTTTTGCTGGGTTTATCTCTTCAGAAAAAATCACATTTAGTTTATATATTAAAACGCTAGCACTGGCAAGCTTTGGCAACTTATTAGGCGGTGTAATATTTGTTGCACTATTAAAATTTAGCCATGTAAAACAATCTATAGAATAAGATTATTTAACTTACTATTAGTAACAGAATGTATACTTAAAATGTAACTACACTGCTAATTATAATTCAGAAACCTTTATAAGCTATTATTGTGATGCCCGAAGTCAGTAATTTTGAAGCGGTGGGCCTAGCTGTTTGGCATGTTAGCAAAAAATCTAAAGCGCAATCAAAATACATTTCCCTATTTTTGTGGCATCATGGAAGATCAAACACCAAAAAGCTCCCGCCGCGTTCGCTATAAAGGCACACATCCTAAATCTTTTAAAGAAAAGTACAAAGAGTTGAACCCCGAAAATTTTTCGGAAGATGTGGAAAAAGTGATGCAACAAGGGCGTACGCCGGCAGGTATGCACCGTTCTATTTGCGTTAGCGAGATTTTGGAATTCTTAAACATCCAATCTGGGCAAATTGGGATGGATGCTACTTTAGGTTATGGTGGCCATAGTTTAGAAATGTTGAAGTGTTTGGTTCCAAACGGTCATTTATATGCTACCGATGTCGATCCTTTTGAACTGCCTAAAACAAGAGACCGTTTGACTGCTTTGGGTTACGGACCTGAGGTTTTGACGATTAAGAAAATGAATTTTTCTAACATAGATTTAATTGCGTACGAGTCTGGTCCGTTAAATTTTGTATTGGCAGATTTAGGGGTTTCATCCATGCAGATTGATAATCCGGATAGAGGTTTTTCATTTAAGATTGATGGACCTTTAGATTTAAGATTGAACCCAAACAGTGGGAAATCTGCAGCTACATTATTGAGTAGCCTATCTCAAGAAAGGTTAGAAGAAATATTTATCGATAATTCTGATGAACCTTATGCGGAACAAATAGCCACGTCAATTATACTGGCGATTAGAAGAGGTGAGCGAATTACTACTACCACCCACTTAAAGGAGATTATAAAAGAAAGTTTGAACTTTCTTGCGCCAACAAGTAGGGCTGAAGAAATCAAAAAAACTTGCCAACGCTGTTTTCAGGCTTTAAGAATTGAGGTAAACAATGAATTTGGCGTATTAGAAAAGTTTTTAGAAAAACTTCCTGATGCTTTAGCTACAGGCGGAAGGGTTGCCATTCTCTCTTTTCATTCTGGCGAAGACCGTAGGGTAAAGAAGATGTTTAAAGCGATGTTTAACGCAGGGATTTATAGCGAAATTGCTCCAGACCCGATAAAAGCATCTGCAGAAGAGATCAACAGCAACCCAAGGGCTAGATCTGCTAAGTTAAGATGGGCAATTAAAGCTTAGGTATAAAAAAATATTTGCCAACTTCTCCATCCATCCGCATTTCCCTTATTTAAAATTTAGCATAAAAGCTTTATCATTTTCTGTAAAATTTTTTAATAATGCTCTCTTGAAAAGTGGATATTTAACCACTAAATTAACCAACCATTATTCTGTTCTTTAATTGTTAAAAAGCCAAAAAACTCTTTTTAGAAATATACGCAGAACTGCGTATTTTTCAAATAAATCACCAGTAGACCACGAAAACTCCATATCGTTGTAAAAAAAAACGACATGAAAACAAACTTTAAAACTTACATTTTTGCAACATTTTCTCTTGCATTGTTGGCTACACTTTCTTCTTCTTGTGATAAATTAAAAGATCTTGTAGACCCAAAATACGGCGATGAGAAATTAGTAGATTTAATGACAACTGGCGGTAGATGGAAAATTGACTCGCTACACAAAAAGTATGAGGAACAAGGACGAATAATTACAGATTCTAGTTTTGTAAACTACGGAGAATTTGAATTTCTTAGTCCTAAAAACGCTAAAAACCCAGGATATTTAGCAGGTTATTTAGTTAGACATTTTAAGACTTCAAATGGTAATGCGGCAACAGATACTACTGCTTGGTATCCCGGAAACCACAATGCAACTGAATCTATTGAAGGTTTAGGCAAAAAAATGACCATATTTTATAAAAACAACAAACGTGATGGGTATGTGCTGAATGCTGAAGATGCAATTTTTGATTTTGTAAAAAAGGAAAACAATTCTGTAATTATTGAAAGCTGGAGAAGAACAAGCACAAGTAACGGCGCAGTATTAGGAATGTTTAGGAGATATAAACTGAGTAGATAATTTATTAAAAAAACCTAAGAACCATGAAAAATTATATTATTATAGGTTTAATAACTGCCGCTTTTTTTTCCAGTTGTAAAAAAGAACCAGATGCAGGCAAGGAAGAAACCAGCAGCCCAGATAGCCCCGCAATTGTTGTAAAAGAAAAAGCTGGTTTTACTGCAGTTTTTGATGATGTACAACTCTTATCATCTGCAACAGGGGCAGGTCCATCAATGGGTATTGCAGATTTTATGTTAGAAACAAACGATAATTTAAATATTGTTTATTACACCATGACACCTTTACAGCAAGGTGATATGTATGGCTATATCAGAAAAACAAAAAATTTAAAGACTAAAGAAATAATCACTTTGCCACAATATGCTGATGACTTAAGTTCTTTTAGTGTATTTACCATAAAATCCGAGAGAAGAGAACTTTTGTTGCAAACATTTAAGCCCTATAGTAATTTTTACACCTATGCCATTGGCGGGAGGCAACAGTTTTCTAGTTCTTTAGAATACGGTGGAGATTTTGATTTAAATATTTCACAAGGTAATCCTATCGGTGCCCCAGATATGGGATTTTACGTCCCCGCAATGAATATTGAAGGCATTAATATAAATGACAATGGTTTTGGCACATTTACATTAGGCACTGAAACTCCTAGCTATTTAACAAGCATAGTAAAGCCGATTTTTTATGGAATAAGTAACAGTTCTAAAGTTCCTGTTATTAAAGTATTTTTAGAAGGGAGAACTAAAGCCCAAGGTAATTCTACATCAACTATGATCCGGACAGATTCTGCGCTTGTTTATAACGTTGACCTCAATAAGTTAAGTGAAAGAACTTTGGTTGATAAAATTCCGGTGTCTGGATTTACTGCAAAAAATAAAACAAGCACTTTAAGACATTATAGTACAGACGGCAAAATTATGGGTCTGCTAATTAAAGATGAGGTAACCAAAAATTATTGGACGCTTTCTTATGACAGCAATACAGGGAAATTATCGAAAGGCTTAAACAATGCTTCTTTAGATTATAGTGGAGATGGATCTGATATAGATTTAGACGAATTTGGAAATATTTATTATACAGGGTTAGCTGGCAACGGAACTAATGATAAAGGAGTGTCCATTTATAAAAAAGGAATTGACGGTACAATTTCATTAATTGGATCTGATGATTTCTTGAAATTTGGTGAGGTTATTAAATTAAGAATATTAATGGGTAAAGTTTATTTTGCATTGAAAGGCAGAAAAACAGGAACCAACTATTACCAACTATCTATTTTAAAACAAAATTAAAAATACAAAGGTTCAACATGCTTCTTTAGCATCTTGAACCTTTATATGCTCTTGTAGTTCAACACAATCCTAAATCGCTAGCTCATTTTAGATTAGTTAATTGCTAGATTCTAAATGTCCTTATTCTTCCGGGCAAATCAAATAATTAGCAAAAGAGATCAACAGCAAGCCTGAGCATTAGATCTGCTAAAATGAGATGGGCAATTAAGGCCTAGTTTTTAAGATTAAATTAAAACTTGCTAATCTATCCTTAAGTTTTTCTGTTTGATGATTATAATAAATCAAAAAAGCTTTTTTAGCGCTATTGAATTATAATATAAATATCAAAACCTTATATTTACACCATCAAACTAAAAAACAAATCATTATGAAAAAACAATTTTTAACCGCTGCACTTTTTTGCTCATTGGCATTATTATCACTTAGTTCTTGCAATAATGATAAAAAGGACAAGGATGGAGAAAATAATGTTGAAGCAACTGCTGAAAGTGGCGAAAACACGGAGGCCAAAACCGAAAATGCACCGGAAAGTTACAAAATGACTGCTAGCCCAGACACTGCATTTTTAGGAAAAGAAAGAGAAGCTTTGATTAAAATAAGTGACATCCAAGTTGTAAAGTTAATGGATGCAGATGGAAAATCTACCGGCTCAGAACTTACTGTAAAATTTACTGTAACCAATAAAAGCACTATAGAAAAGCAAAAATATTTTACTGTAGGTAGCTCTGACGCTAGATTGGAATTAGACAATGGAAATTCTGTTCCAACATCTAATGATACTGGGAATACTGGACCAAGTGCTGAATCTACTTCTGAGGCAACTTGGACATTTGAAATGCCAGCTGATACTAAAGCTAAAAAACTGAATTTCTTTTTAAACGGTACCCGTGTTGGAGTGAATTTAGATTAGACTACAGCAGTTTTTCATTTAAAATATTTATTAAAGCCTTCATCATTAATATGATGAAGGCTTTTTTTATGAATAAAAACTATTTATAAAAATACTTCGGCATGGTTCTTATATCATTTAAGGTGATTAAAGTTATTTTTAATCATAACCATTTATTTATTTAAAAAACAAAAACATTATGGCAGAAATTAAAATTGAAAAGAAAAAACCAATTTGGCCTTGGGTCTTAGTTGGCATTATTATCCTTGCTTTTATTCTTTATTTCTTTTTGATTAAAGATAAAATGAACAGCCAGGCAGTTACTCAAAACACCGACTCTACAGCGATGGGAATGGATAACCGTACAGATGAAGATGCTGTTGCTACTTATATCAATTTTGTGAATGCAGATACTTCAAAAATGTCTTTAAGTCATGAATACAGTCATGAAGCATTAACTAAATTGGCGAATGCTACAGAAGCCATGTCGAACAAAACTGGTGTAGATGTAAAAGCTAATCTGGATGAAGTGAGACAACTGTCCCAAAACATTACAGACAACCCTAATGCTACCACCCATGCAGATGATATTAAGAAAGCAAGTATCATCATCGCTACCGCATTGGGAAATATACAAAAAGCTAAGTTCGCAGATCTTAGTGATGATAGCACTAAACTGATGAATGATGCTAATGCTGTGGACGAAAACGATTTAACGTTGGATCAAAAAAGTACTGTACAAACTTTTTATGATGCTGCTGCCGATTTGCTACAGAAAATGAATTCAAATTATTAACCTACTAAAAACATAGAATGATGAAAGATGAAAATAAAGACCTCTATTACCTACATGATTTAACAGATTATAAGGTAGCAGAAGATTATCCAGACGTAAGAGATTGGGAAGTTCAGGATGTTGAATACCGTAAAGTTGGAACAGTTGATGCACTTTTAGTAAGTAAATCAGCTGAGAGAGTAGTTTACTTAGATGTGGAAGTTGATAAAAGTGTAATAGAAGAAGGCCATGAAGCTTATGGGAAACCTACTAAAGATGGCGTTCATGAATTTTTAAATAAAGATGGTGATGATCACCTCATTATTCCTATTGGTTTGGTGAAATTAGATGAAGAACATAAAATTGTTCATGCTCACCAAATAAACTATTCCACTTTTGTAAAAACCAGCAGATATAGCAAAGGAAATAACATTGGAAGAGATTACGAATTAGGAGTTTACAAAAATTATGTTCCTAGTGATGTAGAAAACAAAGATGATGAGGACTTTTACGGAAGAGATTCTTTTAGAGTAAAATAAGTTATCATCACAATTCAATAAAAAGCATTGTATTTAATACGATGCTTTTTTTCACAAAGATGTTCTCCTTCAAATTAAAGCTAATATTAGCTCAGAACTAATTTCAATCCAATTTTTCATGAAATAATTTTAGCTCCCAAGCTCATCAAAATCTAAAAATTTATTTTATTCCTGTTCTCTTTGCTTATAGTGTAATCCTGGAGTTAACCAATACAACAATATCACTCTGGAAAACCTATAATTAATTGGAGAAAGTAATAGCACTACTGGAAATATAATCCCCATATACAAAAATGGATTCTCCAAATTTCCTGTTATTAACCAAGTAAGAACAGAGGTGGCAATGATCTCAATTACATTCATGGCGTAGCTGATAAACATGGCTACATAAAAATATCCTGGCTCACGCTCAAACTTTAAGTTACATTTCGAGCAATTCTCATTCATTTTCTGAGATTTTAAACTGTACATCCCTCCTTGAAAAATATTTCCATTTCTACACCTTGGGCATTTACATGCTATTGCAGCTATAAATTCTGATGGGTCGGTTTGATATTGGTCTTTTAACATTATTTTGAGTTTAAAATTCGTTTCCTGAATTCTTCAGGAGTGCATGCCTCCTGCTTCTTAAAAAATTTTGTGAAATAAGAGTTATCTCTAAAATTCAATTGATAGCCAATTTCTGAAATTGGGACATCTAGATTTACCAATAATCTTTTGGCTTCTAATAAAATTCTTTTTCTAATCAATGCTCCTGCGGAGATACCCAACAATTGAGCAGTTATGGCATTTAAATGGTTTGGAGTAATAAATAAAAGCGCAGCATAATCTTTTGGAAGTCTCAGTGTAGTGAAATTCTGGTCTATCAGTTTTTGAAAATTTCTTAAAATCACCATATTATAAGATGTGGACTTTCCATGCACATCTTCTTTATCAATACTATTTATCCTAAAGAAAAGCTGCAACATCAACACTCTTAATTCATCTAAACCATTGGCGTTAAAATCTGGTTTTAGCACTAACATATTCTTAAAGAGGTGTTCTACTTTTAGCTTCAACTCATCTGGAATATTAATTATAGACTTACGGGTATCTCCATGAAAAAATGGAAATTCTTCCAAATAATCTTTTCTTAAAAGGAATGAATTAAAAAAAGACTCGGAGAAATTAAGTACATATCCTTTAGCAATTCCTTCAAATTTCCATTCATGAACTTGCCCAGGAATCATAAAGTAAATCTGAAATGGATTCACCTCATAAGTATCGAAATCGATAATGTGTTTTCCTTTCGCATCAGTAAAAAATACAATGTGATAAAAAGAATGGCCGTGTGGCAAATGGAGCCTATGCTGTAATTTTAAGTAAGGCTCAAACTCGTTCACCAATACGTCAGGATGCCTTAACCCTTCCAAACCAGTCAAATCATATACAGGTAAATTTTTCACTTATTTTTTCTTAACCTTAATAATTAATACAAAAATAAGCTATTACAGGAAGATGCAATGGTACTATTTACTTATTGAATGGTTTTTGTAGGTGAAATCCCCCTATCAACAATTATAAAGTTCAATCAACTAGCAACAGCAGACTTATCCTCCTTTAAAAGTTCAAACAATCCGTTACCTGCCAATAATAATTCTTGAGTGATGGTTTTGGTGTAGTCTGCAATTTCTGCTTTAAAATCTTTCACTGAAGCTCCTGAACGTATTTCCTCCAAACGCTTTTCCCACTGTCCTGTGAGTTCTGCCTGGGCTATTTTTTTTTCTTTCACTACTTCGTAAACTGCTAAACCCTTTGTAGATGGCACCAAGTTTTTCTTTTCCCGAGTGATGTATTCTCTTTTAATTAAAGTTTCTATAATAGACGCTCTAGTGGCTGGGGTACCTAAACCGCTGTCTTTCATCGCATAACGCAATTCATCGTCCTCAATATCTTTACCGCAGGTTTCCAAAGCTTTTAATAAAGTGGCTTCATTATACAGCGGTTTTGGTTTGGTCCGCTTCTCTAAAATCGCTTTATTGGTAACAGCTAAATCTTCCCCTTCCAATACTTTAGGCAAGGTAGCATTGTCTTCATCTTTTTTCTCTTCGTCGTTATCATTAAAAACAGAACGCCAACCCGCTGATTGGATCACGGTTCCGTTGGCAACAAAATCTCCTCCAGAAGTAATGATAATTTTAGTGGTTTCCTTCAAACATTCCTTATGAAAAGCTTCAATCATCCGCCCTACTACCATATCATACACCGCCTGCCTATCTGATGAAAGCTGTCCGGCATATTCTCCAGTTGGGAGAACAGCATGGTGATCGGTCACTTTTTTAGCATTCACACTTCTTTTGTTGAGTTTACTTTGCAGAAGTTCTTCAGCCTGTTTTCCGAATAAAGGATGATCAGTAAATTTTGAAATCAATTCCGGAACAGTAGCAAAAACATCCTCTCCTATATACCTGCTTCCCGTACGCGGATAAGAAACCAACTTGCTTTCATAAAGATTTTGAAGAATTCCTAACGTTTGATCAGCTGTGTATCCTTTTTTCTTATTGGCTTCCTGTTGCAAGCTGCTTAAATCATGCAGTAATGGCGGTGGTTCTTTCTTGGCTTTGGCTTCTACGCTTTTTATATGTCCGCCTTTCAAATGTCCGTTTGCAACATCCAACACTTGATCTAATACCAATTGTGCGGCTTCCCGATCATTATAATTCACGATAGAAATCGCTCTAAATAACTGACCTTCTTTATTTAATTGAATGGCCACCTGAAAATAAATTTGCGGAATAAAGTTTTTAGTCTCCAAGAACCGACCGCAAATCATGGCTAAAGTTGGTGTTTGCACTCTTCCTAAGGAGAGTACTGCCCTGTTACCAGCAGAAATACTCAATGCCTGTGTGGCATTCATCCCTACCAACCAATCAGATTCTGACCTACAATGGGCCGAGTTGAACAAAGTATCGTAATCTGTTCCAGGTTTTAGGTTTCGGAAACCATTTTTGATGGCTTCATCTGTTTGTGAAGAAATCCATAACCTGCGAAAAGGTTTTTTACATTTCAGAAAGTAATAGATGTACCTAAAAATAAGTTCTCCTTCCCTCCCAGCATCGGTGGCAACAATAATTTCTGTACATTCATCAAATAATGCTTTAATTACCTCCAGCTGTTTTTTCACTGCTGGATCATCCACCATTCCATCCTTCGTTTTTACTTTTCTAATGGCCAATTTAAATTTAGCGGGAAGCATGGGAAGGTTTTGCTGTCGCCAGCCGTAAAAACCATAATCCTGTGGTGGCGCCAACTGTAGCAGATGGCCAAAAGCCCAGGTAAAAGAATATCCTTTGCCTTCAATATAACCTGCTTTCTTTTGATTTGCACCAAATACTTTGGCTAATTCTCTGGCTACTGATGGCTTTTCAGCGATGACAACTTTCATTGGGGCAATTATAATTAGCCTTGAAATTAGGCATTTTGAAAAAAGCTGCGCAATTTTTTTACCAACAAATAAATAAGTGATTGAAAATGTTGAAATAAAATTCTTTAAACAAATAAGGCCACCTTATCATTAAGGTAGCCTTATCTTAAGAGTTAAAAAGGGAATTAGAAGTAAAACTGTACTCCAATTTTAGGAGCAAAGAAGTTGGTTCCTATAGCAAAGCTATCATTTCCAGCACCTTTCACCTCGTTGTTATTTGCGTCTTCAACCCTATAGTTGTTGTAAGACAAACCATTAAAAGCAAACTCAATTCCTAATTTTTTAGATGGGAAATAAGTGAAGCCTGGAGATAAAGCAATTCCTATATAAGTTGAATTACCTATTTTATTCCCAGCATCTCCATTTGCGTCGGTTGCTTTAACAGAACCAAAAGCTAAAGGAACTTGAGCCTGACCAAAGAATGAGAATTTATCACTCAATGAAACATAGTATCTTCCAAAAGGATTAACTACTATAGTTTCTTGCTGACCTGTTAAGCTTGCGCTTCCTACATTAGAATATTGGTAACCCACTCCTGTTCCTATAGCAAAATTATCTGCTACAAAATATCCGAAATTTGGCACAATACTTAAGTTTTGTGCTGCTTTAGCTCCTGTTGCATCAGATTTTACTGATTCGTAAGAGGCAACTCCACCTAATATAAAATTTCCTTTTTCTGTTTGTGCTTGACTGCTGAATGCTAAACCTGTTAACACTGCAATTGATAAGATTAACTTTTTCATTTTTATATCATTTAATTTTAAACGTGGCTTTTTGTTTTCGACCACAGGACAAATATAGTCTAATAGTCTAAACCTGTAAAATATTTTTGATGGGTTAGAAATGATGTTTTCATAAGTGCCTGATTGATGGATTGAATGATAAATAGCTGACTTATATATTGCAATAAACTGACTTTTGATTTTGAAAACGATTTGAATAGCGGATGATAAAATTCAAATTTTATTTATATATTAGACTAATATTTAATATTAGTCTATAGTAATGGTGGAAGAAAAAATTAAAGATGAAGCATTAGATCAGGAGATTTTAAAAGCCGCTAAACAACTTTTCTCTAAATACGGATTAAAAAAAACCACTATGGATGATGTTGCCAAAGCAGTTGGAAAGGGCAAGAGCACATTATATTATTATTACCCCGGTAAAACGGAACTATTCCAGTCTGTAATTAACCATGAAATGAATATTGCTACCAGACTGATAAGAATTGCTGTTAATAAAGAAAAAAATGCAAGTGCAAAATTGGCTTCTTATTTAGCCTTACGGCTTAAATTAAAGGAAGAATACAATAACCTATCTAAAGTGTTTTTAGAAGATTTATTTGATCATTACAAAGAAATATATTTACTGAAGCAAGAATTTGAGGCTACTCATTTAGATTTTATAAAAGAGATTATAAAAGGAGGAATCCAAAGCAGTGAGTTTAAAGCAATGAAGGAGGAGGAAATCAGTTTCTTTACTTTATGGGTGAACGCTGCAGTTTCCGGATTGGAAAAACCAGGTCAGTCTTCTATATGCATTACCAGCACTCAAAACCTTAAACAGATTATAGACTACATCCTCTTTGGGATTGCCAACTCTTAATCAGTTAATTCCAGAACATTACATGGCAATAAATCTGAATCAGGAAACTAATCTATTCAAATAATTCTTCTTTACAATTTAAATATCAATACATTTTATTCCATTTACTGCGGTAGAAATTAAAATACCTTATACACTTTGATTATTCTTTATTATATTATTTTTGCCTTTTAATCTATCAGCAGTAAAAAAATGACTGCTATTAGTTTTATACACACTATGAAAAACACAATTTCTAAAAATATCTATTTAGTATTAATTAGTATTTTATTTTTTATAGTTTCTTGCAAAGAAGCGGTTAAAGAAAATAATGTTGATTTTGAAAATTCAATCGCTACAATTGACAGCTTAATTTCTAACGGTGAAGAATTAAAAGCTAAAAATCTTTTAAGAAAGATAGACTTCAATAAATATGATGACAGTAGTCCTAAAATAGCTAATTATTATTTACTCTCTGCTAAATTGAATGCCACTAACTTAAGTTTAATTAGATCTTATGCGGATAGCGCATTAAATGTGTTTAAAGATGAGAAAGCTATTCAACTGGATACTGATTTATATTTTAAGACCCTAATTTTCAACGGAGAAGCATATTTTAATTCTAAAAATTACCTCACTTCACTAAACTTCTTTCTAGAAGCAAAAAAATATACAGCTAATGACAATTGTAAAGATGGTTATTTGGCCACTAACTTTGCTTTTATATACTTTAATCAAAAAAACTACCAAACAGCAATTAGGTATTGGAAAGAAGCTAACGCACTTTTTAAATCATGTCAAAACAAAACCAGCTATACTTCTGCGGAGATGGTTTTAAACAACATCGCTTTGGCATATTTCAAAGATGGAAAATTAGACAGTGCACAGATTTATTATAACAAATATAATGATGCTATAAATATTGCAGAAAAATCTAAAAAAATAGATAGTAAACAAATAATCTTATTAAGATGTGTGCTTTATGATAATTTAGGAGGGCTTTATATGCAATTAGGTGATCTTAAACTTGCTGAAGATTACCTTAAGAAAGGTTTAAACTTGCCTATTGAGAATACCACTGGCATAAGAATACCCATCTACCTTAAGTTAGCCAAGCTATATATTATTCAAAAAAATAATGAAAGTGCACAAAATGCATTACAGCAAAGTAAGTTCATACTTAATAAATTTAGAGCGCAAAACGCTGAATCTGAAATTGAATTTTACAAGCAGTATGCATCTTATTTTAATTTAAAAAACCAATTAGATAGTGCTTATTTTTATAATTACAGATATGTATTTGTGAAAGATTCTATCAACCAGGCAAACATTAATATTAATAAACTAGATGTAAGTAGAGAACTTGAGGTTATTGCTCAAAGGCAATCTTTAACCAATTTACAACATAATAAAAAATTAACACAGGTATATGTAGTTGGCCTTATAGAACTTATTGTTTTGGTGCTGATCATTATTGTGATTGTTTACTTAAATCTCAAAAAGTCTAAAATGCTTCATAAGGATTCATTAAAACAAAATGAGCAACTCAAAAAAACTTTAGTTGAATTAGAGAAAGCAAATAAAAACTACATCAGAATTATGAGGGTAATGGCTCATGATTTAAGAAATCCCATCTCTGGAATGACAGGTTTAGCATCTTTGCTGTTAGATGAAGATCATATTGACGTAGAAAGCAAGAAAATGTTGAACTTGATTCAAAGAACTGGTTTACGCTCTGTAGAAATGATTAGTGAACTGTTGAAAACTGGGCTTTCTAATGATGATGAACACATTGAAGTTCAAAAGCTTGACCTTAAGGCTTTGCTTTTTGATGCTGTAGAATTGCTTCAGTTTAAGGCAAAAGAAAAACAACAGACCATTATTTTTGAAAATAAAGACAACAATGACCCATTATTTGCTAACGTAAATTATGAGAAAATTTGGCGAGTATTAAACAACCTGCTTGTGAATGCCATCAAGTTCAGCTTAATTGGTGGAGTGATAAAAACAGGAATACAAGAATATAAAGCAAGTATTGTCATTTATATAAAGGATAATGGAATTGGAATTCCAGAAGAAAACAAAGACCTTGTTTTTGACATGTTTACCAGTGCGAAAAAAGTAGGCACTAACGGTGAACAACCTTTTGGACTAGGTTTATCTATCTCAAAAAAGATAATGGAGAAGCACCGCGGGAAAATTTGGTTTGAAAATGGGGAGAATGGAGGGACTACTTTTTATCTTGAATTTATAAAACCTCAATAAATAAGCTCCAAATCACTCTTTTAAACTAAACTCATCTAAACTAAATTTATGGTTTAAATACACTTAAAAAGTGTTTGCCTTAAAATTAAGATAGCAAATTAGAAATAAGGTTATCAAATGATTTTTTAGCAATCCCTTCTCAAAATAAATAATGAGCTTAAAATTTGCTGAAGATCTATATTATAGAAATCTTTAAGACCTACTAATTGTTTTAAATTCTAAAACTTAACCACTTATCCCCTTTTCGGTTTTCTTTGCGTTGCTTTTCATGTAAATGGGATTCTTTTCCGGTCGTTCATCTCCTAACAATACTCCCCATTTTTCAAAACCTTCTGAGCGGTCAAACACAATCTTTAATACAGCAATGATGGGTAAGGCCAAAAACATGCCCGAAACGCCGGCAAATGTACCGGCAAGCACAATTCCAACAATTGCACTGAGGCTATTGATCTTTACTTTAGAACCAACAATCCGTGGCATAAGGATATTATTATCTAAGAATTGTACTACGGCAATCACTACTAAAACCGTGATGACTGGCCAGGTTTCCTGTGTTGAACTAACCGTAAGCAATACCCCCATAATGTTACCAATTAAAGCACCTATATAAGGGATCAAATTAAGCAACGCAAAAAGCACCCCAATCAATAAAGCATGTTTGATGCCGATGATCCATAATGTCCCACCAAGTAAAATAGTAATGTATGAAATCTGGATCAACAAGCCAATTAAATAGCTTTTAATGATTTCTTCAATGTCTTTTAAGCTTCCCTCTACCTTTGGGATATCCTTCTTCTCAAACCACATGATCACAAATTTGAGCAATAGATTTTTATAAAAAAGAATGAGGTAAATGTAAATGGGTAATAGACCAAAGAAAATAATCAGCCCAGAAACAGAGCCTAAAATTCCGGTAAGGATATTCCCCGTATTGTTTAAAAATTTACTGCTCTGCTCTTTAACAATTTTTATCTGTTCAGCAGTAGAATAATCAGTAAAACCATTGATCCAATTGCTAAGAGAATTTAAATGAATATTAATATTCTTTTTGATCTCCGGAAAATCTGAAATCAATATTTGAACTTGAGCTGAGAAAAACCAGATCAGCAATGCCGCCAGCAGTAAAATGAAAATAATTGGGATTAAGATGGCAATGGTTTCAGGAAATTTCTTTGACCTTAGGAACCTAAAAATAGGAAGCAACATGATGCTCAGAAAAAATGCCATTAAAATAGGCATGATGATACTATTCCCTACAATAAAAATATATCCCAATAAAAAAAGTCCAACTAATTCAATGGATCTTTTAACTGTAGGAGGTATTGACTGTATAGTATTCATATTTTTAATTTAGTTGAAGGATTCTTTTTTTTATTACTAACCAATCTTATGCCATGATATTTATTTAATGCCAATAATATCATTAATAAATCACTTATTCAGAAGTAAAGCTGATTTGCACTTTTAAAAGTTTCACAATGTGCATCTACAATATCCTTAATATTTGGCGAATAACCCCCTCCCATGCTTACCTGTACAGGAATCCCTCTTTGTTTACAAGCATTAAAAACCATTTCATCTCTTTTTTTACAGCCTTCCTTGGATAGCGAAAGCTTCCCTAATTTGTCGCTGGCCAATACGTCTACACCAGAAAGATAGAACACAAAATCCGGTTGTTGTTTTTCAAAAAGTATAGGGAGTTTTTCTGCTAAAACAGAAAGGTATTCAGAATCTGAAACACCATCGGCTAAGCCGATATCTAAACTGGAGACTTCTTTTCTGAAGGGGAAATTCTTTTCTCCATGCATAGAAAAAGTGAAGACTTCTGGGTTATTTTCAAAGATTTGAGCCGTACCATTCCCTTGATGTACATCTAAATCAATGATTAAAATAGAAGAAGCTATTTTATGAGTTAATAAATAATTGGCGGCTATGGCCTGATCATTTAATAAACAAAATCCTTCACCCCAATTGCTTCCAGCATGATGTGTTCCTCCGGCAACATTAAATGCTACTCCATAATCCATTGCAAAATGGCAACCCTCTATGGTTCCTTGGGCAATCCTTAATTCACGCGCTACCAATTGTGCCGAAAGCGGGAAACCTGTCCTCCGCTCCTCTTGATAAGAAAGTTTTAAATGCTTTAGCTTTTCCCAATAAGTTTTTTCATGTGTTAAGAGCACCCATTCTTCTGCTAAAATACCTGGCGAGAATAAATTCTCCTCAGAAATAATTCCCTCGTGTAATAACTGGAATGGGATCAACTCATATTTGAGCATTGGAAAACGATGTCCTTCTGGCAAAGGATGTGCATAAATAGGATCGAAAGCGATTTTAAGCATGGCTAGCTAGTTTAACGTTCCTAAGGAATAATGGTTTAATCTTTTTTCATTTCCTCTTATTTTATAAAAGTGCATTCAAGAGTGCTTTGCTATTGCCTTAACAAAGAACATAAAGTTGCCGTTCCGCACAGGGCTCTCCGGCCTTATGGCAGGCCAAGCCTAGTTACTTTTTTCATTGTTGCTTATTTATTTTTAATTGCATTCAAGAGTGCTACGCAATTTTGCTTGATCAAAAAGTAACCAAAAAATCAAGGCTGTAAAGCCTTTGTTCGGGATTGCTCAATAAATCTTTGAAACAACAATCCAAGCCGTGGGAACGTCAGTGGGTAAAGAAAGTCAGTACTGCACTTTTGCGGATTGTTTGAAGCCTGTGCTTAATCGAAGGAAATGCAAAAGATTTATTGGCCATCCCTCCAAATCCTTTAAGGCCGTCCTTGTCGCATGGCTCTGCGCTGTTGCTTGCAAACCATCTATTGAATTTCAATTCTTTTATACTTTCAATTGACATGCTAAAGGGAGCGTTAGGAGTGCCGGGAGCATCAGAAAAGCGGATGCATTGCCTTAGTTTTAGCATTACCGAGCCTATAGCGATAGCGGTTTTACGCTCTTCTGGCAATGGCTTTTTTGTAGCACTTCCGAGTAAAAATCAGCGATGTAGCTTTTATGATGGTGGTGGGATGGTGAAAAAGGCACCTGTGGGACAAAAAAGATTTTTCGTTCTTTTCATCTGAAAAGGACATGTTATTTATTGAAAATAGTAATCTTTGCCATCACGCACAAGGCTCTGCGGCCCTCATTGGCGGGCCACGCCTAGTCACTTTCTCCTTGATGAGAAAGTAACCAAAGAATCCCTGCCTGCCGGCAGGCAGGAAGGCTTTGCACCTGTTGTTGCATAAAGCAATTATAAACCTTAGGACGATAAAGTTGAGGCCCCCTTTGCGCTATTCCCCCCCAGCATGGCTTTAACTTTATCTCGTTCCATCGTAACATGAAAGTTTATGCATGGTTTATAATGCTTTTTGCTTCCAACAGCTACAAGGCCGTACTTATCGAATGGCTCTGCGTTGTTGCGCTGAAAGGTTGCCATGCTTTAGGGAGCGTTAGGAGTGCCGGGAGCGTCAGAAAAGCGGTAGCACTGACTTTTTTCCTTGCATTTCCGAGCCTATAGCGATAGCGGTTTTACGCTCTTCTGGCAATGGCTTTTTTGTAGCACTTCCGAGTAAAAATTAGCGATGTGGCTTTTATGATGGTGGTGGGATCGTGAAAAAGGCACCTGTGGGACAAAAGAATGGTTTGGTTCTTTGCCTTCACAAAGAACCAAACCATTCTTTTGTCCCACAGGGCTCTCCGGCCCTCATTGGCGGGCCAAGCCTAGTTACTTTCTCCTTGATGAGAAAGTAACCAAAGAATCAAGGCTCTGCACCTGTTGTTGCATAAAGCTATCGTAAGCTTTATTGCGGTGAAGTTGAGGCCTCCAGCCCACAGTCCAATACAAGGCTTTAACTTCACCTTGTTCCTCTTGTTATGAAAGCAAGTGCAAAGCTTCCAATGCTTTTTGCTTCCAACAGCTACAAGGCCGTCCTTGTCGCATGGTTCTGCTAAGCCCTTGTAGTCATCTTCCACTAGCACAAGTCTCCCTCTTTTCCCTCATTGGGAAAACTTGCGCTAGAGCGGAATAAAAAAATAATGGTATCAGCTGGTTTTTACCCTGTTTTTTTATTGAATTTGAGCTTTTAAAGCAATCAGAGCGTTTGTTAAGTAAACCAAGGGAGCATTCCAATTGATCGCAATTTCATTTGTAGCATAAGAATCAGCACTGTCTATATAAGCCTCATCAGGAACTACACTTGGCAAGGTAACTTTATCCTGCATTCCGGGATTTGGGCCACCAACCAGTAAACCTGGAACAGGTGGTTTTATACCGTCAGAAACAGAGACACGGTGATGTGGAAACATAGGGCTTTTGTCACCAAAACCGGTTACGTAAGAATATCCGGTGGCATTTCTTCCGAGAAGATAATCTAAATTAGCTAAAGCAGCCACTAAAAATTTTTTATCGCCACTTAATCTAAAAGCCTGAATTAATGCCACACCCTGATTGGCCGCTAAAGAATTACTCCCCCACATAAAGTCTCTGCCAGTGCTGCCTATTACCGTTTGGTACGCTCGTTCCTCATAATTACTGATCATTTTAGCTGCCATAGCAAGCATATTAGTCTTTAGGTTTACAAAGTCAGACTTGGCCAATCCTTTCAGTTGCTTTTGATTTCTGGCTAAAGAGTAATAGCCCAATAATCTCACATTCGCCCAAGAGGGCACCTGCATTTGTTCAACTGGGACGTACTTTATAGCGCTATAATAGTGCTCCTCATTGGTGGTTAAATATAATTCACATGCGGCCCAAGTAAACTCATCACTAAAATCTTTATCACCATAGGCACCAGTTACAATACTTGGGCTAAACTTATGGTTCATTTCTGTTTGATTATAGGCAATATTATTATTTTTCTGTGCCCATAACCAAGCTTTCTTGGATGCTTGAAGACAAGAATCAGCTAAGCCAGGTAAATCTTCATCAAACTTTTTTAATATTCTGCTTGCTTGGGCGGTTACTGCTGCAAAATCTAAAGTGGCCGCTGTTCCCTTCTGCACCACATAGCGAGGAAGTTGATCATCCAGCGGCATCTCCATCTTATCAAAAGTGGCACTGGTGAGTTTATGATAAACGCCTCCATCTTCTGGATCTTGCATCGTCAACATCCATCTTAAATTCCAAAGTAACTCGTCTAAAAAATCTGGGATATTGTTTTTGCTTTCTGGGATGTTGAGGTTAATGGTGTTTCCATACGCTGGAAAATCTTCGTAAAAAGAAAGCAAAGTACCCATAGTTATTCCGGAATTGACGATGTATTTGTTGTAATCGCCAGCATCATACCAACCTTGTGGCGAAGAGATGAATGCTCCCGTTGGACGATTTTCTGTTGCTGCAGACGGATGAATGAGCACTTTTTGATCTAAATGGCCAGCAGCTCTGTGCCATTGTTCGGCATATTTCTCAGGTAAAGCCGTGGAGGCCCTTTGAAAATAATAAGCTTTCACTGATGCTTTCGCCACGGCCTCAAAAGCTTGATTGCTAATGCGGAACACGGAAGAACGGCCCAAATCAGGAATATAAATCACATAATCACCTGGCGCTTTCAAAGCTGAGAAATCAGCAATTTGAGTATGCTTACCATTTAATGCCGGCAAGCCAGATGATTTTAATTCCCCATGGTATACCGATTTTTGTGTTTGATCATTTAAGACTTCAAATGTCTTAAAATTTTGCCCAACAATAATTGCTTTCTTTGGGGTGTTTGGATAAAATCCAAGTTGATTGATTCGAATATCCTCTGAAATGGCTGATTGCGCTTTTAACCCATTAAAACCAGCTAAAAGCGTGAAAACAAGCAAAAATGTAACCTTATATTTAAACATATTTAATGATACGAATTAAAATCTTGCAGAATCATTTTCAGCCCGCACTAAATTAAATAAATTACCGATGACTTAACGTAAACCACCGTCAGCCATTTTTGTGCAAATTTACTGTTATGCTTTCGTTGTTTTTTGTTCTTAATAATTGTCTAATTGAAGTTAAGTGTCCGAATAGTACAATTGGAACTACAAATGTCGGCAACCAACTAAAAGGGAAATTTAAAATCGCAATGTTCGGTTGTTCAAAAGCAAATTCCTGTATTGGTGAAGGTGCAGAGAATAATGCGTTTATAACAATATTGATTAAAAGTCCAAGGCAAATGAAATTCCAAATTAAAATAGTATGTTGGTTTAATTTGTTTTTTGTAATTCCAAAATAGGCAATTAATGGAGCTGTAATTCCTGCAATAATGTCAAAGTTTCTACCTTCAAAAGTCATCAATTCTGGTATGGCTTTGTTGAGAAAAAGCCAAAATAAAACTATCTCAACTGGAACTCTAACTATGTTTAAATAGGTTAAGTTTTTCAATGGTAAACTATCAATAAAACGTCGTCCTTTTTGTGTTAAAAAGAGAAATAGTATTGTCAAAATTGTAGGCAAAATTCCAAAAAGCATTATTTTCGGTGGAAATGAATTAGTGTCTGTGTTGTATACATCTTTTATTGTCAAAATTGTTTGGACAATCAACCAAATTGTTAACCCGATTAAAATTTGTGTTGATTTTTGTCGCGTTGTTTCAGAATTTGAGTTTTTAACTGTCCAAATGAAAAGTAGTAAAGTTGCCACTGTTGTCAAACCAAAAGTCAGCGAAATAAAATTTGGTAAATTATCTATCATTTTCTGGTAATTCTATTTATTTCGTGTTTTCACAATGAGCATAGCTGTTTGCTGATTTGTGCATAAATGGCATTGCTTGCAGCAACCATTGTCGTACCGCATATACCAAAATAATTGACGAAAAACCTGAGTTGAACCACCGTCAGCCATTTTTGTGCAAATTTGCTGTTAGCGGTTCGTTGTTTTTTATTCGATGTCATTCGGTCTAATTTGTTCAGCAAGTTTTTTAGGTGCGACTTCACAATATGCGGTTGTCAAGGCGTCAATAAATAGTTCTTGATGAACTTTATTCATTTCAATTAATGTCCAACCTTGTTTGCCCCATTTATTGTCCACGGGAAAAATAATTGTCTTGTCGGCAGATGAAAAAACATTTTGGTTGATTTCAGATAATTTGACACAAGCTCTCTTATTTATGTCGTCATAAGTAGCAAAGATTTTCTTTTTTATTCTGAAAGATGTTTTCTCAAAATGAGGCTCTTCTGTCGATTCTGGAAACGAAAGTGCTAATTTTCTGAAAGTTTCAATAGTTACCATTGGTTAAGCTACTTTTTTACAGGCGTAAGATGTGTCAACACACAAAGCCATTTGTCATTTTCTTTCTTATAAACATCAGTAATCCATTCGTCTGCTTCCAATGGTTGTCCTTGCCAGGTTCCAGTATTTTGTCCGCGACCTGTTACTAACGCAATGTCTCCATAAACTTTTACTCTCAAAATTTCTTTTGTCATTGTCGAATGAGTTAGAGCACCTTGTTCAAGAACTTTGAAAAATCCTTCTTGTGGAATAATTCCTCCTTGGCTGTCCACGAGAACCCAGTCGCTCGTTATACATTTTTTAATTTCGTCAACACTGTTAGAAATTACAGCTACATTAAAGTTGTCTTCAATTTGTTGAAATTGCTTTTTTAATTGCTCTTCTGTCATTTTGTTTCTTTTTAATTTTGTCGTAAACCTTGTCAGTTGTGTCGTATGTTACAATGACCGCTAACTTATAAATATGCGCAATACCCCCCCGTTTTACTATCAAATTTGGTTGGCTTGTGGGGGGTTATTGATCATTATATATTTGCAAGATAATTATTTTCTAAAAGTTTAAAATGGCTAACGTACCCCACTAGCGCAAGTCTTAGCGGGATGATTTGTGCCAAAGCCTGACTTGTGCCTATTTGTTTAATATATTTAAGCACCAATCCCCCACTAGCGCAAGTCTTAGCGGGCTGATTTGTGCCAAAGCCTGACTTGTGCCTATATTATTGTAATACATCTATTTCTATTAGACCTTTCCCTTCCTGATAATCTTTCGCACTGCTATATAAATAATCCTCGGCTTTTTCAACTATACCTGCATTTACCGGATTATCGTGGAGATAATCCAATCTTTGTTCAAACATTTTAGTATGTGCATCTAATTCTATCGGGTGGTTGTCTTGTCTCCAAAATTGGTAATTTGTATTGTTGTTATTTTCCTTTCCCGCTTTTGCAAATAAATACATCATCCACTCTTTTCTACTTTCGGTTTCACTTTCCCTTATTTCTTTTAATATTTTAAAAGAAGTGTATTTTTTCAAATCTCTCATTACATCTGACAGCTTACCTGCTGTTCTGCTACTTATTATTAGATGAACATGGTTACTCATCAAAACCCAAGCATGTATATTTAAACCTTTTTCTTTTCTGCAATAAACTAAACTTTCTAAAAATAAATCTCTGTAAACTTGTCTTGTAAAAACATCTATCCATCCTATTACTGCAAAACTTACAAAGTAAATCCCAGCATTGTTATAGAATTTATACTTTGTACTCATTTGTTATTTATACTTATCCTTTTACTTTAGTACAAATCTTAGCAGGCTGATTTGTGTCAAAGCCTGACTTGCTTTTCTTTATTCTAAATCTTTTTTACTCATTAAGCACAAGTCCTCCAACCCTCTTTTCCTTCACTCGGAAGACTTGCGCTAGAGGGGGGAAATCGAAGAACAAAACTTCAACTTTGCACTAAAGTTCAATTGAAAAACTGAACTTGAATTTAGCACTAAACCCGCCATTTTGCCAAACTGATGTTAGCTGATGTTAATTTTTTCACATATCCCTCCAGTCAGTGTTAAACTGTCATCTAATGATATGTATCTCTTATAAGCACTTATATCAACAGTTCTGTTTAAATTAATAATGTTATGTAATGTTGATAATAAAAATTCAAAATTGTTTTCCCTTTTCGCAGTAATAAAAAACGAATCAGCTTCTTTAACGGTGTTTTTGATACTATTGTCATTTTCATTGTAGTAGAATATCAATCCGTGATTGAGAATTGAAATTAAATTAACTTCATTTTCAAAGTTGCTCTCTTTGAGAAGTTTGCTAAAATTTGTTTGCAATGTTTGAATAGTTATGCCCAATTCACCACATAATGCAAAGCAATAAATTTGGTCGGTGGATTTGTTTTTTTGATTAAAATCTTCTGATTTTGCACCCTCAAATGGGGTTCGTACACCATACTTTCTAAATGCAAAAAAATCATCACCGCTAAGTTGACTTTTTTGTGGAATAGAGTGCCTTTTTAAAATCTTGACAGAATTTGCTTTATCAAAAATATTTTCAAGCTCTTTAGTATTTAGAGTACTTTTTATTTCACCGACTGCAATAACTCCTTCACATGGATAATACGTTGTTTCTGCTGATTCATTTATGCAAAATACTGGGCATAAATCTTTTTCATACAAAACTATGTCCATTTGTTTACTTGTTTTACCATAACTATCAATAACACAACCTGAGCCAACAGCTATACTTTTTGGTAACAATAACTCTAGCTTTCTAATTACTTCCTTTTCTCGAGCACTACCAACTAGGACAGGAGTTGTTGCTGAGCTCGAAAACGCAAAATTTCTTATTAATTCGGCTGCTAAATGTTTTATATATTCTTTCGAGTCGAAATGTTGTTCCATATTTTTGAGTCTGTTTTTTTTAATATCAGCTAACTTATATATATGCGCAATAAAACCCCGTATTACTGTCAAATTTAGTTGGCTTGTGGGGGTTATTGATCATTATATATTTGCAAGATAATTATTTTTTAAAAGTTTAAAATGAATAACTTACCAGGAGGCAATCACCCTATTTTAATGCAAGTATGTAGCCAGGGCCTGTGAAATGGCTAATGTACTTTTTGCTATCCCACCCACTGGCGCAAGTCTTAGCGGGCTGATTTGTGCCAAAGCCTGACTTACTTTTCTTTATTCTAAATCTTTTTTACTCATTAAGCACAAGTCCTCCAACCCTCTTTTCCATCACTCGGAAGACTTGCGCTATAGGGGGAAAACCCAAATAAAGGCACAAGTAGCCGTCACTCATTCCCCATCCCTACATACTTGCGCCAAACGGGATTTGTGTTAAACCCTGACTTGTTTTTCTTTATTCTAAATCTTTTTTACTCATTAAGCACAAGTCCTCAAACCCTCTTTCCAATCACTCGGAAGACTTGCGCTAGAGGGGGAAAATTAGTACATTGGAACTGCAAACTGCTTTACATAGGAATTTGCTGTTATAAGCAGTATTTATTTTTTTAATTTCAAGTATCTTTCCCCAGTTAACGTGTCATAAAATCTACCGTCTTTCAACTTGAAATCTTCGGTTATTGGTCCGCTATTGCCTTCACAAGTTATTGTTATATTTGTTTCAGTTGCTTTCCATTCTCCTAGTTTTTCAGAATCAATTTCAGCACCTCCGTTTCCGTCGTTTTTTATATACATCCATTTCGCAGTTCCGTCATTTTTAAGAATATAAACTTCGGCTGAATTATTCGAAGAAACATTATCTAATTCTACGGTATAACCCCCTGAATATTTCGTTAAATATTCATCGTTCTTGTCATTATTTTTTGAAGTGTCAACTGAAGTATTCTGATTACTTGAATTTACGTTTCCACAAGAAAAATTAAGTAGGCAAAATAAGATAGGTAATGTTAGAATTCTTTTCATATTATTCGCTCTAGATTTTATTAGGGTTGTTTGGTAATATTGCTTATAACGTTTTGCAGCTACCCGAAGGGCGGGATTTTTACCACAAAACTTGATTTGAAAAACTAAACTTCCGTTAACCACAAAACTGTCATTGGAACACGAAACCCCGCCTTTTGGGTAGGTGCTGTTGGCTGCTGTGCTTCTTTGTCCACAAAGGTCTGTTGTTTCATGTTACTACGAATGAAAATTTGATGTCTTGTTGTCAAGTATGCAAAACTCAAAATTCAATTCGTTTATGCTGTCTGTACCACCTTTAATTTTCACTCCGACTATTTTTATTGCAGCAACAAAACCGTTTATGTTTTCTACTATTAAAATTTCACCTTCATGAATTGTTCTTGCTCGTGAACTTGAATTGTAAATACTGCCGTCTTTTATTTCGTTTATTTCCTTGCAGCCGTCAGCAATAGCAATTGCCTTAATTGTTCCTGGGTCATTGTAAGCATGGATGCTACCTTGTCCAGCCGAAGTCCACATAGTTTCAAAAATCATTTCGTTGTTGCCAATGATGTAAAGTCCGTTGTTGTTTGTGTAATCAAAGGTCGCACTGCCAGAAAGATTTGGGTTGGCATTATACTGTTCAATAAATTTTGCATTGTCATTCATTATTTCCTCTCTTAATTCTTTTGGGAAGTAACTAATTTCAATTCCTGCCGCTTTAAGTTTTTTGCAGCCATTATTATAAATTTTCGGATTCGGGTCAAGATATCCAATGACTACATGTTTTATTCCTTTTTCAATAATCCAATCAGAACATGGTTTGTGATTGTTTCTATGAGTGCAAGGTTCAAGTGTTGTGAAAATTGTTGCTCCTGAAACATCTTGTCCTTGCAAAACTTTTTCAAACAAAGTGTATTCGGCATGGTCGCCTTCACCCTTTTGTCCTCTGAACGCAATGCCTAAAAGTTTTCCGTCTTTAATTATTGCTGCACCAACTTTAGGGCTAAGTTTTCCTTCCTCAGATATTGATTGTTTTCCGTTCTCAATTGCCAACTTCATTATTTCTAAATTGGTTTCTTGAAATTTAATCAACTCGTTTTCGTCTTTTGGCTCAACCATCTTTTTTAATTTTTCGTCAAGTATAAAGTTAGTGGCTGTTTCAATTTGCGAAATAATTTGCTCTGAATATGTAATTGCGTTTGAGAGATTTTCTGTTTCAAGTTCACAAGAAAAATTCATAACGATGTAATCTCCATCATCGTCATAGTCATCAAGTTTAATATCCCCAACTTCGTTTGCTCTTGCTTCTATGGCCTTTCTTTTTGCCTCCATGTAAAGTTTGAAACCGATTTCCCCGTCCCAAAATTTTCTTCTTCCGCTGTCATCAAATGACATTGAAATTTTTCTCTCCGCAATTTTTTTTATTGAATAGGGAAGTCCATTGTAATGAATAACTGGGGAAAGAGGAGCTTTAGGTTTGCTGTCATCATAATTATCTCCAATGCTATCGCATACATTAATTACAATACTATCAAGAAGATTCTGTATTGGGAAATCGGCTAAATATTTTTTGGGTAGAAATACTTCAACACAATCATCAAATGCGTCACTGCTTTGTATTTCAAATTCTTCACCGTCAATTATGAGATATTCAAAGTCGCCTTTGCGACCGCCTAAAACTTCTTGATATTCTATTTTACTTGCCATTATTAATGTTTAATATTTTGTATTTGTTAGCTAAATTTAGCCTGTCAGTTGATGTTTGCATTGTCGTAATAACATTGCAGCCAACTATTATATATGTTCAACTGCTAAATGCTTATAAACGCTTATAACCTTTTAAAAGCTCTTATATCAATCTAATCTACTCAAAGCAATTCACAATAATTACTTAACAGTTAAATTAGCTGAAAAATACTAGATTTTAGGTATTGCCTATTCATTAATTTTCGCTTAACTTTATGTATGCTAACTATTTAACCTTTAATTCTTACGATTATGAAACTACATTTTTTTTTAATTGTCGATTTTCAGACCACTAAATTATTATTAGACAAGTGCGACAAAACCACCACCACTTTTAGGCATGATGTGCGCCATAAATATGGTTTAATGCCAAGGGCACTCATCACCACCTATCACATGGCGGGTCATATGAATATCCCGGTAAAAGCATTAGAAACTGCGTTGAAAAAACTTTACAAGGTATATCCCTTTTTATCAAACAACAGGGTTAATCAAGTTTCACCTCCTTCAAATTCAATCCCTCCTGCTGGTCATTAAAATTACGCTCTCCTTTTTTCGTATCACGAAGGCCCTTATTCGTGATACGAAAAAAGATATTCTACATCAGAAATCCCTCTTTCTTTGTCATTAATGCTTATTTCAAAGAAAGAAAGCTTTATTTTATATTAAGAAAGTACCATTTCTACTTAAGTAAATAGACTTTCTACCTCCCAAAACGCCTTTTCACAGGAAGTAAATAGGTTTTCAAAGTACGAAAACAACATTTCCTTTTACGAAAAGACCTTTTCAAACAATGAAAATGATTTTTCAGACAACGAAACGACCTTTTCAAACAACGAAAACACTTCTTCAAACAAAGAAAATTCCTTTGAAGGATAAGAAAAATGATTTTTCTTTCCTTTTACCCTTAAATCAAACACCTCCTCAGTGCTTTCCTGTGGCTAAAGGTCGTATTCGGTAAGGAGGAGGATAAAAATATAAAATACATTCCCTAGCACACGGCAGCAGTCATCATCCGCCGTTTAAACGCAGTACTTAGTGAATGACTATTGACCGCTCATTTACAGCGCCTTACATTTGAGTAGAAAAAGGAGAAGGTCTCCTTTAAAAAATTTAAAGAATGGAGATATGAAGAAACCAAAATTGATTTTAGACTATTCCAGATTGTCGGATGCCAATTTAAATAGCAAATCTAAAGCCGTACTATTGGCTTTAACCGGAAACACCAATTTTCTCATCACTATCCCTCCTTTGGCAGATTTTAGCGCCATTCAAGCTGCTTATAGCGATGCCTTGGGTGCGGCCAGTGCGGGTGGGAAGGTATTAATTGCCATAAAAAATCAGGAAAGGGCTATTTTAATCGACAGCATGCGCCAAATGGCAATGTATATTGACGCACAAAGTAACGGCGACCGTATGATGTTGATTAGTAGTGGCTTTGATTTGGCCAGTAATGGCGATAGCTCTACCGTTTTAGGAATGCCAACGGATTTTAAAATTTTAGAGGGCATCAATGCAGGTGAACTTAAATTTATTTGCAAAAAAGCTGATAACGCTGTTTCTTACGTAGCAGAATATACCGACGAATTACCGGTAGAAACTACGCAATGGAAGATGAAACCTTTCACCAGCAGAGAAACTACCCTAAAAGGCTTGCGCAGCGGCGTAAGAATTTATGGTCGGATGAAAGCGATTGGTCACAAAGGGCAGGAAGTGAATTCTGATGTGTTATCGAGGATAGTGCAGTAGGTGTTTGGGTGGTTAGGTGGTTGGGTGGTTAGGTGGTTGGGTGGTTAGGGGGTTAGGTGGTTAGGTTGTTGGGTGGTTAGGTGGTTAGGTTGTTAGGTGGGTTGTTTTTGAAAGGATGGAGCTGATAGGGGTTCATCCTTTTTTTTATTTCAATTTTTTTTGTTGGTTTTAAGGCTCTGCTAAGCCTCCATTCAGCCCTTGTAGTCATCGCGAGGAACGGAAGCGATCTCTATTTATGAAGTGATGGCTTTAATAAATAAGTTTACCTTTTTTAGCCTTCACGCTCAAACCTCTCCGGCCCTCATCGGCGGGCCAAGCCTAGTTCTTTTCCTTGATGAAAAGAACCAAAAATCAAGGCTTTGCACCTGTTGTCGCATAAAGCTATTATAAACCTTAAAACGGTAAAGTTGAGGCCGCCTTTCCCCTCTTTGCCACCTCATGGCTTTAACTTCACCTTTTTCCATCATGGAATGAAAGCTTGTACATGGTTTATAATGCTTTCTGCTTCCAACAGCTACAAGGCCGTCCTTGCTTTGAGGCTCTGCTAAGCCTAATTTCACCGTAGTCATCGCGAGGAACGAAGCCCTATCTGCCGATAGGCAGGGATTTCTATTTATGAAGTGATGTTTTTAACAATAGGCTTGCGTTATTTAGGCCATTGCGCTC
>JBDSHZ010000032.1:0-16892 GCA_039918235.1 Pelobium sp.
CAGAGCCAATGGACTCGCATACTCCTTTGGTTTTAAGTAAACAGGATATGTTGGCCGCTTCTCTATAGGTCATGGTTCTATCTACATTATGAGAACCCGCCAAACGTGTTTTTCTATGCAATTCAAAAAAATTGTGCCAAGCTGGTCTTAGTATATTATTCCCGGCTCCGCCAGAACCAACTACCACGCCGGTAAGTTCTGATTGAGTTTCACTCTCCTCCCAACCAGCCATTTTTATGGCTTCTTGCGCACCTAACATTGCCCAAATGCTTCCAACATCAGCTGTAGACAAGTTCATGTCTGGAATCCTTTTCAGATGATCTATATACGTTTCAGGGTAGTCTGCAGCTAGGGGCGAAGGGATGGCCTCTAAATTCATTTCCGCTTCGGTAATAAAACCAGCCACAACGGATCGGATGTTTTTACCATGAGCGGAAGCCACATCCCAAGTGCGGATGAGGCTTTGATTGGAGAAAAGTTTCTGACTAAACTCATCTAGACTTTTACAGGTGGGGAACGCCCCGCCCATACCTACAACAGCAACTCTTCTTCCAGCGATCTGCATTTTTAAGCTCTTTCTTTTGCAACAAGAATTAAATCAACAATATCTTTAACTGTTGAACCTAAATCATCAATATCTTCATCTTCAAACTCAACCCCAAACTTTTGCTCTGCCTTTGCGGCAATATTGATCAGCTCTGTTGATGGAGTATTTAAATCAGCAATGAAATCAGTTTCTTCCGTTACGTTTTTTAATTTTTCAGGATCAATGGTTCTAACAGTTCCTAAAATTTCAACCAATCCATCAATTATTTCTTGTCTTTCCATATTTTATATCATTCTAATTTTTTTTGAGCCTATTGAATTTAGCCTTCGGCTTTTTCAAATATATCTTTTTTTAATGCTCTGCCTGTGATATCATATAATTCGGCTACCAGTGTGAAATCTTTGCTCAAATCATAAGCGGCAATTCTGTCCTGATCAAAGTCTCTAAAATAGGCATCTAAATCAACACCTTTAGCTACTTTATAAATTCTGCCATCGCAAACCATCTGTCTGAATTTGTAGAACTTGATGATGCCGATACTGATGAAAGTCTCCCCTTCTGCTACATAATGATGAAAGCTTACATTTCCAATGCTGATAAAAGCAGGGATGAATTTTTCTTTTAGCGCTAAAGGTGTACAATGATGCTTTTTGCACTCGTTAAAACTTCCACAAGAGACAATGGTTGCCTGCGCAAAGGCTTCTATTTGATCTACTCCTCTGAAAACACCAAAATGATCCTCTACATCTCTAGGTTTTGGGGTGTAACTTGCTACTATTCCAAAATCAGGCTGATGCCAGTGGTAGGCATCCAACAATAATTTAGTTGGGCCGTGTAGCATGTTGTCTTTTGGTGAAACCCCTAGCAAATTCTCCATTAAATTATTCCTCCATTAATTTTAATGTCACTTCCGTTGATGTATTTTGCTTTTTCTGATAATAAAAAAGCAATAGTTTCCGCAATTTCTTCCACTTTTCCAAAACGTTGGGATGGAATCATCTGAAGATATTTTTCTCTTTCCGTTTCCGGAATTTTATCGGTCATATCTGATGAAATAAAGCCAGGAGAAATGCTCAATACCCTTATCTCATGATCTTTGTTGAGCATGCCTGCTTCTTTAGCTAAAGATTTAGAAAGGGCGACCAAACCTGCCTTAGTTGCAGCATAAATAGATTGGAACGCATTCCCTGTTTCGCCTACTACAGAACTTACATTAATGATGACTCCTTTTTTTTTCAATCCAAAAATCTTCATGGCTGTTTTGCAGATGAGAATAGGTGTTCTCAAATTGATCTGCAACATCATGTCAATATCTTTCTCCGGTTGAAAAGTCAGTGGCTTATCGAAAGTGACCCCTGCATTATTGATGATCCCATAGAGATCATCACCATGTTTTTTTAGTTCTTTGCAAAAGTTTTTCACCTGTTCAGGATCAGAAAAATCGGCACATAAAAGCTGTGCATTAGGAGGTATTTCAGTAAAGCTTTCTTCAGCACTGGCATGCAAGATCAAATCATAATCGGCATGAATTTTTTTTGCGATTGCTAATCCTAATCCCCTGCTAGCGCCCGTAATCAATACTTTTTTTCTTGTCATTAAGAATAGCCTTATCAAAAATTAATTGCACTCAAAAGTAAAAAAAATAGGCTTAAAGAAAGTGTAATTGCATAGATATTTCAGATGATGCAACTATTATTTGTAAATTTGGGTATCAAATAAAAATTATGGCAACTTCAAAAGTAGTATATAACGGAAGTTTAAGAACCACCTCTACACATTTGCAATCTGGGATAGAAATTATTACGGATGCACCTGTAGATAATCAGGGAAAAGGAGAAGCTTTTTCTCCAACTGATTTATTAGCTACCTCTTTAGCAAATTGTATGCTCACCATTATGGGTATTGCGGCAAGAACTCAAGAAATTGATATGGATGGCACTACTGCGGAAGTGACCAAGGTAATGGCTACTGAGCCTAGAAGGGTTTCAGAAATTCATGTGAATTTTTCGTTCCCTAAAAAAGACAGCTATTCTGATAAGCAGAAAAAGATTTTAGAAAACGCAGCCCTAACCTGTCCGGTACATCACAGCTTGCATCCTGATATTAAAAAGCCGGTTAATTTTGGCTGGTAAAAAGAAAGCTTCTAGAATTCTAGAAGCTTTTCTTTTTAAAATTAAAATTGGGAATGTTTTAAGATTTTAGCACTTCCAAAGCCTCCTCAATAGAAATATCTCCATGAGATTGGTCCAGGATACACTCTCCATCCTTAATCAGCAGGAATTGTGGAGATTCATGATGCACTTGAAATAAATCTGCAATTTGAGAAGAGATGTCCCGGTGAGCAATCAAATCTAAAAAGTAAGGTTTAACATCAGCCGGTAAATCACTTAAATCCATATCTACCCTTTTCTTCGCCATCATGCTGATGGAACAACGGGTGCTATGTTTAAAGATTACGCTGTAACCTGTATTGGCTTTTATTTCTTGTAACTGTGCTAAATTTTCTAATTTGATCCAATTCATGGTTTAATAAAAATATTTTGATCTACGCTTTTCAAAACTTTGGTATCAGGGAAAACAATACTAGAATTGCTTTCTTTATTGGTTTTTTTAAGCGACAGTTTCAGTCCGTTTCCTAAATCCTGATAAGGATCCCAAACAAATGTGGAGCTATTTTTCTGGTTCTGCAGTAAAAACTTCCACTGCCCAATTTCACCAGTTGCATCATTCACATATAACCAATATTGATCGCCGGGGGTTAAACCCACCTTATCAAAGTTCAGGTGTATGATATCATATTTTGTGCCATCAATAGTTTCGGCAGCAGCCAACTCCGTATTTACACCGGGATCTTGCAGTTTAAGTGGCACCATTAACCAATAGGTATCGTTAATAAAAGCAGCATAAGCTCTTTTGATCAATTTTGCAGCAGTGGTATCAGGCAATAGCACACCATCTTCATAAGCTTTTCCTGTTTGGTTGTTCACATTAAAAAGAACAGTGCTGGTTTTGCCGTTTGCGGTATTTTCAAAACGGTAATCTCCGGTATACCGGTCCCAAACATGGTTTCTGCCATTTCCAATTTTCCCGTTCCGTTCAGATGCAAAGGTAAACTGAAGGTATCTGGCTTTTTCGAAAGCAGTTTTGCCACCTACACCTGCCCATACTTTATCAATGACCTGTTCTTTTGTTTGAGACTGTGCACTCAATAGAAATGTGAAAATAATTCCACATAGAATAAATAGCTTCTTCATTTATTAAGGAGTTTTTAATTAAAGAAAATTAAGTGAAAATTGTTTTATCTTCTTCCTCTTGCTTCTGGATAGGAATTATAAGCAGGACAAAGTTTGGAAGAACAGGATTGCAAAACAGTGCCGGCAATCATTAAACCTAAAACAAGATAAATTACTTTTTTCATGAGTGTAATTTTAATTTTTGTGGCTTTTAACCTGTTCCTTAAAATTAAAGAAGGGGTTTTTAAGAGCGCAATTTTTTATAAATATAAATGTTTTGTTGCAAATTAATCTATTCTGATAAAGAATGGCTTAAATCAGCCATTTTAATGGCTGTAATTGCTGCTTCGTCCCCTTTATTGCCATGTTTGCCACCTGCTCTATCTACTGCCTGTTGTTGATTATCGGTAGTTAAAACTCCAAAAATCACTGGTTTGGTATATTTTATCCCAACTTGTGCAATTCCGTTTGCTACTGCATTACAGATAAAATCAAAATGCCTGGTTTCGCCCTGTATCACACATCCTAAACAAATAATGGCATCCAAATCTTTTTTGCTCATCATTAAATCGGCACCAGAGATGAGCTCAAAACTACCTGCCACTTCTACAGAAATAATGTTCTTTTCTATCGCTCCATGTTTAATCAACGAGTCGTAAGCACCTTTGTACAAACTGCCCGTTACCTCGGCATTCCAAGATGCTACTACGATTCCGAAGCGAAAAGGTTCTGCTGATGGCACAGAAGTATGAGAAAAGTCGGAAAGATTTTTTAAGTGTGTTGCCATAATTTTAAAATAAAAAAAGGTTAGCTGTTTGCAACTAACCTTTTTGTTTTAATATTTTTTTGAATTATAATTTACCTTCAGCCCTTGCAATGTACATATCAATGGTAGTTGCAGTAGTACTTTCAGGGTAATCATTTTTAATTTTACTATAGGTATCTACCGCAGCTTTATAGTCTTTTTGTTCTTCATAAACCAAGCCTAATTTCTTAAGATAGATAGGAGCTGCAAAAGCATTGTCTCCTTTTGATGCCGCTTTCTTGTAGAAAACAATTGCCTCATCGTAATTTTTTAATTCTACATAAGCATCACCTGCTGCACCTAAAGCTTCAGGAGCAATAATAGGATCCGAGCCACTGTAATTGGTTAAGCTTTCTGCCGCTTTTTGGTATTCGCCCTTATTTAAATAAGCAACACCTGCATAGTAGTAAGCTAAGTTAGCTGATTTGGTATTGTCGTAGTCTTCAATTATTTTTTCGAAACCAGGGAAGTTACCATCACCTTTAAGGGCTTTATCCCAATTTTTTTGCTCCCAATATTGTTGTGCTTTAAACATTTGGCTTATCGCATCCGTTTCACGGGGAGCTAAATAAAACCTTTGGTAAGCAAAAAACAGCAATATTAATCCTAGCACTGTACCACCAATTACTAAAAGACTTTTTCTATTCTCCTGAATAAAATCTCCGGTTTTACCCATAGATCCAGTTAGTTCTGACAGTTGATCGTTCTGTGTATTTGACATTTTTGGTTTTTATTAAAGATTGCAAAAATAGTGTTTTCGGCAAAAACAACAACCAATTAGTTAAAATATTATAAGATAGCTGAATAGAATGCCTTTTTAAGCGTTTTGAGTGAGTTTTTAAAATGTAAAAAATATAAATAAAGTAAAATCAATCTAAAATAAAAGGACAAAACCAATGCCTTTTTCTAAATTAGCCCAATGTATCTCAAGAAACTCTCCTTAGTTAATTTCAAAAACTACGACGAAGCAGAGCTGAGCTTTGTGGATGGCGCCAATGCTTTTACCGGAAACAACGGAGCTGGCAAAACCAATCTGCTGGATGCGATACATTACCTTTCTCTTTGCAAAAGTTATTTTAATCCGATAGATAGCCAGCAGATCAAACAGGACAGAGATTTATTTATGATTCAGGGGCTGTTTGATAAAAATGATAGCGATGAACTGATTGCCTGTGGACTGAAAAAAAACCAAAAAAAGCAGTTTAAAAGAAATAAGAAAGAATACAGCAGGTTGGCAGACCATATTGGGCTTTTCCCATTGGTGATGATTTCCCCAAATGATGTAGCCTTAATTTTAGATGGCAGCGAGGAGCGAAGGAAATTTATGGACACCGTGATTTCCCTAACAGATGCCAACTACTTGGATGAACTGATCATTTACAACAAAAATTTACTGAACAGAAATGCCTTACTAAAGCAGATTGCAGAAAGTGGCAGATATGACCCTGCACTGTTAGAGATTTTTGACCAGCAGCTGATTAAGTCAGGCAGTAAAATATTCAGCAAGCGCAAAGCATTTATGGAAGTGTTTACGCCGGTTTTTAACCAGCATTATGAATACCTTACAGATGGTGCCGAATCGGTAGAGCTGATTTACGAATCCCCTTTGTTAAGTGCTGATTTTGAAAGCTTACTGAAAAAGTCATTGGAGAAAGACCGGATTTTACAACGCACCACACAGGGAATTCATAAAGACGAGCTGGTTTTTCAGGTGCATGAAAGTATGCCATTAAAGAAATTTGGCTCGCAAGGGCAACAGAAATCCTTTTTAATTGCGCTGAAGCTGGCTAAATACAGTTTTATCTATCAGGAAAAAGGCTACAAACCTTTACTGCTTTTAGATGATATTTTTGATAAATTAGATGACCTCCGGATCACCAAGCTGATGAAAATGGTTTCAGAGGAAGATTTTGGACAGTTATTTATTACGGATACCAATGCCGAAAGGGTGGAGCGGATATTCCATGAAATTGCAGTCCCCTTAAAAATGTTCCACATAGATAAAAGCCTGATACAATCATGAGCAGAACTAATGATAAAACCTTGAAAGAGGCCATGGAGCAAATGCTGAAAGTGTACCGCTTAAAAGGGAAGTACGATGAAACCTTTGCCATATCTTCCTGGGAAGAAGTGGTAGGCAAAGCCGTAGCCAACCGAACCAAAGAGATATTCATCAGGGATAAAAAGCTATTTTTAAGAATAGAATCCTCCGTGGTAAAAAATGAACTCAAAATGATGCGGGATCAGATCATGGCTAATATGAATGAAAAGGCTGGTGGGGAAGTGGTGGTGGAGATGGTTTTTTTGTGAGTTGGTTGATGGTTCATTGCCGAATGATTTATGGCTAATAGTCTATGGTCTATTGTCCATAGTCCATGGACTATTCATTCTACTCATTTTACCACAGGATTTTTCAGAATAATTAAAGCCTGACTGCCCAGCTATTAGGGACGCTAACTTTTAAACGTAATTCATTTCAAGGTGATAAGACACCGTGTATAAAATAGCTAAGGCTGCGATGGCAGTTCGTTAACGGTTCGCTCTAGAACTGCCTATATCAATAAAGCTAATAGACATCACATTAAATCCCTCAGCTTTAAACCAACTCCACAATTTTATCCGCCCTATTGATCAATAACTGTTCATGGCTTACTATTAATAGCGTGGTATTGCCACGTAATTTTTCCAAAATGTTGAGTAGGTGGTGTGTTGATTCACAGGATAAGGAGGCGGTAGGTTCATCCAAGATCAGGAGTTGGGGTTGTTTGTAGATTTCACGCATAAAAGCAATCAGCTTCACCTCGCCAACGGAAAGCTCGTCTTTTTCGCCACTGAATAGCGTTTGCCAACCGAATTTAAATTGCGCTAGAAAGCAGGGCATGCCCATAAAACTTAAAAAGCTTTCCATATTTTCCGGAGCTGTATTTTCATCAAGGGTGATATTGAACAGCAAGGAACCTTTAAACAAAGTAGGCTTCTGACAAAGATAAGCACAGCTTGGCGGGAGTTGTTTTATGATTTCATTGTTCCATAAGATGGCGCCATCGCTGGCAGGATAAAAGCCAAACAAGCTTTGCAACAAAAGGCTTTTCCCCTTGCCGTTTTGCCCCGTGATGACCAACCATTCGTTTTTGCGGATGGCCAATGTTAGGGAGGTCATTAAATCTTTTCCGGTTTTGGGGTCTTTCAGGCTATAGTTTGAAAGTTGTAGCTTTTCAAATGGAGGAAGTATAATGGCGGGCGTTTTCTCCCTGCTTTTTGCCATAAAGGTATTGAAGCGCTTGGTATGCGGTAAATACTCTTTTAAGCTTAAAGGCAATTTTAAAGCCTGATAAATCATCTGGTTAAGGATGAATGAAACTGAAAATAAGATGCTGAACTCCCCAGTTGTTAAACGGTGATACCGATAATCATTAATCAGGAGATATATTACAATTCCAGATTCGATGCTCATGAGCGTGTTTAAGAGAAACCTAAAGCGGTATACTGCTGTAAATGCTTTGTTCCTTTCTGAAAAGAAATGCGAATAGCTCTGGAGCAAACTTTTAGAGAAAACAGGGACAGTATGGCTAAAAGAACCGTAGCCAATGGTTTTAGTATAGGCCAGGAAATGATTGTCGGCTTTGATATTGCTTTCCCTGCTCAGCTTGAACTTATACAGCAAACCCTCACTGCTGAAATAAACCAGAAAGACAGGAAGTATCGCAAACAGGGAAAGGAAGAGGGTTATTTTTAGGGAATAAAATGCACAGATGACTAAATAGAAAAACAGTAACAGCAGATCAAATAGAAAGAATTGCAGGAGCAGCTGCTGCGCATTTAAAGCACCTTTCAAATCATTCAAAAGGGCTAAGTAAGCGGCTTTCCCTAAGCTGAACTGCAGTTTTGGGCTTAAATTCCCCATCTGGTTAAATAACCTGCTGTACATATTGTCCGATAGCTTTTCCTGATAATAATTGCCGAGCAGTTGGGCGCACAGCTCCACCAGTGATTTGATCACCAGTAAAATGACCAAAGAAACCAATACTGCAAAAGAAAGCTGTTGCAGGGTATCCATCGCTTTGGTATCTATGAGTTTTTGCGTAAAAAAACTGGTGACAGCGGTAAGAAACCCTGCGATTACACTTAAGAAAATTAAGCGTAAATAAGTTTTTTGGTAATGCGGGATCAGCTGTTGCAACAGTTTAACAAATTCATTTTTAAAGAAATGTTGTTTAACACCTGTAATTAAAGGGCGAATTTGTATGATATAATCATACCTGGCCAGGCAATTATCCGTATTTGCAGCAACCCAGCCTTTTGCAGGGTCGGCAATCCACATTTTCTTTCCTAACCTAAATTTGTTGAAACTGAGCGCCGCATGGTTACGCTCTTGGTTGCATTCCACCAAAATGAAAGGTGCATTAATCTGTGGCAGTACGGCTGCTGTAATGCGGAAAGCCTGAAAGCTGCATTGATTTTCGGCAGCAATTTTTTGGAGCTGGAGCATATTTAAACCCGCTACACCAAGAGGAATGCCCGAAAGCTCCGTTTTAAAATCCAGTTTGTAATAACAGCAGATCATTTTCATACAGGCCATGCCACAGTCATGAGGAAACTGCTGGTATTCTAAAATATGCTTTAGCCGATAGGGGATTTTCACGGCTGTTAAATAGTAGAGAGGTAAACACCCAGACATAAAGACCAAGCAAAATAAGCTAAACCGTAACTTTTAATCACCAATAAACTGCTCTCTTTCCATTTAATGTTGTTTAAATAGCTGACTAATAGAATCAAAAGGAATACATACATTAATTCAAACAAGCTATAAGCATTAGAAAGGTATTTGATGAAAAAGGAGGGATTCTGCAAATTTAGAAAGCCAATGGCAGAGAAATTTATGAATGGTAAATAAGGGCTTGCCCACCAATCAGGTTTCCATATTAATTTGTAGAGTGCGGGTAGAATATACACAAACTCGCCACCTAAAAAAGCAGTAAAAAGAATTTTAAAGTGGGTTTGTTTTTTACTTAATGCAAACCCATTATCAAGGATGCAGGTAATAAAGATCAATTTAAGAAAAAGGTAAAAGGGATAAATGATGAACAATAACCAAATGCTTTTATTCACTTTATCAAACATGTTTTCAAAAAAAGCAAGATGATCACCCATTGCGTCCGAGGCTATCATTGATTGGTATTTATAACTGGTCTCTTCAAAAATGAGGTACAAGTTTATGGCTACTAAAAAAGTAAAGGCATATAAGATGTTCAATTTTTTCAGCTCCATATTTTAATTGTTTGGTAATGTAAAATTGGAACGTAACCAGTCTGCATTCAACAACGTATAGTTATACTTTATAACTAAAAGGAATAGCTTGTTTTTATTAATTTGTATAGGATATGTATATCACCACTACAATTTTGATCATCCTGATTTTTAGTTTTTCACTAATGGCAAACCTCAATCAAAGGTTCTATTTTAGCCATCTGTTATATCCGTATGGAATAAGGTCTATCAAGCAGTGCTATCCTATAGTGACCAGCAATTTCATACATGCGAGCTATCTCCATTTAGTGATCAACTTATTGTTGATCTATATTTTCGGAAACGAATTGGAACGGGTGTTAATAGAACATGACCGATACCGGATTTGGGTGTTTTTCATTTGGTTAGGTGGCAGTATAGCCGGCAGTACAACAGATTTTATAATTAACCGACAAAAAGAACAGTTTCACGGCTGTGGCGCAAGTAACGGTGCAATGGCTTTAGTTGCAGCCTATTTAAGCTTAGATGTTGACTATTTCCTTAAGTTTTATGCGGCTTTACACTTAAAGCATACTTTTATTTTGGCTTTGGTAATTATGGCAACCTTATATGGCTTATTGCGAAGGGTAGGGAGGGTAAACTATAGGAGCCATTTTGTAGGGATATTGACGGGGCTTTTAATTGCTTATTTGATAAAAGTAATCAGCTCCTAAAAGCTGATTACTGAGGAGCCTAGTCCCACCACCCTAAACAATCAGGGCCTGTAGCGGCAATTGCACCACCAATCAATGCGCCTGCACCACCAAACACACCACCTAAAATACCGCCGATGGCAATGGCTTTCGCACACTCTTTGTCGCCAAAATAAATTTCTTTCATTTCTTTTTCTGTTAATTCTTTCATCATTTATAGATTAATATTCTCCTTCATTAGAGAATGATCAAATCAAAAAAAGTTGAGTGAAAAAGCCTATAACCTGAATTTATAAATTATAACTAAAAAGAATTTATGTTAACTTGGAATATTAACTACTGACTATGATTGGGGAACTTATTAGAATAGAAAGATTAAAAAAAGGCTGGAGCCAGGAGAATATGGCTTTCATGCTAGATATATCACAGCCTGCTTACTCAAAAATTGAAAGTGGCCAAACCACCATGACCTTACCTCGTTTGTATGAAATTGCTAAATTTTTAGAAATCGACGTGAATGAATTGATCAAAGGAGGACAATTAAGTATGTCTACAGATTTAAGCATCCTACAAAAATGGGGATTAGATTTAAAGGTGTTCATCAGAAAGTGGCGTTTAAGAAAAAACACCCCATAAGCCATTCCTTCGCCCCGGCTTCGCTTACGGTGCACTAAAGCTTCGGGCAAAGTACCTTTTACACGAAGCCTGCCCGAACAAATGCAGTGTCCTTAGCGAAAGCCCTGTATTTTGTTTTTAAGTTCTGAGGTCTTTCTTATGATTTCTGATCAATAAATCCAGCTCCTCTTTGGCATAATATATTTTACCTTCCAGCTTATAATAGGGGAGCAATCCCCTGGTCCTCAATCTTAACAAGGTACGTTGAGACAGGTGGTAATGCTGTAATACATCCTGGGCATCTAGCCAGGCTATCGGAGAGGTATTTTTAGATTTTGCCTGTTCCACTGAATGGATGATCAATAAAATTTCAGATTGAATTTTGATCAGCTCATTCATCTTTTGGAGGATGATGTTTTTCATAAGCAAAAACAGCCTTAAAAAAGGCCTATGGTTCGTAACTCAAATTTGGATGGCCACCCGGACTTTTCCTATAATCCTACATTATAAATTATAAACTGCGGTTATAGCTATTTCAGTTGATTCCTCTGAGATTTACAGTAGCATTATTCCATTAAAATGACCGCCTTTCAAAACCAACGATTGATACAGCTTAGGAAAATGCTTTTGAACGGAAGATTAATCAACCAAAGCACTGCTGCAAAGTTGCTGGACTGCCATCCCAGAACAGTACGCCGTTTGCTAAATGAGCTGAAAAATGAGGGGTTAGATTTTAGTTATTCATTTCAACTTAAAAGGTATGTTTTTATCAATAAAAATTAATAGGAGAAGAGACAGGATAATTTTGTTGCTCAGCTGGGTTTTAGGCTTTTTCTGGCTTTATTGCTTTTTCATTAAAGTGCTTTGGTACCAGCAATGGCACAGTGAAATGATGAATCAAATATTCAGTAAGCAACTGGCCACCTTTCTATACTATTTACTGCCCATCTGTTTTCTTGCATTAGGAATATTATTCGTTAAATCACCCTATAAAACAATTGCAAGTTATTTGTCGCTACTGTTTTGGCTCCCTTTTACCTGCTATATCTCATTGGTAAAAATGCAGTACTTTAAACGCATCCCTTGCTCCTGTGCAGCCATCATTCCTGGCATCAGTTGGAACACTCAGCTTTATATCAATCTCACAGGTTTATTACTCACCCTTTTATTGATTTACCTACAACAACAGGAAAGGAGGTTCGCCGGGCATTGAAAAATAGTAAAATAAGCAGGAGCTCATTAACCCTATACCGGTTAATGAGTGATGTACTCATTTGATTAGCCCCTTAAGGTAAGGTGCTACTTTTAACCCGCTGTCTATTTAAAAATAAAATAGATAGCTTAAATTCTTAAATTCTTAAAAACATGAAAAATTTAAAATTATCATGCTTTTTAGCCTTCGCTTTTGGATTAGCTATTTTAGTAGGTACTAGTGGCTTTACCCCAACAAGTTTTGCTTCACGTTATTATTCCCCAAATGGGATGGGCGGCTATACGGATGTAACAGCTAATGTGTTGGGGGAGAGTTATCAATGTAATGTAAGTACCAAGGAATGTTTAGTGCAGTTTTCAAATGACGATCCTGCAACGGGTAGTAAAACAATAATTGAACAAGGCGATTTTCAACAAATCCCTTAATTGAAAAAACTGTCTCTTATCATAAATAAGAGGCAGTTTTTATCTTAAATGTAAGTTTCATTTAAAATTGAAGTGGCGCATACTTTAACAAATTCCTATAGGAGCTGCTGATTTCTTCATCTATATTAAACAAAGCAAAAGGGTCAGCATGATTCATGATTTCATGAACACGATGCTACACCTAAAAGAACTGAAAGCAGTTATTATTTACTTTCAGCTAGAAATGTACAAAACGGTTGGATTTCTTTAAAAAACGTGGATTATGTTCCATTAGACGAATACACGAGAATTAAGAAACGATGTAATCCCGAATTTAAGGATGTGTTGATTTCTTGTTCTGGTTCTGTTGGTCGAGTTTCGTAGTTCCTGAAAACTTGGAATTTTTGATGGTACGTAGTGCCGCTTTAGTGAAATTTCAATCTAATACTCAAATTTCGAAATATATTGAGATTGTTTTGAGATCACACATTGGACAATTGCAAATTCTAGAATTACAAAAATCGACTGCACAGGCAAATATATTTATAGGTCCAATTGGTAAAATCGTTATTCCAATACCAGCTATAGAGGAAATGGAAATGATTATTACGATAGTAGAATCCTTATTCTCAATAGCTGATAAAATAGAAAACCCTAAAAGCAAAAACAGACAAATTACCAAAAGCCCTTTTATCCAAAGCATTTAAAGGAGAATTGGTAGCGCAAAACCCCACAAATGGAGATGCTAAGAGTTTATTGTATGCGGTAGATCAATTGCCAGAATTGTTACAGGTGGCGGAGGAAGAGGTGGTTTATAAGAAAATGAAGAGATAAGTAAAATTCATATTAGGTGTTTTTAGAATTCATTTATAAAATGGACAGCTTGCAAAAATTACATTACAACTAGATGACTATATTTTTATTTGTGATTTTTTCACAAATAAATACTTAGCTTTGATTTATGTTTATAGAATTCGATTTTGGCAATTTTCGTTCTTTCAAAGATCATCAGAAGTTTAGTTTAGAAGCAAGCCCGTTAAGAACCAATGATAGTGGTTTGGAAGAGGATAATGTTTTTGAAAAAAGCAACTTACGTCTTTTAAAAACTAAGGCTGTTTTTGGTGGCAATGCTAGTGGTAAAAGTAATTTAGGTACAGCATTTTCTGCATTTGCTTATATGGTTAGTCGTTCGGTAGCAGATGAAGGAATTCCGTCGAGAATATGGGAGGATAGGTTTAAGTTAATTGACGATAACTGGAATGAGCAACCCATGTTTTTTCAATATTTATTTCTGCATAAAGATGTGGTTTACCGTTATGGTTTTCAAATACTAGAGAATAAAGTCTATTTCGAATGGTTATTCGCTGGTAAAGACAACAATGATTCTGTTGAGTATTTTATGCGAAGTCCGAAAGGAGTCAAAGTAAATGAAGAGATTTTATCACTTTCAGATCCTTTTATAAGTCAAGCGATTGAGGGAAACTCAGAACTTTACAGATCAGATTCTCTTTTTCTAACTGCTGGAGCATTAACTGGCAATAAGCTGTTTTCAGATATTCGGAATTTAATTCGTGGGATCATTACCGCTGATGGCGTTTATGATGATAGCGTTATAAATGCTGCCATGAAAAAAATGATGAAAGGTAATGAAAAGCAAAAAGAAACCTTAAAAGCACTTTTAGCCGCTGCGGATACTGGAGTGGAAGGTTTGGAAATTAGTGAGTTGCCCGATCATTTGATTGATAAAGAATTATTTAATGCGTTAAATAATGAAGAAAAAAAAGGAAAGGCGGTAAGTCTATTTTCATTACATTCTAGGTACGATAATGATGGGAATTTTATAGACAAAATATCGGTGCCGTTTGGCGAGTGGGAATCACAAGGAACAGCAAAAATATTTTCTCTAGGTTCTTTAATTTTGGACTCCTTGGCAGATGGTCGAGTAATGTTAATAGACGAGTTTGACTCTAGATTACACCCAAATCTTACCCTAAAAATTGTAGAACTTTTCAATAATCCAAAAACAAACCCACTTCATGCTCAACTTATTTTTATTACTCACGATGCAAGTCTGCTACGAAGAGCTAAATTAAGAAGAGATCAAATATGTATGGTAGATAAAAACAGGTTTGGTATCAGTTCACTCACAAGTCTTATAGAGTTTAAGGGGGTGCGAAAAGATGCTTCTTATGATAAAGAATATTTAAGTGGAAACTATTCTGCAGTGCCATTTTTAGATAAGATGGATTGGGTAGTAAAAGAAAACCAAATTGAAAATGCCGAGTAAACTAAGCAAAGAACAAGCTAATGAGGCTTATTTACGTTCAATAGGTTTTGTTAAAAATAAGGCTTATCAGGAAAATAGGATTGAACAAAAGAAAACATTTTTAATTATATGTGAGGGAGAAAACACAGAACCCCTTTATTTTGAAGGTTTTCCCGTTCCATCGAAATCGGTTATTATTGAAGGTGGTTGCAATACCAAAAATAAGTTGGTTGATTTTGCGATAAAGAAAAGTAAGGAAGAAGAAAACAAAGATCGAGAAATTTGGTGCGTATTTGATTATGATATTAAACCAGACGAAGCAGCTACACAACCTCAAGATTTTAACAGTGCTATTGATAAAGCAGAACAACATGGATTAAAAGTAGCTTGGTCTAATGATGCTTTTGAATTGTGGTTTGTTTTACATTACCAGATGCTTGAAACAAAACTTACCCGTCACGAATTTTACGGTATTTTGAAAGAAAAGTGGCAACTAGAAAGTTTCCATAATACAGCAAAGACAGTTGCGTTTTGTGAAGAACATTATGAAAGACACAACGGCATAAACGGTGCATCTCAACACCTTGCCATACGGCGGGCGGAAGATTTGCATACACATTTCGGTGTTGATAAAAACTATGCGAAACATTGTCCATGCACCACAGTGTATCTGCTTGTGCGGGAATTGAATAAAAACATTAAAAAGTAGAATCGATCATCATATTTAAATTAGAGGCATCTTTAGCTCTATGAAACTATAATCGGCAGAATCAACATTAAACAGAAGCCAAAAGACCAAATTAGTCCTGCTTATTATTGTGGACAAAGGGTACAAGTTACTTTGGCGAATCAAATGTTATAGAAGATTTTGTTATATACTTTATTAATCGTTACAAATTAAAACTAAAGAAGGAATGCAGATAGATTGCATAGGTTCTTCTTTCATTTGTGAAAATATATGACATTACACGAAGCAATACAAGATTTACTAATTGAATTTGATCACTCTTTAACAAGTACATCAATTGCCAAGGAATTAAATTTGAGCCAAACTCCATAAGGTAGAAATGGCCACCTCTTCATAGATAGGGAGAGGTGGTTTTTATATTATAAAACAATATTCATCTAAAAACGAAGCGGCGCATACTTTAACAAATTCCTATAGGAGCTGCTGATTTCTTCGTCTATATTAAACAAAGCAAAAGGGTCAGCATGATTCATGATTTCATGACCGCGAAGTGCGTAAAATAGCTGGGTTAAATATTCTTTTAAAACATGATAGGCAGGAGCGAGGTGGCTTTTTAAATTATTGCTATGTCCGGTGTCCTGTACTGCAGAAAACGATAAAAATTGGTCCTTATCACTGGTGGCGCTTTGAGACAGTGCCAAAATCATGGCTAAATAGGGTGCAAATGGGGATTTATTCTCTTTTAAGAAACACAGTAAACTTTCAAATTTATCCAACCTTAAATGCCTGCCAGCCAATATTAAATAATATTGCAGCGCTTCTTCAATCTTTGTACGCCCAGCTACTTTTAAAATGAGCTTTAAGTGATCCAGACTTTCTTTGGTTTGTGATTGTAAATAGTAAAGCAATAACAGCATAAACTGGTTGGGCGCCAGCGATAAGATATTATTTTCTTCCTTTGTTAACAACGCCGCAAAATCTACCAGGGCATGTAAAGCTGTAGCATCTACTTCTTTGGGATGGTTGCAATAGATCCAAATGATCGATACCGCTCTTGGTTTTTGCTTGGGATGCCAAGGCGATCTCTTGGCCATGTTCAAATAGGCCGCTGCCGTTTTTTCAAATAAATAGCTTATAAACTGAGCCCTGTTTTCAACGCCGATATTACGCAGAAGCTTTTCT
>JBDSHZ010000033.1:0-5719 GCA_039918235.1 Pelobium sp.
AGAGATTATGAAATTTTTGTTTATCCAAGACCCAGCTATAATAGCGAGGAATTTCAAAATCACCCTAAAGTAAGCATTACTCAAACACCCTTAATGGAGATTTCTTCCACCTTTATTAGAAAGGCAATTGCTGATGGAAAAGATGTAAAATTCTTTCTTCCTGATGACGTTATTGAGTTTATTGATAGCAAAAGTCTCTATAAATAGCTTAATTTTGCAACATGAGTGAGAAAACCATGTTTAAGCTACAGTTGCCAACGGATCCTTTCTGGGTAAAAAATATAGTGGAAAGCAATATTGAAGAGATTTTGACAGATCATGCTTATTGCGAACAAAAGGCAGCAACCAACGCCATTACCTTAATTATCCAAAACCCAAATATTTCTGAGTTGGTACAGGAGATGGCCGAATTGGCAAAAGAAGAAATGGATCATTTTAAACGGGTTCATGATATTATTGTTAAGCGTGGTTATACTTTGGGTTTAGAGCGTAAGGATAATTATGTGAACGAGCTCATGAAATTTTTGAAAAGAGGAGGTGGCGAAGCCAATAGAACCATAAGTATGGTGGATAGGTTATTGCTGGCCGCCATGATTGAAGCAAGAAGTTGCGAGCGTTTTAAAGTGTTATCAGAACACGTAGAGGACAAAGAGCTTTCAGAATTTTATTATGAATTGATGGTGTCAGAAGCCAATCACTACACCATGTTCATCAGACTGGCCAGAAAATACGGAGCTGAAATTGATGTGGAAAAACGCTGGGAAGAATGGTTGGATTATGAAGGAAAAATAATTAAGAGTTACGGAAAGGCGGAAACGATACATGGTTGATGAGCATAATCACAACAAAAGATCAGCTCATTATAAATTGGGCATATTTTATTTTGATGAAAATGACGAAAATTTAATCGTTCCCAAAGCATCTCTTTTGGGATGGACGCTTAATTTTGCCAAACCCTTAGCTTATATTTTTCTTATCATTCTATTTCTGGTGATCATTCTAATTTCTAGGTTATTCACTTAATAATCTATCATCGGTGGTTTTTTCATTCATAAAAATGAAATTTCTCAGGTAGTTATCCATCAGGTCTATTTCAATGCCGTCATGCAATAATCCAATATATTTATCAGGCCTAACAATCAATGTTTTCTTTTGGCCAATGCTAAGTTTTAATTCCTTAAAAAGGGACTCGTTTCTCTCGCTATTGGGCAAATAATACAGTTGCACCGGATAATTCAGTTGCATCCATTTAGCTATAGCAAAGAGATTTGCAGGAATTAAATAGCCAAATATTATTACCGAAAAATGCTGATAGCTACACCATTGATGAAGAGAAGAATTTACTTTAGCCTTTTCATCATAAAACGGTAAATCAGGCAATAGCTCACCTGCCTGTAAACTTCTGTGTTGACTAAGGTGCAAAGATGTTTTGCTTTCTATCAGATTTGGGGCTGAGTGAGTATTAACATATTTGTGAATCAATCTCTGAAAAACATTCTTTTTAGTAGATTCATCATTTGCAAGAAATTGTGTTCTTAATAAGATATATTCCGTAGGGTAACTTTCCAAAATGGGTTTCTTTAGCGTTCCTTTTAAAATGCCAATCAATCTCCAAGCTAACAGAAATATATTTCTGAAGTCAAGTTTGATAATTCCAAATTTTAGATCAGATGATAGATAAAAATAGGTGGTAGAATGAATGGTTAACTGCGCTTGATGAGACAGTATAAATTGGGTATTGGCAGCTTTGGAATCAGTGATTTTAGTGTCCCAAATCACACTGCATAAATTGGTCGCTAGTAGTTTTAGAGCCTGATTGATGAACTCAGTAGATTTAAGATAAGTGTTCGATACTTCTTCCTTGCTGAAATTAAAACCATGATTTTTTAAAAATTCAATGCTGTAGGTATCAACTATGATTTGGTCAAATTGAGGTTCTATAACAGAATGATCATCAATTAATAAAACTTTTATTCCATGTTTAGATAAAATGACAGCCAATGCCAAACTTACAGGGCTTAGGCCATTAATTAATAGCTCTGATGAAGAGGGGATGTTCATCTCGCTCTATAAAGAAGAAAAATAGTTGGTTTTTTATGAAGATCTGGTTGCTCTTTTTTCCAATCTGCAATTGTTTTAGTTTGAATCATTTCGTCCTCTGCCGTTAGGTTACAAGCAATGCAAAGCTTTGTGTCATTTTTGCAGGAGGATAAGATGTCATTCAATAATGGATTATTCCTAAATGGGGTTTCTATAAATAACTGTGTTTGCTTAAAACGCTCAGAAAACCCTTCCAAATCTCTAATTCTCTTAATTCTGTCCATCTTATCAATAGGGATGTAGCCTTGAAAAGCAAAACTTTGGCCATTAAATCCTGATCCCATCAATGCCAAAAGGAGTGAACTTGGTCCAACCAGCGGAACCACTTTAATGTTTCTTTTATGCGCTTCCGCAACAATTTCAGCACCTGGGTCAGCAACTGCAGGGCAACCTGCTTCGCTCATTAAGCCAACATCATTTCCAGCTTCTAAGCCTTCAAAATATTCGGTAAGCTTTCCCCCACGTTGGTGTTTTCCATAATCATGAATAATTAGTTCACTTTGCGGAGTAGTTAAACCAGAAAACTTTAAACATTTACGAGCTGTTTTTTCGTTTTCTACGATATATTCTTTTATCTGATTGATGGTTTCGCATAAATAAGGAGTCAAAGATTTTTGTTCAGCGCCTTCTGCCATTACCACCGGAATCAGGTATAATGTACCTTTTGCCATAGCTGCAAATTAAACCATTTGATTTTAAAATACTCCAATAAGAAAAATCTTATCATTTATTTGACACCTTTTTGTTCCAGCCATCGTCTTTAGATTAAGCTCATAGAATAATGGGTTTTGTTCTTATATCAATATTTTAGTTTATATATCTAAAGGATAACGAAATAGTATTTTGTTATTTGTTTGTCAATAAAAATTAAAAAGTATATGAAAAGATGTATTGAAGCGTTAATTATTTAATCAATTATACTTTACAAAAGAGAGAAGCATGAAAAGCATAATTAAAAAAACAGCAACAGCTTTTGGAATAATTGTATTATTTCTGAGCTTAAATTCTACTAAAGCTGAAGCAAATCCTAATAGAGGTATTTCTTTACAGGTATTTTACGATGAGCTTTCCTATTATGGAGACTGGGTAAACAATCCTGATTATGGCTACGTATGGAGGCCAAACGTTGGAAGAGATTTTAGACCTTATTATACAAACGGACATTGGGTGATGACAGAATATGGCAATACCTGGGTTTCTGATTATGAATGGGGCTGGGCTCCCTTCCACTATGGTAGATGGTTTTATGACGATTATGATGGCTGGATTTGGGCACCCGATACCGAATGGGGACCAGCTTGGGTAAGTTGGAGAACTGGCGGTGGTTATTATGGCTGGGCACCTTTGGGGCCACGGATAAATATTAACATCAACATTGGCAGAAGATATTATGTGCCTGATAACTATTGGGTATTTATTCCTCAAAGATGTATTTATTATCCATCTTACGGCCGTTATTGGGAGCCAAGAAGGAATGTTTACATCATAAATAATACTACCATTATCAATAATGTTTACACCAACAGAAATCTAAATTATTATACTGGCCCAAGAGCGGATGATATCAGACGAGCAACAAGGCAAGATGTACCCGTTTACAGAGTAGCAGATGGTACCACGCCAGGCTCTACAAGAGTCACTAGAGATGCCGTAAACATTTACAGACCTGATGTAATCAGAGATGATAAAAACGCTGCGCCAAGAACAATTGCAAGCAATTCTTCCAGACCGAACAGAGCTAGTGATAATAATTTAGGAAGAAGTAATGATGGCACTGGAAATTCTGCTAGAAGAGAGGATGCTAATCAATCTAACAGACCTTCTACTATAGACAGAAGTGCTAGGCCAGATGCTTCTTCTTCAACAACACAGACCAGTACTGATAGAATTTCAAGACCTGATGTTTCTTCAAGACCACAACCTAATACAGATAATAATAGGAGTACAAGATCCGATGCTCCTAATAGCAGAGCAGACGTTCCTACAAGAACTGAAAGATCAACAGATAATTCATCTTCTAATCAAAGGTCAAATAGTCCTGCTCCTGCTAAGCAAGAAAGCAGAGGCGACAATAATAGCAGACCTCAAAGAACAGAGCGGAGTGAACCTAGTGCGCCAAGAACGGTAGAACGTTCTCAGCCTCAACAGCAGTCATCAAGAAGTAGCGGTACTTCTTCAAGTGAAAGCGGTAGAAGCAGTAGGCCATCAAGAGGTAATAATTAATTAAAAAATCCTTTCTGAAATTCATCAGAAGGGATTTTTTTTAACCATTGATATGGAAAGTGGTATCTAGTATCTTTGTTTCAAACTCCTCTACCGGATGTTTGCTTTCAATTAAACTGATCAGCATTTCGGTAGCAATTCTTCCCATCTCAAAGGCAGGTTGCCTTACACACGAAAGAGAAGGTTTTAATAGATTTACCACATCAGAATTGCTAAATCCTGCAACTAAGATGTCTTCATCTCTATTGTATTTTTTTATTGCTTCTAAGCATCCAATACTTAGCCTGTCACTGGCCACAAATATGGCATCAGGTTTTTCTGGCAAGTCTAATAAAGCCTTTACTGCAGTATCTACTTCTCCCTTTTTACTGCCACCATGCTCACAATATTTAATATAATCAGCATTGAAAGCAATCCCATGCTTTTTAAGTGCTTCTTCGTATCCTGTTTGCCTTTGCTCTGTAATAGATAACTGTGGTGCGTTAGCCAAATGGGCAATTCTTTTACAACCACTTTTAATCAGGTATTCTGTTGCTTCAAAAGCACCTTGGGCATTATTACTTGTCACTTTATGGGTTTGCATGGTCTCCAAAATCCTATCAAAAAAGACAATAGGCAAACCTTGTTCATGTAATTTTTCTATGTGCCGGTAATCTATAGTTTCTGCGGCCAAGGAAATAATAATTCCATCTACTGAGCGGTTAGCCAAATGCTGAATATTGGTTACTTCCCGCTCATATTGATCATGACTTTGTGAAATTACAACGTGATAACCTTTATTATAAGCAATGGACTCAATGCCATCAATCGCTTGAGAGAAAAAAACATTGGCTACCTCACAAACTATAATTCCAATGGAATAGCTTCTTCTTTCTTTTAAACTAAGGGCAATTGGGTTTCTTGTAAAGTTGATTTTTTCAGCATAATCCAAAACAATTTTCTTAGTGTCTTCACTAATTTCATACCCTCCTCTTAATGCTCTTGATACGGTAGAAGTAGAGAGCTTAAGTGCTTTGGCAATATCTTTAATTGTTATTGGTTTAAACATTTTAAGTTGCGCTCATCCTTTATTTATAAGCCTAAAATACATATAAAAGCTCAATTATTGAAGGAATTCGATTCCTTAAATTGATTATTATTTATTCGGCATCGATGCCGGTAACGATTGCACAGTTATTTAACGTAAGGAGCTTTTTTTTTGAGTTTAATCTCTTTAATATTGTTTGAACCAATTAATATACTTAGAGCCTATTATCCTATTTAGCATAATAAATATCTTTTATTTGAGATTACGAACTCATTCTAGATAATTTATCAGCTATTTACTAGTAGCTTTTTGTTTTCTAAATTTTAACCAATTATCATATTATGAGAAAAAAAATTCTACTATTCCTCT
>JBDSHZ010000034.1:0-14352 GCA_039918235.1 Pelobium sp.
CTATAGCTGTTGGCTATTATGGTTTTAAAATGGACAACTATTTTATCCCTATCTTATGTGCGGCCGCATTTGGCTTAAGTGTATTCTATAAAATCAAGCACACAAAAATTGTGCGTGAGGAAATGAAACAAAAAGCCGAAGAGAACGTCAAACAAAAGGGCAAAAAGAAAAAATAGCCCTATTTTAAACCAAAAGATATGATTTTAATAGTAATTGGAATTTTTGCCTTTATAATAGGTTTTGTTATTTCCCGTCAGGAAAATGCGCAAACTGATAAAATTGGCAGATTAATGTATGTAGTAGGTCCAGTGTTAATTGTAATAGGTGTTCTTACCTCCTGTTTTAAAACCATTGAGCCTGGCCAAGTTGGTGTAAAATCACTATTTGGTAAAGTAGATAATACGGTTTTATATAGCGGATTGAACTTTGTAAATCCATTGGTTGAGGTCACTGATTTTGATGTACGAACCCAAAATTACACCATGTCTGGAGAACATGAAGAAGGCACTATTAAAGGTGATGATGCCATCCGGATTTTAACAGCAGACGGATTGGAAGTGGTGATTGACCTTTCTGTACTTTTTAATGTGAAACCTACTGAAGCTCCAAAAATCCTTCAGGAAATTGGAACAGATTATCTGGATAAAATTGTTAGGCCAGTAGCCCGAACGGCCATAAGAGACAATGCCGTTTCTTATGATGCAGTTTCTTTGTACTCTACAAAAAGAGATGAGTTTCAGAATAAAATTTACAAAACAATAGAAACCAGTTTTTCAAAACGCGGTTTGCAGTTACAGCAACTGTTAATCAGAAATGTGGCTTTACCAGCATCTGTAAAAGCAACCATTGAATCAAAAATAAATGCAGAACAGGACGCTCAGAAAATGACTTTTGTTTTGCAGAAAGAAAAACAGGAAGCTGAACGTAAAAGAGTAGAAGCACAAGGTATTGCTGATTATCAGAAAATACTTTCAACTGGATTGTCTGACAGACAGTTACAGTATGAATCCATCTTAGCACAAAAAGCCATTGCTACTTCTGCAAATGCAAAAGTAATTATTATGGGAAGTGGCAAAAATCCAGTGATTATTGGCGGGAATTAAATAAGACTTAAAGCTTTAGAGAATAAATAAATCCAAACACGTTTAGAGAAAAACAGCAGTATCATTACTGCTGTTTTTTTATTTTCAGCATATCTTAAATCAATTAATTTTTAATCTTTATATTGGCTTTCCGCTTAAAGCCCTTTTGCAATAAGCCCTATTAAATGAATCCATATCAACATAAACGCAGATGGAAATACCTGCTCCTTATTTTTGCCATAATAATTGCCGCAGCTTCTCTGTGGTACACTGATGTTTTAGTTCAGGGGATTTCCAAATCTGAAAGAACCAGAGCGGAAGTTTGGAGCCAAAGTTTCAAGAAAATGCTCGATACCGATAATGAGGAAATGATGGATTACCTTTTTACCGTAAAAGACAGCTTAGTAATTCCTGTTATCCTTACCAATTCGCAAGATTCCATCATGACATATGTTGGTTTAGATACTGCTAAAACTTATGATAAAATAGAGTCTGATAAACAATATGATCCAAGATATTACCGTAGGCAACTTACAAGCATGAAAGCGCAACATGAACCCATTGTCCTAGATATTAATGACAAAATCATGTATGTTTATTACAAAGACAGCTTTTTACTTACCCAACTCCGGATTTTTCCCTACATACAATTAACGGTTATTGCAGTTTTTTTATTGATTGCTTATGTCACCTTCAGTTCCTCCCGCCGGTCTGAACAGAATCAGGTTTGGGTGGGTTTGGCAAAAGAAACAGCACATCAGCTTGGGACACCAATTTCCTCTTTAATGGCTTGGGTAGAATTGCTAAAAGACAAGTTTGATGCGGAAGAAGATCCTTTGATTCTACAAATGGAAAATGACGTAAAAAGACTGGAAATTGTAGCCGACAGGTTCTCTAAAATCGGCTCTACACCTATTTTAACCAGTCATTCCATTTATGAAACCGTAAAAGATTATGTTGATTATTTTAGCGTAAGGGTAAGTGATAAAATTAAATTTGAAGTCACCGGAGATGAGCATCAAGAAGCCCTCTTAAACGTACCTTTATTTGATTGGGTTATAGAGAATATATTAAAAAATGCCGTGAATGCAATAGAAGGGAATGGTAAAATTTCAATTAATATCATTGAAAATCTAGTAAAAGAACAGATATTTGTAGATATCACCGATACCGGTAAAGGAATTTCCAGGTCAAAATTTGATGCCATTTTCCAACCTGGTTTCACCACCAGAAAAAGAGGATGGGGTTTAGGCCTCTCGCTCACCAAAAGAATAATAGAAAATTATCACAGAGGGCAGATATTTGTGAAAGATTCTGAAATCGGTAAAGGAACAACATTTAGAATAATCATTAAAAGCAGTTTAAATTATGTACCAACCACTAGCTAACGAATACGCACCATTTTACGAAAACTATATCCAACTTGCATCGGCTGGTAACCAACCCATTTTAAGACGATTGAAAAGTCAATTAAATGCTATTGACGATTTTTTGGCTGACATTCCTGAGAAAAAATACGACTTCGCTTATGCAGAGGGAAAATGGACTGTAAAGCAGGTAATTTCTCATTTGATAGATACTGAAAGAGTGATGACTTATAGGGCAATGCGGATTGCCAGAAACGACCAAACCGATTTACCAGGTTTTGATCAGGATGAAATTGTAGCCAACACTGATATAGAGAAATACACTTATAGTGATTTAGTAGATGAATTGGTAATGCTTCGTCAAGCCAATCTATTTTTCTTTAAATCTTTATCTGATGAAGACCTAAAGAAAAAGGGAACAGCAAGTGGGAATGTCGTTTCTGCCGGTGCTTTACTTTTCATTATATATGGCCATATTGAGCATCATTTTAATGTGATGAAGGAATTATACCTCAAGAAATGATCTGGTTCAGCAATCCTGATGTTGAAGAACTCAACAACCGTCCTAAAAACCATATTGGTGCCTTAATTGGTATCGAGTTTACAGAAATAGGAGCAGATTATATCAAAGGAATTATGCCGGTTGATGCCAGAACGCATCAACCGTTTGGTATTTTACACGGTGGCTCCTCGGTAGTTTTAGCAGAAACTTTAGGAAGTGTAGCCAGTAATTTAGTCCTTGACCCTGCTAAACAGATGGGTGTAGGCTTAGAAATTAATGCCAACCATTTAAGGCCTGTAAAAGACGGTTTTGTGACTGGCGTGTGTACGCCCATTCATATCGGTGGAAAAACCCATGTTTGGGATATTAAAATTTATAATGAAAAAGGCAAAATGACCTGCATCAGTAGGTTAACAGTAGCAGTAGTTCCTGCTATGATTAAATAAATCAAGCTATACATAATTCTTTTATTTTGCCACCAATACACTAATTTTCACAAATTATTAGTGATTATTCGTGTATTCGTAGCTAAACCTTTATTTTTAGTTTTTAACCCAAACATAGATGAAGAAAAGCCTTACCCTCCTGCTAAGTTTTATGACTTGCATTGCTTTCGCCCAAACGGAAGCACTTAAACAAAAAGTTTCTCAGAAAGCAGATGCCATTGAAAAGCAAGTGATTGATTGGCGCCGTGATTTTCACGAGCACCCTGAGCTTGGAAACCAAGAATTTAGAACCTCAGCAATCATTGCTAAATACCTAAAATCATTAGGAATAGAAGTAACCACCGGAGTTGGAAAAACAGGTGTAGTAGGTTTATTAAAAGGTGGAAAACCAGGACCAGTGGTTGCGTTAAGAGCTGATATGGATGGTTTACCAGTTGTGGAAAGAACCCCTGTTCCTTTTGCATCAAAGGTTAAAACACAATTTAATGGACAAGAAGTTGGCGCAATGCATGCCTGCGGACATGATTCGCATATGGCCATTTTAATGGGCGTAGCCAATGTGCTTTCTTCCTTGAAAGGTGATTTAAAAGGAACGGTAAAATTCATTTTCCAACCTGCAGAAGAAGGTCCGCCTTTTGGTGAAGAAGGTGGTGCCGAGCTAATGGTAAAAGAAGGTGTAATGGAAAACCCACATGTAGACGCAGTTTTTGGTTTACACATTAACTCTCAAACAGAAGTTGGGAAAATTGCTTACCGCCCCGGAGGGATAATGGCTAGCGTAAATGATATGCAGATTAAAGTTCACGGCAAACAGGCTCATGGGGCTTATCCATGGTCTTCCATTGATCCTGTGGTGGTTTCAGCACAGATCATCAACAATTTACAGACTATTGTCAGCAGAAATTTAAACCTTACAGAAAATGCGGGAGTAGTCACCATCGGCTCTATCCATGGCGGTTTACGTTCTAACATCATTCCTGAAGAAGTAGAAATGATGGGAACCGTAAGAAACCTGAGTAAAGAAGATGAGAAATTATTCATCGAAAGGATTAAAACAATTGTGACTAAAACCGCTGAAGCGGCAGGCGCAACTGCTGAGGTGAAAATTCCTTTCAGCGTTCATTACCCGGTAACTTATAACGATCCGGAATTAACGGCAAGAATGCTTCCCACTTTACAAGCTGTTGCAGGAAACGAAAATGTATTATTAAGGCCTGCAGTTACCGGTGCCGAAGACTTTTCTTTTTATCAGGAAAAAGCACCTGGCATTTTTATTTTCTTAGGAGGAATGCCTAAAGGTCAAGATCCTTTAACAGCACCTTCTCATCATACCCCAGATTTTTTTATTGATGAAAGTGGTTTTACTTTAGGAGTGAAGGCCCTAGCCGATTTAACCATTGATTACCTGAATAAGAGTAAATAAAGCATAGATTTTGATGGATAATGATTCCATTATTACAATAAGAAACTATTTAGAAAGCCCAAGATATTTTATCAAGGGCTTTCTATTCTTATAAAATACACCAAAGTAATATTCTTGCGATTTACGCTCCTATTTCATAAATCTCTCTTATTTTTATCAAACACCAAAAACAGGATGATGAATAAATATATAATCACTGCGTCCGCATTGCTGTTCTTTTATTATGGTAATGCCCAACAAAAACAGGCTTTAAGCACTAAAGATTATGAACATGCCGAAAGCTTTTTAGGCTATAATACTTCCAGTTTAATTGATGGTGGTAGCGTTCGTCCAAATTGGCTGACAGAAGATCGTTTTTGGTATCAGGAAAGCAAGCCTGATGGAACTACATTTATAATTGTAAATCCATCAAAGAAAACAAAAAAAGTAGCTTTTGATCATCAAAAAATTGCGACTGCTTTAACTAAAATAACCGGCAAAAGCTATGAGGCTAATCAGCTACCAATAGAACGTGTTGTTTTTGATAATGATGAAAACGCTATCCGATTCTCCTTAGGAAGAACTGATTATCACTACAATTTTAAAACTGATAAAATAGAAAAAGAGGATAATCATGCACCTGTAAGTACATTAAGAAGAAGCTCCACCGCTGTTTTATCTCCCAACGGAAAATTAGAAGCTTTTATAAAAAATGATAACTTATGGGTTAAAGATATAGAGACGAATAAAGAAACCCCACTCACTACAGATGGTGTAAAAGATTTCGGGTATGCCACAGATAATGCCGGTTGGACACATGGCGATGGAGCCATTTTACGCTGGTCGCCAGATTCAAAAAAGATTGCAACCTTTAAACAAGACCAAAGAAATGTAAGTGAGATGTATTTGGTAACCACCAATGTTGGCGCACCAAAATTACAGCAATGGAAATATCCTTTTGTTGGTGATAAAAGACATCCCAATGATTCACAGGGTAATTATTGATGTTGAAAATGCAAAAGTAATTCCATTAGCTATTCCTTCAGATCCGCATAGGGCAAGTTTGAGTGATGATATTTCTAGCAGTGGCACTTTTGATGACAACGACTGGAGCGAAGACGGTTCTCAATTAGCCTTTCTTTCTACTTCCAGAGACCATAAAATAGAGAAATTTAGAATTGCAGATGCTGCCACCGGTAAAGTACGTGAAGTTTTTGAAGAAGTAGTTCCTACTCAATATGAATCTGGCCAAGGAACTATAAATTGGAGATATTTGGCTAAAAGTAATGAGATCATCTGGTACTCTGAACGTGACAATTGGGGGCATCTTTACCTTTACGATTCCAACTCCGGAAAACTGAAGAATCAGATTACCAAAGGAGATTTTGTAGTGACTCAGCTTTTAAAAGTAGATGAGAAAAACAGAACTCTTTATTTTTTAGCCAACGGTAAAGAAGCTGGAAATCCTTATTTCACCCATTTTTACAAAATAGGTTTTGATGGTAAAAACCTACAATTACTCACTCCAGAAATGGGAAACCATCAGATCAGCTTTTCACCTTCTAAAAATTATTTTATCGATAATTATTCACAGCCAAATGTTCCACAGGTAAGTGTGATGAGGGATTTGAATGGAAATCTGATTGCTGAATTGGGTAAAACTGATATCTCTAGATTGATGGCTGCTGGTTGGAAAGCACCAAAGCCTGTGGAGTTAAAGGCCGCTGATGGAAAAACTGACATGGATTGGTTTTTACACCAACAAAAATGGATGCCAGCAAAAAATATCCGGTAATTGATTACATCTATCCCGGTCCGCAGGGCGGAAGTGTTGGAAGTTGGTCTTTTTCTGCTTCCAGAGGAGATCATCAGGCTTTAGCCGAGTTAGGCTTTATCGTTGTGGTGATTGAAGGAACAAGCAACCCAAACCGTTCTAAAAGCTTTCATGATATGAGCTACGGAAATATGTCGGTAAATACATTACCAGATCAAGTTACTGCCATTAAACAATTGGCGGAAAAATATCCTATCGATTTAGATAAAGTGGGTATTTGGGGACATTCCGGTGGTGGATTTGCTACTGCTGCTGCTTTGTTTAGATACCCCGATTTCTTTAAAGTGGGAATTTCAGAATCAGGAAATCACGACAACAGGAATTATGAGGATGATTGGGGAGAAAGATATGACGGTTTAGCTGAAAATTCTGATTATGCCGCTCACGCCAATCAGCTTTATGCTAAAAATTTAAAAGGGAAATTATTGCTAGCTCACGGTTTAATGGATGATAACGTTCCTCCTTCAAATACTTTATTAGTGGTTGATGCGCTGATCAAAGCCAACAAAGATTTTGACCTCATTGTATTTCCTAATAGTAGACATGGTTTTGGACAATTTGGGCCTTATATGATGCGGAGACGTTGGGATTATTTTGTAAAAAACTTATTAGGTGTTGATCCTCCGAAAGAATATGCTTTAAAAGGAACACAGATTGACGTGAACTAAAATGAAGAAAGCCTCCAGTTTCTGGAGGCTTTTTTTATGCTAAACTCATTTCATTAATGATCATTTCCAAATCCGGAAATTCTTTAATCAATTCATTTTTCTTAGCCATTTCAAAATCAGCAAAATCAAATCCCGGAGCAACGGTACAGCTCACTAAACCAAATCCAGAATAATTTTTCATTTTTGAAGCAAACCAAGTATTTGCAGGAATGGTGGTCTGCAAAACTTCTCCATTTTCTAAATCGGAGCCTAAAAAAGTGCTTACTAATTTTCCATTTTGGATAGATAGAATTTCTAGGGTTTCTCCATAATGATGAAACCACAATTCATCTGATTTTATGCGGTGGAAATGAGATCTGTTATCCTTCTCTAACAAAAAATAAATAGCCGTACTGATGCTTCTTTGATCTCCGCTAAAATTAGGAATCAACGCTGCTGAACGATAGGTTTCTTTGTAAAAGCCTCCTTCAGGGTGAGGAAGCATTTGTAATTTATCTATAAAATAAGCTGCGTTTTTCATTGTAATTTCTAATAATTCAGATTAAATTGATTCAATAAAGATTATAGCCAACTCACTGTTAATCCGCTATTCTTAAGTCGATCCACCAACTGGCCAATATGGTGCTGCAAATGCCTAATGTTATAAATATGAAGTTCCAATTCGCTCATCGGCAACCAATCAAATTCGCAATTCAATTTAGGATTTAGGTGTTGAACTAGGTTATCCAAATTGTAATAAATACTTTCCGCATAATCCTGTAGTTCTGCTTTGGTATAAATTCTAGTTATAACAATAGGATATCCATCAAAAGAGGTTTCCCCCAACTGGTGGTAATTTGCAATATGATGCTTCCAGAATTTGAATTCTTCCGGATTTTTAGCTGTATAAAAATGAGTGTAATACAAAGCATGATAAACAATTCTCCAATAAGGATTTCCAGAGTTTTCATCATTCCAAAGTTCTTCTGTACATTTCTCAATCCCACTTATGAGCATATTAAGTGCCGATTGATATTGAGAAATAAGCGCTTTTTTCATAACGATCTAAACCTAATTCTTCTTCAATAAAATCACATTCGCTACTTTCCGCTCTCCTTCATGATCAAACTTTTTATTATCAGAAGGATGATTTACAATACCCAAATCTTTAACATATAATCCTGTGGAACCTCCACCGTCCAAATTCAAGGCAGCATCGGCATTCAACCACATGGAAATTTTAGCCAATTCCGTCATGCTCATCCCTCCGGCAAATTCATTTCTTCCGTCAACGGCAATCAGGTACGTTTTTCTTTTTGTTGTGACTAATAAAGATCTTGGATGTTTAGTTTTATTAAAAGCATCTGCAGTGTCTATCGGCATCATTTGATGATGATAAACCATCAAAGGACCAGATAACATCACATTTTCATCTGGAAGATTTTGCTCCCAACCGTCTTCCCCGTTCCAGTTTACAATTCCAATTTTGCCATGATTGATCACCACACCTGCATCACTATAAAGAGAACGCTTTCCATTGCTGTTTCTCTTTGTTTGATTAATCACCTCCTCGTTCACCTTTAAAAAAGCAACAGCGCCTCCTATTTTGGTATCGAAGAAAGTGCCATTAATGGCTACCATTGCGTTGTTCCTTTTTGCAAAATCGCTGGTTAATAACAATTCATGTGGCTCATATGCAAAGCTGAATTTCAGCTTCCTCCTATTTTTGATCTCTAAAATATTGAGGTAACGGTTTCCGCCAAACAACTGATTAAACTGATGTTGTTTGAGTTTTACACCTGATGCAATTTTTTGAGTTTCCCATTTAGCTTTTACAAAACTGAGGGAATCTGTCTGGTTAAAAGCCGATACAGAACTAAATAAGAATAGCACAAGAATAAAGGATTTCATTGAAGCAGTTTTTAGTCCCTTAGAAAATTATTTAGTACTGTAAGTTAAAGGATCAATGGCCTTAGGTGTCCATCCTTTTAAAAACTCGGCAACAATCTTTGGGCTGTGCCCCGCTCCATCTTCTAAATAGGCAGAATTTTGGGTATGAATCCTTTTCCCTTCAGAATTTAATATCACAAATACAGGAAAACCGAAACGTTGCGGATAACCTAAAGTGGCCAATACCGCTTCATTTTTATTCTCAGGACTGTAATTCACATGAACAACCACATAGTTATCATTCATCAATTGGTTAAGTTCAGGTGTCTCTGTAATTAGTTTATTAAACCTTAAACACCAAACGCACCAGTTGCCACCAATCTGCAACATTACATTTTTTCCTTCTTTCTTTGCCTTTGTAACAGCATCTGCAATTTCTTTTTTGGCATCTGCTTCAGGGTGGTATAGCTTTGGCTTTTGAGCATCAGTTTGTGCCATTACTGCTACGTTAGAAACAGTAAATATGAATGCGATAAATAATGATTTTAGTTTCATGATCTTGATGAATATTGTTCACTCAAATATGAAGATTTTGAAACAGATTTTGGTAATTAATAAGTAACAATGCCGCTGACCGAATCTGAATGGAAATCAGTTTAAAGTTTTCGTAACCTACCGAAATTGAAAAATTAAATCAATTAAAAAGCTTTTCTGTATAAGTCAATAATTCTGGTCCACCAACTTTTCCATGGCCTGGAATCACAATTTTGGGTTGCAACTTCATTACTTTCTTAATCGTGTGAGACCATTGTGTGGTATCGGCATCAGCAAGGTTTCCTTTGCTTGCTCCTAAAGCTTTTACCATGCAACCGCCAAATAACACTTTCTCAGAAGGAATATAACTCACAATATTATCTTGGGTATGTGCAGGTCCGAAATAGAAATTCTGAACTTTTTCTCCTCCTACTTTTAAAGTCAGTTTCTTTTTAAAACCAAATACAGGAATGCTAAAACCATTTGATTTTGCTAAAGCAATGGTTTGCAAATTGGCATAAGTTGAAATTAGTCTTTGATGAAAAGCTTTCAATCCGCCCAGACAATCTTCATGAAAATGATTCACCAGCACACCAACAATCTTCGCTTTTAAACTATCTTCCACAATTCTGATTAACTGATTAGAAGCTTCATTATTTGCAGGCGTATCAAAAATGATTGCCTCTCCATCGTTTACAAAAATCATCCCGTTGCAAGAAACTTTTCCCCATTCTTCGGTATCTAAAAAAGATTCATGAACATAAACTTTGGGCGAAAGCTGTTTGATATTGATGGTTTTGTTTTGAGCAAAAATTGAATTGGTCAGGAATATAAAAACTATAAAGATGGTTGGCTTAAGCATTTAGTAAAAATAGTGATTTAATTACTACTCTTAAATATGAAGTTTGCTATTCCAAAATGGAAGATCAAAAATTATTAATATAAAATTGTAAATTTGAGTATGGTGTTAGAAATAGAAATTCCGGAAAACAAAGAAAAAGAAGTGATTGGTGTTCTAAAGGCTTTGGGTATTAAAATAAAATCCACTATTAAAAATCCGAATAAAGAAACTGAAAAAGCTATTCTCGAAGCTAGAGCTGGAAATATTCAAAAAATAGAAGACATTAATTCCTTTTTGGACAATTTGTAATGTTCACTTTAAGCTTTACCAATAAGTTTGAAAAAGACCTGAAGCGAATTAAGAAACGCTCCATAAAAGATTTTGAGTTAACCCGCACTTTCTTAGTTAAAGAGCTTTCTATAAATGGAGCAAAAGGATTATCCAAGAAATACTTTGCTCATAAATTAAGTGGCGATTTTAAAGATAACTGGGAATGCCACATTAAACCTGACTTATTGATTATTTGGATTGAGATTTCTAAAGAAAACGAAATCACTTTGGTAAGAATTGGTTCTCATTCTGATTTGTTTAAGTAGAGAATTTGATGTTCTAAAATGGAATATCAAATTGAAATTATACCAGAAACAAAAATAGTATAGTTATAAAATATTATCTAATCTCCTTTAAAGGATTGCAATCTTCTGATTCACATTCGACAGTATAATATTTATTTTCAGGGATCCTTATAAAGTTAGATAATAAGTATTTACCTTCTTTATACTTTCCAACTTTCGAGCATGGATATACAGAAAAAGTATCGCCACTCCTAATAAATCTATACATAACAACCAAATCCAATTCTAAAAAATCATCTATCGCATCAGATGTAAGAACAATATTTAATCCTTTTGCCTCTGTACCTGCTCCTGGATAAACTAAGCCATAAACCATCTTTTGCATATTATTTTTATAATAGTATTGAACTGAGTAGAACAATGCTGTAAGTATATAATATTCGTTTTTTTCTTTTTTATTTAAACAAGCTTTTCCGCTCATTTCTGATAAATAAGTGTAGAAATCAATTATGAAATCTGAGGATTCTTTATTTAATGAATTTACTATTTCGGCAATAAATTTTTCAGTTGCTTCTTTCATTGACTTATTGCCTTTAAGATGAACAGAATCAAAGCAGAAATTCGCTACGTACATTGGCTGTTTAATTATCCATCTTCCAATAGTAAAATCTTTTAAATTTACAGGATTTTCATAATCGATTAAGCCCTTGCAAGTTTCAAAGCAAGCAGCAGCATAGGGTGTTATTGATGAATCTTCCGTAGGTAATGTACCATAGAATACGGATTGTTTTGGCTGATTAAATCTTCCGGCCTTTATTTTATCAAAATTCTGATTGTATGAAATTTCATCTTTTCTTGTATACAAAATATTTTTCTCATCATTTGACCTAGCCCTAAATATATATTTATCAGAAGGATTAAGATAAGTCATTAAAATGGGTACAAATGAGAACAAATTATAAAAAGATTTTATGGCTACATTAAATCTTTCATCATTTACAGATAGATCTCTAAGGTTTTTAATGTTTTGAAATTCAGTAATTAAATCAGATAAATTTTCTTCTATATCATGTATAAGCTTTCTGTTTTTAGAAAATGTGTTTAAGTCATCAATCATATTAATAAAACAACTAAGGTAATCTAAATGGTTATGGAAATCAATTCAGGCAGGTTTAAAAGAGAGGCTTCCCAAAGACAAATAAAAAAGCCCTTCCGAAATAAATTCGAAAGGGCTTTCTGCATTTAGCCTTAAGCTTTCTGCTATAAAATTATATCAAACTCACGCTTCTATTCACAAAAGCTGTCAACTCCGCACCAGTCAACATCCCTTGAGAAAGTAAAGCCAAATCGAAAGCTTGTTTAGCCAAAGCAGACTGTTCAGCCTCATCGGTACTCGCCAAAATTTTATTTACGATTTTGTGATTTCCATTGATGGCAACTTTGTAGCTATCTGGCATATTTCCGTAGAAACTCATGCCACCGCCCATCGCAGCCATATCTTTCATTCGGCGCATAAACTCATCCATCGTCACCGTTACAGGTAATTCATCCGGACTTAAAGCTTCCACTTCTACCTGATAAACAGGTTTGTTAATTGCCTTTTCAAAGATCTCTTTTATCTGCTTGGTTTGGTCTTCGCTCAACACATGTTCCATTTTCTCGCCTTTATCAATCAGCTTATCAGCAGTGCTAGAATCCACACGCTTTAATTGGGTTTTCTCCAACTTCTGCTCCATTTGGCTCACAAAATGCGAATCAATTGGCGTGTCCATCAACAATACATCATATCCTTTTCTAGTGGCCGATTGAATGAAACCATCCTGTTTAGCCGGATCAACAGTGTATAAATACACCAAGTTTCCGTCTTTATCAGTCTGGATATTTTTTACCTTGTCTTTGTATTCGTCAAATGTGAAATTCTTCTTATCAGTATTGGTAAACAAAGCAAAATCTTTGGCTTTATCGTAAAATTTCTCTTCCGAAATCATTCCGTATTTAACAAAAAGACCAATATCACTCCATTTTGCTTCATAAGCCTCACGGTCTTTTTTAAATAAATCAGCTAATTTCTCCGCTACCTTTTTAGTGATGTAGCTGTTAATTTTCTTCACATTGCTATCCGCCTGTAAAAAACTACGGGAAACGTTCAACGGAATATCCGGAGAATCTATTACGCCATGCAATAACATCAAAAATTCAGGAACAATGTCTTTCACTTCATCGGTAATAAACACTTGGCGACTGAATAATTTAATTTTATTACGTTGTATTTCTACATCATTTTTCAACTTAGGGAAGTATAAAACTCCGGTTAAATTAAAAGGATAATCTACGTTTAAGTGAATCCAGAATAATGGATCTTCCTGAAAAGGATATAATTCTTTATAAAATTGGATATAATCCTCATCAGTTAATTCAGATGGAGACTGTGTCCAAATTGGTTTTGCACCGTTGATGATATTTGGAACATCAACAGATTTATACTGCTTCTTACCTTCCGCATCTTCTCCGTCTTCAACGCTTTCAGGTTTTGTTCCGAAAACCAACTCTACAGGCAAAAATTTGAAGTATTTATCTAAAATCTGCTGTAATTTATTTTCATCTAAAAACTCTTCAGATTCTTTGTTGACGTGTAAAATCACATCAGTTCCTCGAGTTTTACGCGTACCGTCTTTAATCTCAAATTCGGTACTGCCATCACAAATCCATACTGCAGGTTCTGCACCATCTTGATAAGAAAGCGTTTGAATTTCCACGTTTTCTGAAACCATAAAAGCAGAGTAAAAACCCAAACCAAATTTACCGATGATCTCATTGGCATCTTTGGCGTCTTTAAATTTCTCTACAAATTCCGTCGCCCCAGAAAAAGCAATCTGATTAATGTATTTTTTAATCTCTTCAGCCGTCATCCCCAAGCCATTGTCAGAAATGGTGATGGTTTTCTTTTTCGCATCAAAAGCAACCTCTACTTTCAGCTCGCCCAACTCTCCACTGTACTGACCTAATGATGCCAGACGTTTGATTTTCTGAGTAGCATCTGCCGCGTTAGAAACCAGTTCTCTTAAAAAAATCTCGTTATCAGAGTATAAAAACTTCTTAATGATCGGGAAAATATTTTCCGTGTGAATTGAAATCGTTCCTTTTTCCTTCATGATTATTTTTGTGTTGTTATTTTTTTATTTACAGAAGGCACACCTCCATTACTGTTCCAAATGGGTTTTGTGTGTCAAGT
>JBDSHZ010000035.1:0-24085 GCA_039918235.1 Pelobium sp.
GAAGAGAGAAAAATATAAAAAGCTTTATTTTATTTCTTAGAAAAAATCCGTTGGTACAAAAACTTGATTGTTGAAAGTGTGAATAATGTAACCTATTACTTTAATTCTGTAATGACCATCATTAGGAATGGTCGTATCTTCCTATCAAATCCATTCATTAAAAAAAGACAAAATGAAAACCAAAATAGAATTGGAGCAAAACATCATCTCATTAACTGCCACCATTCACCAAAAATTTCCGGAGCTATCAAAATACATTATGGAGATGCCCGAAAATAATGCAGAAAGCGAGAAAATAGACCTTAAAAACTTAAAAGATTATTATCAGTCTTTAGAGGAACTTGTAAATAGATATTCCAAAACACATACAGCCAGAATAGTTAAAGAAAATAGGGTACCTAAGCTATTTGAGGGATATCCAATTTATCCTCCCGGAGAGGATATTTATCAACAGCATAAAGAAGAAATAGAATTAGATCCTGAAGATGTTTCAAAAAACAAAACATCAAATGGAAAGGAAAATTCATGGAACGAAAAGGACTTTAATGAAGATATGTCTGGTGATGATTTAGACATTCCAGGATCTGAATTAGACGACGAGCAAGAAAGTGTAGGCAGTGAAGATGAAGAAAACAATTACTATAGTTTGGGAGGTGATAATCATAATGATTTAGAGGAAGATAGAGGGTGATTTACGAACCATTAGTTAAGGTGAAAGGATATGATATTGATCACAATTAACTAGGTATAATATAACTGGAAATCGCTTTAAACAAAAAGAAAAATTAGAACATTAACCATCATTTAAATAATACCACTATGGAACCGCACTATTATAATGTAGATACAAATTGGGAAAACAGCCGCAAAGGCATTGTTTGTTCTCCAGAATTGAACAAAAAAAATGGCGTTTGTATTGAAATTGCCACGCCGCCCGAATTCCCCAAAGGAATTGAAGGAATTTGGTCGCCAGAACATTTATTTGTAGCGGCAGTTAGCGGTTGTTTAATGACAACTTTTTTAGCCATAGCCGAAAATTCTACCCTAGAGTTTACAAGTTTTAGTTGTAGGGGGAAAGGAAAGTTAGAAATTGTAGAAGGCAAATTAATGATGAGCGAAATATTTCTTGAACCTACGGTGATCATCCATAACGAAATTTATAGAGATAAGGCGATGCGTATTGTAAAAAAAGCAGAAGATGCTTGTTTGATAGCACATTCCATTAAAGCAAAGATCAGCATGGAGATATTTATTCAGGTAGAACCGCTACTAATCAAAAGCGAATAAAAAAATAAATCATTAATTTGATACCTAATATAGCTTTATGTTGAAAGAAATTTATTCTACTCAAACAAATCAATAGCTAGAACTTTCAAATTAAATCAATATGAAAAATGATCAAGCAAAATATTGTCTATTATTTTAGCTTTCAAAGATGATGAAACATTGTGGGCTGTTGGTACATTATTAAACCACACAGGTTAGGATTGCCATAATATTTCTCTCATAAAGTTTCGCAATGTGAAATTTATTTCTTGGCGGTGGTGTCTTTACTGACTTGTTTCTTAAAATATCTCCTAAATAAAAAGCTCTGTTTTGTAGCATCCATAATATCACTAAAACCATTTGTTCCTTTTTGGAGGTTGTACAAACTTTTATTAATGTTTTGAGTCATTGTTGAATCTCGTAGAAGCGCAGGTATTGGTCCTTTGCCTTGGTTTAGGTCATTGTCAAGCCGATTGACAGTAGTAGCTAATTGAGCAGTGATTTTTTTTGCGTTTCGTCCGCTTACACTAATATCTGCAACGGCATTTTTGAGATTTGATGCAAGCAGTGTATCTGTTAAAAACACCCCTGCTGCTCCTTTTCCCTTTCTAATATTAGCTACAATCGAATTTAATCCATAACTCATATTGTTAGCATTTTTTGTAGCCATGTTAATTTCATCAAGGGATGATCTTACACTTTTTCCAATAGCCGGATCGTTCATTAAACTAAATATTTCGCTGGTATCTAAGCCAAGTACCGTTTCTTTTAACGCTTTGGCAATTGCAGCAACGTCGTCATTAGTTTTAGAAAGCGTTTTCATCATCTCCTCTGTACTTACCAATTTGCTTGTTTGCAGCATATCTCCGTTTTCCACTTTTGCACTTACTTGTGCTACGGGTTCAATATTAATTACTTTATTGCCCATCAAACCTTCTGTACCTATAGCGGCCACGGCATTTTTGTGGATGAATGGCTGTACTTTGGTATCAATCTGCATGGTTACCTCTATAATGGTATCACCAATCATATTGATACTTTTTACCGTTCCAGCGTGAATCCCAGAAAACAGCACATTATTGCCCTCCATTAGACCACTCAAATTGTTGAAACGAGCTTTAACTTCAAAGTCTTTACCAAAAATATTACTGCTTCTACCAATCATATAAAATGCTACAACCAGCACCACTAGCCCCGCCATTACAAATAGACCTAGTTTTATGTTATTACCTTCTGTTTTTGCCATGATATCTATTGAAAAAATTGATTGATTTTTGGGTCGCTTGAATTTTCAAGCTTTTTATAAGTTCCATCAGCATAACATTTACCCTCCAATAGTAAAACTACTCGGTCTGCAATGGTTTTTACACAGTTCATATCATGAGAAATGATGATGGAAGATGTTTTATATTTTTTCTGCAACGTAAGGATGAGCTGATCAATCTCTCTTGCCGTAATCGGATCGAGACCAGTTGTTGGCTCATCATATAATATAATCTCCGGTTTTAAGATCAGGGTTCTGGCCAAAGCAATGCGTTTCAGCATTCCGCCAGAAAGTTCTGAAGGCATCATGTCTGCGGTATGTTCAAGCCCCACATTTTCAAGCGCTTCATTTACCAATTTCAGCACTTCCGGTTCGCCTAAATCTGTCCAATGCCTTCGCAATGGAAATTCTAAATTCTCCCTTACCGACATGGAATCATAAATGGCATTGGCCTGAAAAAGAAAGCCGATTTTCATCCTTGCTTTCGCCAGTCCGTCCTCATCTAAACCAGTAACCTCTTCGCCAAAAACCGTTATACTTCCTTTATCTGGCTTTAAAAGTCCAATAATGCATTTTATCAATACTGATTTTCCTGCACCAGATTTCCCCAACACCACTACGTTTTCCTCTTTTTGAACACTCAGTGAAAAATCTTCCAGAATCTTGTTCTTCCCAAACGCTTTGTAAAGGTTTTTCATCACAAGAACAGGCGCATCAGTCGCTTTCTCTTTATCTTCGCTTTGTATGATTGCTGCTTTCATCACTTTTAATTAAAACCCAATAAATTGGTCAGTTGAACCGTAAGCAAATCGAGTAAAAAGATGAGTACCGAAGAGAGTACAACAGCAGAATTGGCTGACCTCCCAACACCTTGAGTGCCTTTAGTAGAATTAAACCCTTTATAACAACCAATTAAGCCAACAGCAAAACCAAAAAAAACGGTTTTGATAACTGCAGGGATAATATCGCTATAGGTTAAACTTTCAAATACTTGGAGAAAAAAGAATTTGATGTTGGTTACTGATTTTATATTGACACCAATATAAGCACCAAAAAGGGCAATGGCATCCGCAAGGAGCGTAAGCAATGGTAACATTACGCTGGTGGCAATTACCCGGGTTGCTACCAAATACTTGAACGGATTGGTTCCACTTACATCCATAGAATCAATTTGCTCTGTCACCTTCATTGAGCCTAGCTCGGCACCTATGCTACTTGCTATTTTCCCTGCAAAAATTAAAGCGGTGATTATTGGTCCTATTTCTCTAACGATAGCAATACCCACCATCACAGGCAATTGAGATTGTACCCCATAAGTTACTAGCGAAGGCCGGAGTTGCATGGTAAGTACCAAGCCCATAATAAAACCTGTTAATCCCACTAATGGAAAAGATTTATAACCAATGATATAGCATTGTGCTAGAAGCTCTTTAATCTCAAACTTTGGCTTTAGACCGTGAGAGAAAAACCGACCCGCAAACTTGGATATCTGCCCGGTCTGGTCGAGAAATTCACGTATATTGGAGATGATAGACATTTTTATTGGATTGATAGGTGTTTTCTAAGAAGATTGCCACCTCTCCTATTTAAACACAAAAATCCCTATTTGTCTGTTGTAAACCATTACAGAATTCTTTTGAACTTTTATATAATTCACACTTTTAGTTCAACATAAATTACCTATTAAGCAAAGCAATTAATGTTACAATGATCATAAAATTAAGCGTGTTGCACATCACGCTTAGCTCTGTTTAGCATCACTTAACAAAAGATGCTTTTAAAGTATTTTTACTTTATGAAACTTTATATTAAAAATATGGTCTGTATCCGTTGTAAGATGGTTGTAATGCAAACCTTAACTGCCTTAGGATATCCTAATTGTAATGTAGAGATGGGAAGTGTTGAAATCCATGAAAAACTGACTAATTTTCAAAAAAAAGAAATTAAAGTTGCATTGCAAAAATTTGATTTAGAGCTAATAGATGACAAAAAAAGCATTTTGATTGAGAAGATAAAAAAAACAGTTTTAGAAGTAGTACACTATATTGATGAGCCTATTAAAACAAATTTTTCTGATTATTTAAGCTTAAAACTTATCCACGATTATACTTATTTGGCCAACCTTTTTTCAGAGTCGGAGGGGATTACTATTGAGCATTATTTTATTGCGCACAAAATTGAAAGAGTAAAAGAAATGCTCCTTTTTGATGAACTTTCATTAACAGAGATTTCTTATAAAATGAATTATTGTAGTGTGTCACATCTTTCTAGCCAGTTCAAAAAAACCACCGGTATTACACCAACAAGTTTTAAGATGCTAAATGATCATCATTTAAGGTTGGAACTTAACTAAGTTAATTACTTATTTAATCGAAATTAAGCTACCAAAAATTTAAAATTAAATAGCTCCCCAACTTCTTTATCTAGAACTATTCTTTTAAAAGAAACAACTTAATTACTATATTTAAATTTTACAATTGCAGTCAATCTTAATCAAAATAAACGAGAGTAAATAGAGAGTTTGAATTTTTAAACATCATAAACTACTAATAGTTAAATGATTAAAAAACAATTTAAAATTCCCCACTCTCCATGTAAAAGTAAAAGAAAATACGATTTTAACCCGTCTTTCTATCCAAACCTGTTTGGTGTTGAATCATTTCATTTTAGAAATTTTTCTTCTAATATAAACCTTAACGTACTATAAATAAACCAAACAGTTATGAGCTTGATATCAATTATAAAACTTTAAAACATTTTCAGACCATTTCACTAAGTCCTCTATTTGTAATATGCCTGGTATTCTTTTGGCATATCGCTTAAATTTTTTATTTGAACATCCTTATAATATACTTCGCTGCCCTCACTTTGCAATTGTATTTTCCCTTTGATAAGCGGTATTGATTTTCCTTTATCAACGTAATGAGAATTTTGCAGCACCATTACAACATGCCCATTTACTATATGTAAGCTTTTACCTTCAAAACATACTAGTTCGAGTGTATTCCATTCACTGTCGGGATTCTCATAGTTTCCGCTTCTGATGCAAAGCCCTTCGGCATTTCCGGTGCCGAATCCCAAGAATGACTGTTTGTCATCGGCTATGCTATTCATTTTCCCTTCGGGAAGGTATGCGCGAATATCAATGGCTGAATTGGCGATATTCCAGTAATCACCCATATGACCCTGCATAATTTGGAATTCCTGAGAAAGCATCCAGGCTCTCCAGTAATCTGCCCCTGCCTCGCCTATTGAATGGTATAAAATGCCCGAATCTTTCAGTTTCCCTACCCTCGGGCCATACATGTTTTTACCCCATTTCACTTTCAGCTTTAAATGAAAATTCCCGTATTCCTCTTTCGTAAATAAGCATCCGTAAAGTTCTCCACTAACATGCAGTATTGGCTCACCCTTTTCTTCTATTATGGAGAATACATGTTTGGTGTCATTATTGTAACCTGCCGGAGCAATTTCAACACCCTTTTCATCTACCGGCTTTTTCCCGTTATAATCAAGCTTATGGCTATAAGCTAAATAATTCCCCCACCGCGAAAGGTCTTTATCAAGGAGCTGTATCCAACCACTTTGATTCATCTGTTTGTTTTTTTCACTTAAATTTTGACTTGAGGCTGAATGACAAAACAGACTTATTATTATACTAAAGCAAAAAAATGCTTTAGCTGACGGGGATATAGATTTTTTTATAATGCACATTGTTTTAATATTTTTCACAGCAAGGGTTCATAAATAGGAAATAATTCCCATACAAAATCAGCTTTTTAATGATTAATAATTGCATAAGTATCGCTATTATTTTTGACTTCTTCAATTGGTTTTGGTTTTTTCTTAAAATCAGTATCTGTCCCAGCGCCAACCCCGTTGTTATGGCTTTGAATGTCATTTTTCCACTATTGCACCTTGATCGAGCAAATCACCAAATGTTTCCCAAAAAGTTTGTGCTGAGGCTGTTGCACACTTGACATACCGGAAGTATTTGCATTACTTGTTGAAATAATTTCTTCGTTGTCGTCGATGCTAAAATGCAAACGCAATTCAGCATTCGGAACAAAAACGGTCATTTGCATCAATCACTTACTGTTTTACAAGATAGTTGTTATCCTAAAAATAAAAGTGACCAACTGATCCCCCTTGACATTAAGTTAAGGAATTTGACAGGTAAGTCTTTGAAAACTAAAAACTGTGGTATGAATGCAAACTTAGAAATCATTTCAGACTTAAAGGACTTTATTACATTATCGGCTACGCAGCCGGATTTAAAAGAACTTTTTACCGTATCCAAGAACGACTGTTCACGAAACCGTAAACTCGGTTTTGAACGATTGGTGTTAATGTTGATTAATTTTTTCCGAAAAAGCTACAGCAATGAAATTACCGATTTTTTTTTGATAAGCGGCGAAGAAAATAAAGTGACTAAATCTGCTTTTTGCCAACAGCGAATGAAGATAAAAGACCTGTTTTTTCCTCGTTTAAAAGAGATAATGGTAGAAAGTTTTTACAGGCATTATGCCGAACAGGTTAAGCGCTGGAATGGCTTCAGGCTTATCGCAATAGACGGCTCTATAGCATGTTAATCAATACAAATTATGTAACCTCACACTTTGGTACACAGGGAAAGCATATCAAAAAAATGACTATTGACAGGTTTACTTTTAAGGCTTTTCATTTTGGTTGTTGAGAGTATCACATGGTATAATTAATTTAACTCCCTTACATACAAAGCTTTCACCTCTACCACAGTGGGGTTATGCATATGGCATAGCTGGAAACCGATATTACCGCTACTAAAACCTGCCTCGTGTACGATGTCTATCGTTTTTACGCCGTTTAACCAAGCCTGAATATGGTGTCCACGGGCAATAATGTAGTAGTGATTCCAATCATTAAACTTTACCACTTTGGGCACTAGGGCATCCGGAAATTTCTGCACCATGTTTCCACGGCGCTCCTCCCATAAAGAGCCCCAGTAGCCTTTACCCATGTCTACTTGGTAGCCTGGCGCATTATCCCAACTGGTTGGATTTATGCGTATACAAACCCCGGAATTGGCATTTTCATCGCCAACCATTTTGATCATCACATTCAGTTCAAAATCGGTATATGCTTTTTTTGTATAGCTGTAATGATGTTCTTTTTGGTAGTCCATGGCTCCGTGTAGCAGATTATCATTCAACTGCCAAAAGGTGTTTTCAAAATTCCAGTCATCGGCTGCTGCTAATAAATTTACCCAACCTTTGCCAACAGGTTTATTATTAACAAGTTTACCTGCCTTGGGAAGGGTGTTTTTTAGCGTGGTATCGGGCTGTGCATGGGCAGGCAAATAAACGCATACCAGCAATAAAATCGTCAGCTTAAAAAAAAGCGACAGCTGTTTTTTTAAAAACCAGTTAAGTTGTAGATTGTATTTGTTTAAAAATGTCATGAGTTTTTAATTTTTGAGGGTCAGAATAACGGTTTATTGTGAATTATTCATTTATAAAAAACAATGCGCAAGCATATGCCACAGCGCAAACAGTTTGTTAAATTAAAAATTGGTTACTGGTTTATAAATCAATAACCAAATGTAGCTAAATAGTTACAATATTAACTTCAAATAAATAACAATGGATAACATTTAAAATTAGCTGATATATCCTGTTTTGAGATATAATTCAAATCAATATATGAATCAAAATAAAAATCATGAGAACATCAAACAGTTTAGGAATCCATTTCATCTTAAAAACTAAGATAGATCTCTGTGAAATAAGGCTCAACTACTCTTAACAAAATTGATTTCAATTTTGTTATTTAAACCACGATTCAACAAATGTTATGTTAGGTAATGTCACAGACTATTGATATAATACAATCTTCAATTAACTAATTAGAGGCAAATATCTTTTCTTATTTTCAACCATTATCCAGATTAGAATAGCCCATAAAATAAACACAATAGGCAGACCACTACTGTCTTGAAAAATATTAGTGAGCGTTATCCCAACCATTATTGGCAAAATGATCAAAGCACCAAGTGCCCTAGTTTTTGGAATAATTATAAAAAAACCACCAACGATTTCGGCAATACCAACAAGAGGTAAAAGCCAACCGATTTCTATAAATGCTTTCATTGCGTTTAGCATCTTCTCCGGAAGATTTTCAGGCATGGGCATGTAGTTTAAGAATTTATTTAAACCGGCATTGATAAACATTAGCCCAAACAATAGTGCTAATACAAATAAGATTTTGGTTTTAATTGAATTTTTCATTTTCTGTTTTTAGTTTCTTGATTTAAAGATTCTTGATTTTATTTTCTTGAGGCTGTCAGTACAAAATATTAATATATTACCAAATGTTTAATTTACCTATCTATTCAAATTCAATGTAATGTTTTATTCTTCAGCAGTTTCCGGTTTCACAAGTTTATTTAATTTTTCCCAAAATTCCTGGCTAAAATATCTAAAGGAATTGATTCCTTAAAACATTCAGGAGAATCTTTAAGCACCGTGGCGATGAAGCCGAAGCTGTTCAAAAAGTCGATAACCTGAAACACCTCAATTTTCTCCACAACCGATTTGACTCTAAGGATATTATCACAATCGTCCAAATCAAAGTTACTTTCATAAGTAGGAAATCTTATACCAAGTTGTTGCAAAAGAAAATCTGCTTGTTTAATATCCTTAACATTTGTACTATACACTTCCACCATTAAGATTGATTTTATTTGTTTCTGATACAACCTAACAGCTAAACTGCCTTAAATGGTGATCAAAATGTTTCCATTGTGAAAGTGCCCACTCTTCCGGTGTTAATTTGCCAAAGAATGAATGAGGATTCGTGGTGCATTTTGACGGACCTCCTTTAAAAAATTGTTTAATTAATTTAATAGATTTTAGTTTTTCCTTTTCAAAATCAGGGTTTTCATTACAGATATAAAATTTATCTGTGGGTTCATTTTTCCCTAATGGCTTTTCACTTAAGTAATTCGGTTTCGCCAATGGGCCTAAAATCCTACCAATCAAAAGTCTTTTAGGTGTATTTAAACCCAATGCCGTTTCCAAAACTGAATTTAAATGAGCCAACATTTGCCCTACACTCATTTTACCCCATTGCCTTTGTGAATCTGCTCTTAGCTTGCCCATTCGGATAAGAATTTCCGAAACGTCTGATTGATTAAATAGATTATTCATTTCTCTTCCCTTTTTACAGTGGAATTAGTTATTTCGGCAAATCATAATTAACCATCCAATTGATGCCAAACTGATCTGTCCACATTCCGAAATAGGCACCCCAAAAAGTAACCTCTAAAGGCATCGTCACTTTTCCTCCAGCTGAAAGTGCCATAAAAAGCTTATCTGCTTCTTCTTTTGAATTTACAACTAAAGAAATAGAAAAATTATTACCTACTGTTATTTCTGGGCTCATTCCGGGCATATTATCGCTACCCATCAAAATTGTTTCTGCGCTAATGGGCAGGCTTACATGCATTATCCTGTTTTTCATATCTTCAGAAAGCCGACGCATTCCTTCTTGAGGTGGCATCTCGCCAAATCTGTTTATTATACTAAATTCTCCGCCCAAGGCAGATTTATAAAAATTAAAAACTGTCTCGCAGTTTCCATCGAAAATTAAATAAGCATTTACAGTTGCCATAATTTTATTTTTTTGATAATTGATTTCTAAGATTTATTTGGTTGCTCTACTTTCAAAAGTTCAGGTTTTATTAATACTCAAGTTTGTTATTTGTCCACTAGGTAATTCATTTCAGTTACGCCACAAGTAAATTGATGAGTAGTTAATAGCTGTAGTTTTGTTTTGTCGTTGATACCTGTAAACAGTGGAATGCCTTGTCCAAGAATAATGGGATTAACAAATAGCCAGTAGCCGTCAATTAAGTTCTGTTGAATAAGTGAATGTGTTGCTGTTGGGCTTCCAAAAAGCAAAATTTCTTTATCTCCCGGTTGTTTTATCTCATTTATGCTCTCTGCAAGGTTGTCGCTAATAATTTTTGTGTTTATTAAATCTGTGCCTTTCATTGTTTTTGATAAAACAACTTTTTGAGCCTTTTTATACCATTTGGAATGGTCAATGTCATGTTTGCTCGCCGTTGGATCGTCTCCTGCTGTTGGCCAGTAATTCTCCATCATCTGATAAGTTATTCGACCATATAATGCCATGTCAGTTTCGATTATCCGGTTACCGACATGATCAAAAAGTTCTTCATCAACTTTAATCCAATCCATTTCTCCGTTTGGTCCTGCAACAAAACCGTCGAGCGATATGTGCATAAATGAAATTATTTTTCTCATAATTTGCCGTCTAACTATCTTTTAATAAGTTATACTCAAATCAATATCGTAACTCATTCCTTTTAAATCAAGCATTTTTCGCATTAGACCTATTTGTCCAAATAGATAATCTTCTCTGCCAATGCACATTCCTATCATGTTCAAAACATTTTCTTTCACAAAAGGAACGTTCATCCCAAAAGAAAAACCCTTATCCAGTTGTTCATCCGTTGCCTCCAGTAATTTTTGATAAACTATTGGCGAAATAATCGCAAAACTGTTCTTTAATTCTTCTAACGATGGATAGCTAAGGTTTTCATCCAACGCCCTGCCTTCTTTAAATAAATCATTGTAAGGATCTTTATCTTCTATGCCCAATAAATTCCCAATCCAATAACGGCAATTAACTAAGTTGCCTGTCATCCAAACTACGTGATTTGTTTTGAAGTCAATTCGTTTTAAACCTGATTTTTCGGTAATGCCGTCCAAAACATTTTTAAAACTTTGGGAATGCATACGGAATGCCGGAATAATGATTTCTAATTTTTTTGAAGTTGGTTCTATCATGTTATTTTTGGGTTAATAAAGATTCCTGATTGCGCTCCATATTTTTCTGCTACGCAAATCGATAAAAACATAAAATGATATCGTTTTTAGATTTTTAATTTTTCTGCATTTGCTATATCTAAATTAGAAATAGAAAAATTAAAACCACTTTACATAAGTCAAGAAATACTAAGAAGAAACCAGTTCTTTCCGGATTCGGCTTAGGGAAGTATCTGCTATTCCCAAATAAGAAGCTATCTGCTTCAGCGGCGCTTGATGAATAATTTGCGGTCGATGTTCCATTAGGTTTACGTATCGGATAGAGGCAGATTGTGTAATTATTTCTATGGAACGCTGTTGGGTTTGAAATAGCTGTGCCGACATCCACTCCCGTCCCCATTCCCTTACAGATTCCATGCTATGATATAAGTGCTGAAAGTCATTAAAATCAATTCTCCAAACTACTGCATCTGTAACCGCTTGGATGTTTTGCACCGAAGGAATACGCTGGAACAAAGACGATACTTCATTAGCTATTTCGTTTTCACAGATAAATTGCGTGGTAATCTCATTGCCATTAAAATCATTTACATAGAAACGAATTAATCCTTTTTCTACTAAATAATAGGCATTAGCCGTTTGTCCTTCTGCCAACAAAAAATCGTTTTTCTGCAAAGTTGTTTTTTGATGAAGCGAAACAATTTCTTGCAGATTGCTGGGATTGATAAGTGGATGATTATAAATCGTTTGAAAAAGATTAAATGTCATAAACAGGGTTTAAAGTAAAAGTACAAATTGTCAATTCGAAAAAAAGAAATTTCAATGACTGTTTTTGGTTGATAAATGCATCTTTCAATATTTAATCTTTGGGAAACGGATAAATTAAGAGGCTTCTTCTTTTTAAACTGTGAGTTCAATGCCACCAAAGGCGAAATAATTAAATTATTGAGGGAAGCCTTCCCTGAGTTGGTATAAAACCAATGAATGCGAAAACAATTTCCGTCATTGCAAAAAACCCGGGAATGAGGATTACATTATTGCCAGAGTTTTCAAAAACATGATGATGGATATATATGGGATAATCAAAGACGCAGCAAGCCATCAACAATCTATTTAACCCTAAAACAACCGCCCAATTTCACAGGCATCATTTCCCCAGAAAAGATAAGCTTGTTTATTGTCATCAATAAAACCGTAGGATCTAGATCATCTCAAGAATGTTTCCCATGAGGAGTAACATTGCTTGTCTCTAAAGCTTTTCCAATACCATATTTAAAAGGACCGTAAGGAATATAAGAAACGGTTACACCTATTTACACACGCGGAAAATCTTTGTTCAAGCTTGAAAAATACCAATAGAATTATCCATTTCTTTCTATACATTGTTAACCTTTTGCAGGTGCTCCCTCCTCCTCATTACCAGTATAAATAAAGGGCGTATCTTTGAAAACAACAGGAGACAGATCCGTAGTGTATAATGTTTGTAAAATTGGATTTTGAGGACTTATACAGTTAACAAATAATAATAATAATAATAATAATACAGAAAATAAAATTTTAAAAATATTTTTCCTAATCATCAGCTATTGAATAGCGTTTATTTGGCAACTGACTATTCTAATTTTCCTGAACTAAAACAAAGCCTCCATTCGGCTGTAGCGCTATCTCAATTTTATTATCTCTAATACTTATTTTTTCAGATTTCATTGTTCCATTTTCTCCATCACTAATTAATACCATATTTTTTGAAGGCAATTCTGATAAATCCAATTTGATTTTCTTTGCAGTTCCTTCACCGTTTATCCCGGCTATGTACCATTTGCCATTTCCTTTTCTAGCTACTACATAATCTTTTCCTGGGTAGCCATCCAAAAACTTTACATCATCCCAATGTGTTGGTAATGCTCTTAAAAAGTCTTTTACAAATTCAGGCATATGAGCCATTCCATCGGGTGTTTCTGCAAAATGCTGAATGCCTGACAAAAACAACACTGAAGTAGCCAACTCAAAAGTTGAGGTAGTTCTGCGTTTGATGTTTGGTATTTTATAAAGCGCCATTGGCGTGAAATCCATTGGATCAAAAACATTGCGGATCATGGCGCTATTTACAGAATGCGAAGGTGCCTTATTGGCGGCATCCTGACCGAAAGTAATCATTTCATAACCAAATACAGCTTCTGTTGTCATCAGGTTGGGATAAGTTCGTTGCCATCCTCTGGGCAAAGTAGCGCCATGGAAATTTACCAATAGGTGATAGGTAGCCGCATCTTCTAAAATATCTTGATAATAATTAATCATGGATTGTCCGTCGCCTCCAAAAAAATCAATTTTCAAACCCTTAATCCCCATTTTTTCTAAACGTGAAAATTCTTTCACCCTGCTTTCATGCGTGAGCATTTTATCTTTTGGGGTAAACTTTACCGTGTTCCAATCTCCTGCGGAGTTATACCACAATAGCAGTCCAACATTTTTTTTCTTCGCATAATCTGCTAATACCTGAATAGAATCATAACCTATTTTTTCATCCCAATAGGCATCAATCAAGCAATATTGCCAATTCATATCAGCCGCATAATCGATATACTTTTTCTGTACTGGAAAAATGGTTGCATCATCCTTTTCCAACACCCAGCTCCATGATGATTTACCAGGTTTTATAAAATCAGTATCCATTTTTTTGGCAGGAAAAGCCAAATCTGTCCCTAAGGTAGATTCCATAATGGTTTTCAAACTTCCGATTGCTATAATCCTCCATGGCGTTTGCCAAGGTAATTCTGATTGTGGGTTTAGCGCTCCGCCTTTGATTTTTTCAGCTTCCTGCGGAAAGCCAATTTTATACTCCCCATCTGGCGAATTTTGTTGTAGCGCAGTGCCACTATAAGTTCTTCCTAAAGAGGCTTCAGTTAGTAAAACCCATTGATCGTTATATTTAAATAAAGCTGGATAAACCCAACCGTTGGTGCTATTAGAAGGTGTTCCTACCGGGATATCCATCATATAGTGCGCTTCATAGGAAGGATTGGTGTGTTCAAATCCGGATTGTGCTTCGGTTTTAGGTTGTAGCCATGCTTTTGTACCTTCAAAAAAATGAAAAGTTGAAGCTTCTGAAGTGATGTATTTAATTTCACTTGTTTTGTCTGGAAATTTATAACAAAAAGCCACCCCGTCATTAGAAACTCTAAAAATGATGTTCATTTTTTTTGCAGAAGAGTTGCTGGTTTCAAAAATTTGTTCAACAGCGGTGTAGGAGATGTTACTTTTCTTAGCATTAACCATCGTGTAATTATCCGTTACTACCTTAGGAACTGAAGCTTTCAATAATTTCAAATTTTTAGTAAAATCTTCATCCTTTCTCACCAGTCCCATTTTAGAGGTATTAAGCAATGGCTTTCCTTTAAAACTTATGGCGTAAGTAATATCATTGGAATTAAAATTAACCGTGATCTTTTTATCCGGACTTTGAATTTGATAGTTTTTTTGTTGTGCATTACTAATAAAAGCTACAATCACAAAACAAAATAAGGTAATCAGTTTTCTCATTTTTAAAATATTGATTTGCCCGATTTCAGGCAAAGGTTTGTTTTACTTATTTTTTAATAATCTAATATAATAAACAGCACCAGCCATATTTCCGGGCAAAGCCTGAAATTTTATGCGTATGCTTTTCTTTCCTTTTAATAACCCTTCCGGAATTTTATATTCTTCATTTTGAAAGAGAGATTGATTCCACTTACCCGTATTATTTACGGTTAACAGCTTTTCATCATCAATGTAAATATCAAAATTTCTGTCTCCCCACTCTTCGCCCCAATATTTTACAAACAAAGAAAGATCTGTTTGCGAATTTGTAACCATTTGATAACTGAAATAACCACCGTTATTTGCTTCTCTAAAAAAAACATCGTGAGCACTTCCGGTACGTGAGTTTTCTTTTTGCATGGCATGATCAACTTCTGGCTGTTGCTCACCTGGTGCTACAAAATCAATGGTTCTGTTTTGTAAGGCCAACTTTTGCGCCTCCACAGTTGATAAAGAATCTAAGTAGGTAACGTACTGATTGTTATTTAACATCATCCAGTACATCATGTATCTTGAATCGTGGATTTTATAGAACGGTTCCAAAACAAGTTTCTCAGGATTAATGATTTTCTCATTTGTGAATCTAAAAGTCATCGGTTTTCCTTCAATAGGAACTATTCTTTCTGAAATGTTTTTCGGATTGTCATCAATAATAATCGGTGCTTTATCCACCGGAAGTTTCTCTCCGCCAGCAATATGTCCCCAGCGGCTGTCATCCGCTACCAAACCCTTTAATTGTTCATCGCCTGTTTTGGCACCTAATAAAATAGGTCCATGCATAATTGCAGCATATTCTGGTACATTCGGCATGCGCTCAATGGTGGTTTGCATTGGTAATTTTAATGCAATCAAATCTCCTTTTTTCCATAATCTGTTGATGGAAATGTAAGAAGAAGGTTGTTGTTGAATAGCTATTGGTTTCCCATTAACAGTCACCTGCATTGCGCCTTCTTTTACCCAGTTAGGGTACCTTAACATCAATGTAAACTGAGATTTCCCTTCAGTAATTATCAACCTTGTCTGTTCTTCATCCGGAAAATTGGTTTCCTGTTTCAGCTTTATTCCTTTTTCTTTCCAATTCAGCTCTGAAGCAATAAAAAGATTCAAGAAAAGTGAATCATTTTGGTGAGTATAAATAAATTCATTGTATTTACCATGATTTTCCATTCCGCTACCCACACAGCACCACATCCCTTCGTTAGGGGCAGAATATACGCGATAATGACGTGGACGAGCTGGAGTGAAATACACATAACCGCCATGATCTGGATTTTGAGTTGATAAGATATGGTTATACAATGCCTTTTCGTAAAAATCAATGTATTTTGCTTCTGGCTTTTGTCGGAATAAATCTTCTGTAAGCCTAAGCATGTTATAAGTGTTACAAGATTCCGGACCTTCAACATCGTTCACAAAATCAATTGAAGAGGATGTGCTTGGAAAAAACTCTCTACGGCTATTTCCACCAAAAGCTAAAGTGCGGTTGCTAGTTACCGTTTGCCAAAAAAACCTTCCTGCTTCTTTATATTGCTCATCATTTGCAAGTTCGCCTATTCTTTCAAAACCTATTGCTTTAGGCACTTGTGTATTGGCATGTTTATTATCAAGATTATCAACATCCTTTGCCATTGGAACCAATAACATTTGGTGCGAAAAACGTTTAGCGACCAATAGGTATTTTTTATCCCCAGTCATTTGATAGGCATCTGCAAAAATTTCGTTCATTCCGCCATGTTCCATATCTAACATACTTTGCATCTGCTCATCAGATAGGCTTGCGGTCACATCAATGCCCCAATCGCAAAATTTCAGAAAAATAGCCTTTGCCTCTGTACTTCCAGCATAAGACCATGCGTCACGTAAACCCGCATACATTTTATGAACATTATACCAAGGAACCCAAGCAGATCGATACGCTTTAAAATTGCCTTTTTTTAGGGTTGACCATATTGCTGTACTGTTTGGTACACCACCTGCATATCCTTTGCCCCATTCTGGATGATTTTTTGTATTTGCATCCTGACAAGCCTTCAACTCTTCAATCATATCATCCATCCTGCGCTTGCATTCCGGATCTTTTGTGGCAGCATAATTCATAGCTAAAGCTCCTAAATAATGTCCACCAATATGCCCGTCTAAACCATCCCAGTTTTTGTAGCTCTCCGCTTTAGCTGGCAAGCCTGCTTCTTTAAGATAAGGCGCAAGCAAACGATCGGTATCATATTCTAAAAGTGTTTTGATGTTTAAATCTCTTGCATGCTGAAAAGGCCCTTCCAATAATTTTACGTCCTCAACAGGAAACATATTAGGATACAACTTTTCTTGTGCACTAATTTTAACTTCAATAGCAAATAGGCAAAAAATAAAACTCGCTATTTTTAAATTTCTAATTTTCATTATCCTTTATTTTATTTAAAAAGCAATTGCACAATAGCAATAGGTTATTTTGTCAGACTTTTGCATTTCTAATATTTGTTGTTGCTGATTCACCAATTTGCTGTGCTACCAACTTCAAAATAAATTTTGTCTGATCCTTCAAATAAATCCGGGTATGCTTTCCCATCTTTTGTTTCAATGACTTTCTAATTGTAACCAGCCTCTTTAAAAATATTGCATGAGCCAGTTTCATTGATTTGTACAAAACCTGTTTAAACTGTCAAAAAGACATTTATTAAAATTACAAAAGTTTATCTTCCATTTAAGTTCTAATCATTGGTTGCCTAAATTAGTTATTAAATAGCAATGGTACAAATCCAAGAGATTTGTTCTCCATGTTTCCAATGGTAAGCCATTTTTGGACACTCCTATTACATACAGTTAATTCCCTATTTTAAATGCACTTATAGAATCAGGAAAAGGATTATCCCTCAAAGTTATTTTATTTTTACTTCTTTGATTTTACAGCCGTTTCTGGTTAGTTAATTTTAAAGTTTAATACTCACTTGCTGACCGGTGTATTTAATTTCTTTTTTAGAACTTTGATCAAATGCTAAGGCTACTTTATGGCTGGCATCAACAAATACAATTTTAAATATGCGGTTGGTAGCCATATTTTTATACTCCCCTTTTCTGTTGCCTATTGTTAAAGTTTTGTTTGCTTGACTATAGCTCATATCAATAGTAGAAAAACCTCCTTTTTCATAATCGTAACTTAAACCATCGTCTTCATATAATTTAAAATCAGCATCCTTACCGCCATAAACATAAAGTGTAACTGGATCTGCAGGTTTCTCTGAAGTGTATTGTAATGCAGGACCAATTGGTATAATAGATCCTTCTTTTACAAAAACAGGCATCCTTTCGTAAGGTGCATCAGCAACTATGATCTGTCCGCCGGTGAAATACTGCCCGCTATAAAAATCAAACCATCCTTGTCCTTTTGGTAGGTAAACTTTCCTGTTTTTTTGTTGATATTGATAAACCGGATTAATTAACAAGGAAGGACCAAATAGATATTGATCGCTAATGTTCAGCACTTTTTCATCATTCCCAAAATCCATTGCTAAACCACGCATAATAGTGTAATCGTTCTGGTATGTTTTTCCGTTTAAACTGTAGATGTATGGCATTAATCGATAGCGTAGTTGATCATAATAAACCATGCTTTTATAAGCTGGATGATTTTCTGGCGCTACATTGTATATTTCGCGATAAGGGAACTGGCCGTGTAAGCGCACAATAGGTGTAAATACCCCAAACTGAAACCAACGACTAATCTGTTCTCGCCATTCTTCTTGGCTATCAGCATCAGCTTTATCATATCGTTGTTCTACCACAAAACCTCCAACATCCATTGTCCAGTAGGGTAAGCCCGATAATGAGAAATTTATTCCAGCACCAATCTGGTTTTTCATGTCCTCCCAACGGGAACCAATATCTCCACTCCACGTTACCGAAGCATGACTTTGTAAGCCTGTGAAAGCAGACCTGGTTAAAATGAATACCCGTTTATCTGGGTTTTCTTTCCTTTGTCCTTCATAAACACCTGTTGCATTAAACAATGGAAATGCGTTAAAATATTTTTGGGATGACCCTAAAAAGTTGGGTGTAAATAACTGTTTACGAGCTGTGATGCTTGCGTTAGAAAGTATATCAGGTTCTGTTGCATCTAGCCACCAGGCATCCACTCCTTTTTTGTAAAGTTTTTCATTTATTAAATTCCAAAAAGCTTTACGGGCATCTGGGTTAAAAGCATCATAAAAGGAAGACGTATAGCCATTAGCAATCCAATCTTTTGTTTGATTGGCGGTGTTTCTTTTATAGATGAATCCTTTTTTGTAGAAATCGTTATAAATTGGAATCCCTTCATAAAACTTTGGCCAAACAGAAATCATAAAGTTGACATTCATTGCATGAATGTCTTTAATCATTTGATCTGCATCTGGAAACCTAGTTTTATCAAAATCCTGACTGCCCCAATCGTTTTCTTTCCAGAAAGACCAATCCTGTACAATGTTATCCAGAGGAATATTTCTCTTGCGATATTCTTTTACCACATCAACAATTTCTTGCTGTGTTTTGTAACGTTCCCTACTTTGCCATAATCCCATGGCCCATTTTGGCAACATGGTTGCTTTTCCGGTAAGTGTACGGTAACCGCTAATTACTTCGTCAGCATTGTTGCCGGCAATAAAGTAATAGCTAATTGCATCTGCTGCTTCCGAGCTGAAAGCAAAGGTTTTTTGCTGCGCAAAATCGTCTGGGATAATCGTTTTAACATCTAAATAAGATTCAGTTCCATCTGGCTTCCATTCTATTTTAAAAGGGTAGGTTTTGCCAGCTTCCATATCCAAATCGTAAACTGAAGTGAGCGGATTCCAAGCCTTACGCCAAGTATCAGCAATAAGCTTATTATTGAACCATATTTTTAAATAGCCTCCGTATTTAACTATCAATTGATGTTTTCCACTTACACCACTTCCTACGCTCCCGCTCCAAGTAGCTACACTTTTATCTAATGCAATGTCTTTTGGCAGTAAATGCTGATCTTCTAAAAAGGAAATGTCAATATTGGACTGTGGTTGCGAAAATAAAATATCCTCTGGCTTACTTATTAATGTGTATTTGTTACTTAACCAACCTTGTTCTCCATTATCAGAAATTAACTTTAAAGCATTTAAGCCTAATGATTTTCTGATATCTCCGGCATAAGTTATAGAAGCATTGTCCCATAAAATGCCATAGTTTTGGCTAGAGTACAAAAAAGGAATGGCTACTTCTGTATTGGTTTGCAACAATTCCACTTGTCTTACCCTATAGTCTACCATGCCTTGTTGGTGTTGCCCTAAGCCATAATAAGCTTCTTTTGGTGCTGCTGTGAAATATTGTTTAATTTCATAAGCTGGTTCGCCATCATACATATTACGATTGAAATTTCTCCCTGCTGTAAGCTCTTGAAGAATCTTTTTCCCTTTTAAATCAAAGAAAGTTACGTCTCCATTTTTAAGTGAAACCTTTACCATAACTTTATCACTTTGGAGTAATAAAGTATCGCCAATAGTTTTTTGTGTAAAGTTTACAGTGCTTTCTTTAAAAGAAATTCCGATTCCAGTTTTTGGCAAAACCTTGCTATCTACAGAAGCAACTACATGTACAATATTACTGGTAACAAATTGTAAGCTAACAAATTGTGATTGTTGGGTTTGATCATTAATAGCGACCTGAACACCGTTAGCTATTTTCTGATAATTGGTTTGTGCATTTGCAACTACAACAAAAATTAGATTGGCAATTAGCACAAAACAGTACTTACGCACTTTAAAATACTTTAACATTTAGATTTAATAAATTGGTTTATAATATGCAGGCAAAGGATGCTTTAGCAACGATAATAAAGTTAAATATTAACATTTATGGCAAAGTGTACCACTTCTGTTAGCAGAGCCTAAAATACTAAAAAATATTATTTGAAAGAAAATTAAAAGATTTATGCTTTTCTGCCAGTTGAATGAAGTGATTCCGAACGCTTACTTTGCAGATCAGGTTTGCAATCTACATTTTAACAAGGTAAAGTTTTTTCCAAACAAGCTCAGCAATCTCCTTTTGCCCGGTAGCATTCGGATGTAAACCATCAGCGAAATTATTTTTATTTACTGCGTGGAGCAAAGAAAGAAACCCTACGAATTCTTGTTTAGCCAAATGATGGTACGCTTTTTTTAAATGCCTAAGAGATTTCTTGGTGTTTTCATTGTACAGCTTCTTCACGTTTACAGCATCCATGGTTTTGGTGTTGATATATGTTGGGGACAGGATTACGATTTTGGCATTTGGATTTACTTTTTTGATTTCTTCTACCATCCATTTCATATTGTTTACACAATCCGCTACCATTGAATCCGTCCCGTCTTTTAAATCGTTTACACCTAAAAAAATTAAGTATTCATCGGCATTGGAATATTTCTCTAAAACTGGGAGCAATTCCTTTTTATCCGCTGTTTTTCTACCGCTCCTACCAGCGTTTACAAAGTCTATTTCGGGATGCTGTTCTTTGAGGTAAGAAACCCAACTGTGTCCGTCTACTTTAGCGCCAAATGTGATGGAATCGCCAAAGCATACTACCTGTTTTTTTATTTGATCTTTTGTAAATGCCACTAAGAAAATACCTACTAAGCTTAGTATTCCCAATCTGATCAATTGTTTGAATTTCATGTTTTTTTTTGAGTTGTGAGTTATCAGTTGTCAGTTGTGAGTTGTGAGTTATCAGTTGTGAGTTGTGAGTTGTGAGTTATCAGTTTTGAGTTGTGAGTTGTGGGTTGTGAGTTGTCAGTTGTGATTTTTGTGTTGTGAGTTGTGAGTTGTGAGTTATCAGTTGTGAGTTTTGTGTTGTGAGTTTTTAGCATTCAGCCTTTCACTTTCAACTTTCAACTTTGAACTTTCGACTTTCTGCTTTTAGCCATTTTAACTTATCTTTGAAATATGATTCCTTTTAAAAGAACCGACCATATATTAATTACTGTTCCGATAGGCAAATTAAGCGAAGCGCAGCAGTTTTACCAAGAGGTTTTGCAATTATCTCCCATTTATGGCGATTTGCCCCAAGGTGCTATTTGGTTTCGCATTGCCGATATCGAACTCCATGTGATGGAGGAAGAAACCGGCAACAGTTCTAAAAGACATCCTGCTTTTGAAGTAAGCGACCTTAAGGTTGCTGAATCATTCTTAAAAAGTAAAAACATCTCCATTAGCTATTCCAGTTTAATCCCCGGCAGAGACCGCTGCTTTTTCCGCGACCCTTTCGGAAACCGTTTTGAACTACTGGCCTTCCACTAACCAAACCCAAGAAGTCAGAAGACGGAGGTCAGAAGACGGAAGTCAGAAGACGGAGGTCAGAAGACGGAAGTCAAACTAACAATAGACCATGGACCATGGACCATAAACCATTGACCATAAACCAATACCTACTTTCTCTTTTTATCCAATTGCTCAAAAGGAATTACATCTGATTTATTTGCCCATTCTTCATATAATTTAGCCATTACTTTTACCTTTTCAGGATAACTATTTGCCAAATCCTTCAGTTCCGTTCTATCTGTTTTTAAATTGTACAGCTCCCATTTATTCGCAGGATATTCTGATACCAGTTTCCAATCTCCTTGATGGATGGCCCGGTTTCCTTCATGCTCAAAATACAGTGCATCATGCCCTTTCCAAGTCTGCGCTTTAAACAAAGGAACCAAACTTTCGCCAGTGGTAGGTTTTATAACATTCCCTTGATAAGTTTTAGGGTAGCTTACATTTGCCAGCTCTAAACAGGTACTCATCACATCAATGATATGAGCAGGCTGTCTGCTTACACTGGCTTTAACGTATTTAGGTCCATAAGCAATAAATGGCGTGGCCGTACCGCCTTCGTATTCCCAATGTTTAAAATAACGAAATGGCGTATTGCTCACATTTGCCCCTTCAAATTCATAGGAAGTAAAAGAGTTTGGATTGGATGATGGAAGTTTAGAAGCTTCCAGAATCTCTTTGGTAAATCCGGGTCCGCCAATGTCTTCATTGCTGGCGCCATTGTCAGAAAGGAACATGAAAACGGTGTTAGCTGCTTTGCCCATTTTTTGTAACTCTTGTTTCAATTTCCCAATGTTCTGATCCATCCGATCAAGCATTGCGGCATAAACGGCCATCTTATCATCCCAAGTTTCCTTTTGTTGCTGCGTTAGGCTATTCCAATCGGGCACATTTGCATCTCTTGGAGAAAGTGTTTCATTTGCATCAATAATTCCCAATGCTTTTTGCTTTTCAAAACGTTCTTTCCGCAACACATCCCAACCTTTCATAAAAGTCCCTTTATACTTTGCAATATCCTGAGGCAAGGCATGTAAAGGCCAATGTGGTGCTTGGTAAGCGAGGTATAAAAAGAAAGGTTGCTTTGGATCTTTTTGTTCTTTGATGAACTTAATGGCAAAATCTGTATAGGCATTGGTAGAATAGTAATCTTTCCCCGGTGTATATTCTTGTTCATCTAAAGCGATGGTGAGCTTTTGGTTGGGGCGATAAGGGCGGTTATCAAAATAGCTGTTTGCGCCATCTATCAAACCAAAGTAGTGGTCAAAACCTCTGCGTGTTGGCCAATGTGCTTTATCCTGACCTAAATGCCATTTCCCTGCCATATAGGTGGCATAACCTCCGGCTTTTAACGCTTCGGCAATGGTGACACAGTTCTGGTTGAGGTAACCTTGGTACGCTGCTTCCGGTCGGGTGTTCATCATGTCTCCCACCCCAGCCTGATGTTGGAACAAACCGGTCATTAAAGAAGCCCGTGTTGGGCAACACCTAGAAGCATTGTAAAAGCTAGTCATTTTTAAACCTTCCTTAGCCATTTCATCCAATACCGGAGTTTGCGTATTAGCACCGAAAGCGCCTAGATCTGAAAAGCCCATGTCATCTGCTAAAATCAAGACAATATTTGGCCGCTGTTGCGGTGCTACTGGATTTTTCTTAACACTGCAATTGATGTTAAAAATGGCAAGTAGTAAGAGGGGGATGAGTTTTTTCATGTTTTGTTATCAGTTGTTGGTGATCAGTTGTTGGTTGTTGGTGATCAGTTGTTAGTTTTCAGTTGTTGGTTTTCAGTTGTTGGTGTTCAGTTTTCGGTTTTCAGTTGTTGGTGTTCAGTTGTTGGTGTTCAGTTGTTGGTTTTTAG
>JBDSHZ010000036.1:0-16782 GCA_039918235.1 Pelobium sp.
TGAAAGAGAACCGCATTTTTTATCAATAACTTTTATTTCGTCTCCTTTTAGTACCGCTACGTTAGTGTACTTTCCAAAGCCATGCAAACGGCGATGCTTAACGACCAATAAACCCGGTTCGGAAACATCCAACACAAAACAATAGTTAGGAATTTGAAGTGCTGTGCCCCAAATAAATAACGAACCATTTTCTTGCCATACGCCTAAATGAACACCTGGGCGCTCAATGCCCGGAGCTAATTTAGCCAATGTATCGGCATTCAATGGTAAACGGACACCAAAAAGTAAAGGTTCATCTGCCTCTTCGGGAGATAAAAATGCAATGGATATTTTTGGTGAATGCCCTTCTTCTTTTCTTAAACTTGCCCAGAAAGCAACATTAATAATGTCTTCAATAATACTGCTATTTGGGGCAGGAGCAATTTTTTGCTCACCATTTGCAATTGCTAAATCAATCAGCTTTTTAAAATGACTTTCTAAAATGGAGGAAGAAGCTTTTGCGGCTTGGTAAGTACTGGTTTTCATGTTTACCAAATCTAGGAAATTTGTTCTTTACGTAATGCCTGTTAATTGATAGAGAAAAGTAAAATTATTCTTCCAACAATTTATCATCAATACTTTTGGTTGCTTTTGCGCCTAATTTACGCAAAGTTTCTACCCGGTTCACCAAATTTCCATTTCCAGTAGTCAGCTTATTCATGGCATCTCCATAAGCTTTTTGAGATTTATCTAACTGGTCGCCCACTTTTTGAAGATCGGTAACAAAGCCTACAAATTTATCATAAAGCTGTCCGGCTTTAGTGGCAATATCTATAGCGTTTCTAGTTTGTTGTTCCTGCTTCCAGATGGATGCTACCGTTTTTAAAGTAGCCAATAAAGTAGAAGGAGTAACAATTACCACTCTTTTGTTCCATGCAAAATCAAACAAATCCTGATCAGCCTGAACGGCGATGGCAAAAGAAGATTCGATAGGGATAAAGAGCAATACAAATTCTGGTGAGTTGATTTTATACAAATCATGATAGTTTTTACCGCTTAAACCGCTGATATGGTTTTTAATGGAGTTGACATGGAGTTTGGTCAAAGCTTCTCTTTCTTCCTCAACATCAGCATTTACCAATTTTTCATAAGCCACCAAAGAAACCTTTGCGTCTATCACAATGTGCTTTTCATCAGGAAGAAAAATAAGCACATCAGGCTGTAACCGATTCCCATCATCATGGGTAAAACTGGTTTGTTTGCTATAATTGGTCCCTTCAATTAATCCCGAACCTTCTAAAAGTTTGTCCAAAACCATTTCGCCCCAATTCCCTTGTTTCTTGTTATCACCTTTTAAGGCTTTGGTAAGGTTCGTTGCATCGTCTTGTATAAGTTTTGTTTGCTTAATCAGCTCATCAATAGTTCCTTTTAAAGTAAACCTTTCAGAGGCCTCGGTTTTATAAGTAAGGTCTACCTTTTGCTCAAAAGCTTTGATATTTTCTTTTAATGGATTGAGTAAAATATCAAGATTTGTTTTGTTAACTTCAGTAAACTCCGCAGCTTTTTCTTTTAAAATCTGATTGGCCATGTTTTCAAAATCAAGTTTGAATTTGACCTGCGAATCCTCTAAAAATTGCTTTTGCTCATGAAGTCTAATTTGTTGTGCTTTAAAAGCTTCTTCAGCTTGAGAAATTTTACTTTTCTCGATACTCAGTTGGTCCAGTAAATTCGTTTTTTCTGATTCTAACCTGCTGATTCTTTCCTCAAATTTATGTTCAGTATTTAATTTTTCCTGCTGGTGGGTTTGAACTAAAAAAATCCTTTGTTCTTCCGTATTCCTAATCTTTTCTTCACTTGCAGCCTGCTTTAATTTTAGATTTTCATGAGCTAATTTTAGCTGATTAAACTCCTCCAAGTTTAACCCATTTGCAGTTTTAGGTTTTTTAAAGAATAAAAAAACAGCAATCAATAATATAACGAGGGCAATAATCAGGGGCAGAAATTCCATAGTCAAAAATTTATGGAGCTAAAATAAAGGTTTTTCGTTGGATAGGGTTTTAATTCATCAGGAAGGTAATAGAATTGCATTTTAATCAGAAGATATTTAGGAACAATAAATCAGAAATAATAAAACCTCTTCATATTAATATGAAGAGGTTTTATGTTTGAAAGAAAATCCGTGTAAATTAATTGTCTAAAGTTTCTTTTTTCTCTATCAGGTAAGAGGTAAATAAACCTAATCCTCCAAATATGGCAATCATTGAAAAGTAGATAGGTACGTTAGCATCGCTGTGGCGCAATTGGTCTCCAGCTTGTTTGAAAACAGTATGGTCTAAGGTAAAGGCAATAAATAGCCCTAAACCTGAGCCAATTAATAATAAGCCCCATTTTAGAACTACATAAGGCTGAGGTTGCGCCTTTTTTACGCCTAAGTCTATTCCTTTTTCAATCATAGCCATGCGCTCTTTGTTTGCCATATACCTTAAACCAAAAATTACGGCGGCAGTAGATATAAACATTGTGATTGGAATTAATATTTCTCCGTTATCCATTTTATTAAATTTTAAATTGTGAAACCATTTTTATAAAATCATTCTCGCTGATTTGTATGCTATGACAACAGCAAAAAAAAATAGGTTACACATTGATTAATGATTTTAAGAAAAGCAACACATTCACAAATAGATGGGTGAAAAATTTAGGGTTACTTTACTCTTTTCTGATTGTCTTTAGCAAAAGCTTCCCACCCGCTATAACTTTTCCCAGCACCAGAAGTATTTATCTTTTGGAAAGAATGACAAACGGCGACAGCTAAACCATCAGTTGCATCTAAAAACTCTGGCGTTTCGTTAAATTTTAATAATTGCTTTAACATGGCGGCAACCTGTTCTTTGGTTGCATTACCGTTTCCGGTGATAGACTGTTTTACTTTTTTAGGAGCGTATTCAAAAATAGGAAGTCCTTTTGCAAGTCCGGCGGCCATGGCTACGCCTTGTGCCCTACCCAACTTTAACATTACCTGAATGTTTTTTCCGTAGAAAGGTGCTTCTAGCGCTAAGCAATCTGGTTGATATTGTTCAATTAAGCTGGTAGTTCTTTCAAAGATCCTTTGTAATTTTAAAAAGTGATCATCCAGATGTGCCATCTTTACCACACCCAAGCTAATCAATTCTATATGATTTCCAGTCTCTTTCAATAATCCATAACCCATTACCGCAGTTCCAGGATCGATACCTAAAATCACACGTTCTTTGGATTTTTCTCTCAACATAAAAACAATATTAAGGTAAATTCTTAACATTGTAGAAATACGTTAAAGTTTGACCAAGTCACAAAAAAAAATACTCAGTTATCTCATCAAAGCAACAGTGGTGGTGTTAGCCGGTATTTTTATTTATAAAAAACTGAGTGACAACCTTAACTTAAAAAACTTTCTCCAAATTATTCATGAATTGGATACAGTTAAAGTTTGGCTAGTAGTAGGTGTTGTTTTTTTATTGATGCTGATCAACTGGTTTTTGGAAAGCCTGAAGTGGCAGTATTTAATGCTAAAAGTTGAAAAAATAACTGTTACAAAAGCAATAGAATCAGTTTTCTGCGGTTTAACGTGGGCTATATTTACCCCAAACCGTATTGGCGAATACGGTGGACGGATATTTTTTCTTTCTCCAAGAAAACGGATACAGGGAATGGTGGCCATGAGTGTAGGGAGCATCTCACAAATGGTGATTACCAATGTATTCGGATCTTTAGCATTACTTTGGTTTATTTATAGCTTTATTCCGCTCAGCCCATTAATATACTTCTCTATAGTAATTCTGGTTTTTTTCTTTATCATATTTTTTATCCTCTTTTACTTTAATATTCACTGGTTAGAGCGGTTGCTCAACAGCATAAAATATTTGAAGAGATTTAAAAAATATTTTTCCGTACTTAACCGTTACCATAAAAAAGAGCTTTCCAGAATCATGTTATATAGTTTGAGCAGGTTTTTGGTATTCACCTCTCAATATCTTTTGATCATTCACCTTTTAGTTCCTGATGTAGTATTGTATGAAACCGCTTTAATGGTTTTCATCTTATTTTTTATTCAATCTGCACTGCCTTCCTTAGATTTATTAGACATAGGAATTCGTAGTTTAACGGCAACTTACTTTTTTGCGTTCATTACTCCTCAAGAAATTGCAGTAATGGCTTCGGTAGCGTTAATTTGGTTTGTAAATTTGATTATTCCAGCTATGTTAGGTTCAATATTTGTTTTTAAATTAAATTTCTTTGGCAGTAAATCTCGTTAGCATATTTTCAGTGCTCCTTACTTTTTTTTACGTTTTTTTGGTTCTGTTTATGAGAAGAGGATGGTTTTTGGTCCCTCATTTTTTTAGATCTGAAAAAATCCCCGTTACAAAAGTTTCTGTTTTAATTGCCGCAAGAAACGAAGCAGAAAAAATCCATTTAACCATAGAAGATTTAATTGCACAAGATTATCCAAAAGAATTAATGGAAATTATTATTGTAGATGATCATTCTACAGATCATACTTCTTCCATTATTGGTTCTTACGCTAGTAAAGGTGTTAAATTGATCGTTTTAAACGAAAAAGAGCCCCTTAATTCTTACAAAAAGAAAGCAATTTCCGAAGCCATAAATTTTTCTTCGGGAGAACTGATTGTGGCTACAGATGCAGATTGCCGTATGGGTAAGCTTTGGTTAAAAACCGTGGTTAATTATTATGAGCAAAACAATAGTAACCTCATTAGCTCCCCTGTTTCTTATTATGAAGAAAAAAGCTGGTTTGAAAAAGCACAGACCTTAGATTTTTTAGCTTTAATTGGATTTGGCGCAGCAGGGATAGGCAACAAAATGCCTTCAACTTGCAATGGAGCAAACATTGCGTATAAAAAGCAGGTTTTCTTTGATTTGGGCGGTTTTAAGGATATTGATGATCTGGCCTCTGGAGATGACGAGCTTTTCCTACATAAAGTTGCCAGTGCTTATCCGGGTACCATTGGCTTTTGTAAATCTAACGATGCAATTGTTTATACCCATGGAAAACCTAATTTAAAAGAATTTTTGCAACAGCGTAAAAGGTGGGCAAGCAAAAGCGTAAAGTATAAAGACAAGAACATTAAGACGGTAGCAATTTTTTTATGGCTTTTTAATTTGTCATTAATTGTGAACCTAATTTTAGGACTTATTTTTTCTGCCACTCTTTTAAAATTAGTTTGTATCCAATTTGTGATTAAATTTATTGTTGAGCTTTTTTACCTTATACCATTAACCAAATTTATTAATAGGAAAAGTTTAATTTATTACCTTACATTTCTTAGCTTTTTATATGTAATATATTTAGTTTACATTGGAATCTCCGGTCAATCAGGCAAATATTACTGGAAGGGAAGAATGGTAAAGTAATGTCTATATTTAATCGGTGAATAACAATCAGAAAAGTTTATGGAAAAAATTTAAGCGCAATAGGCTAGCTGTTGCTGGCTTAATTTTCATCTGCTTCATTACTTTATTATCCATCTTAGGTTATTTAATCACTCCTGATGATACGCCAATGGCCAATCAAATGAGTTTACAATTAAATATTGAAAAGCCGGGCAGTACTTTTACTACGCTAAAAATCCCAAAATCTCCTCAGCCAGAGCAGGTAAATTTTTTAAGTAAAATGCTTTGGGGGCAATCTCCAAATTTTGATCTTATTCCAATTTCTAAATATTTATTTAAGAAAGATAAATTGAGCTACCAAGAATATGTGGGTGGCGGTGAATCAGGCGAGTGGCATGATGTACCCTTTAAAAATTTAAATGCCAAAACAGCTCAAGAAATTGAAACCAAAAATATTGTAAAAAAAACGTACTGGCTAGGTACAGATATTTACGGCAGAGATTTATTAAGCCGTATCATCATCGGATCTCGAGTATCACTAATGGTAGGCTTTATGGCTGTAATCATTAGTTTGGTGCTAGGTATTTCACTTGGTGCAACAGCAGGGTATTTTGGAGGCAAAATAGATGCTGCTATCAGTTGGTTAATGAATGTACTTTGGTCATTACCTGCATTATTATTGGTGATTGCAATTTCTTTTGCTTTAGGAAAAGGATTTTGGCAGGTTTTTATTGCGGTAGGTTTATCTATGTGGGTAGAAGTTGCAAGGTTAGTGCGTGGACAGGTCATCTCCATGAAAAATGCCCAGTTTATAGAAGCAGCAAATTCTTTGGGTTTCTCCAATTCAAGAATTATATATCATCATATTTTACCCAATATTTTAGGTCCCATTTTAGTGGTTGCCGCATCTAACTTTGCATCAGCAATACTATTAGAGGCAGGTTTAAGTTTTCTAGGATTTGGGGCCCAGCCACCCATGCCCACTTGGGGCGGAATGATTAAAGAACATTATGGTTATATTGTTATGGATGCCGCATATTTAGCCATTATACCAGGTTTAATGATCATGATTATGGTTTATGCCTTTAATTTGATAACTATTGGATTAAGAGATCTATTCGATGTAAAATCTCAAAACACAAATGTATAGTTGTGCTTTAATTATGTTTAGGTAAATTAGAGTTGTTAACCAAGTAATTTATGCCAGAGCATAATCACTCAGATAATCAAGAACAGATAGACTTAATTGAGCTTTTGCTACAAAGACAGGCAGAGCTTAATTCGCTATTAGAAATTACTCAAGCAATAAACAGTAATGTTTCGAGTGATACTTTGGTTGAAATGCTGGAGATGATTATAAAGAATAATCTGAAGATCCAAAAATTCAGGTTATTTCTTAAAAACATCAATGAGTTTTATTGTGTTTCTAATTTTGGTGATGAGTTAGAATCTTTTGAAGACCTTCAATTTATAGCTGAAGAGTTAAGAGACCTTACCATTCCCATTGAAATTTCATTGCACCCCCATCCATTATTAAATGTTTATGATTTTTTTATTCCGGTGCACCATAAAAAGGAAGTACTAGCATTTGTTTTGGTTGGCGATTTTGATAGCGATGAAAAATTAATAATTAATAAAGTAGATTATATCCAAACCCTGATCAATGTTATAATTGTTGCACTTGAAAACAAAAAGCTATTTAAAGAACGTTTGCACAGAGAGCGTTTACAGCGTGAGGTAGAGCTTGCAAGTCAGGTTCAGAATATGCTAATTCCGCAAAACCTTCCCAATAATACTGTTTTAGAGGTAGCTTCTATCTATCATCCTCATCAAAACATCGGGGGTGATTTCTTTGATTTTATTGCATTAAGCGAAGACGAATTTTTTTGGTGCATAGCTGACGTTTCTGGAAAAGGGATAGCTGCGGCATTAATTATGTCTAATTTTCAGGCAAGTTTAAGGGCTTTGGTTTCACTTAATATTAGTCTTTCCGACTTAATTGAAAGGTTAAACGCAATCGTATTTAAAAACACCAAAGGGGATAGATTTATTACTTTGTTCTTAGGGATCTATAATAAGCAAACCCGAAAGGTGAAATATATCAATGCCGGTCATAACGCTTCTATATTGGTGCAAGAAAGCGGGGTAAGCTTATTGAAAAAAGGCACTACTATGATCGGTGCATTTGATGAACTCCCTTTCATTCATGAAGGTGAGGTAGCAGTAGAAAGTAATGCCATTATATTTAATTATACAGATGGCGTAATAGAATACGATGGAGAGGAAGACCAATCTTTATCGGAAGAAGAATTATTATACTTGTTGGCACAGAACAGAAATCTGGAACTCAAAAAAATTCATGAACTGCTGATCAAAAGAATGGAACTGCTAAGAAACAATAGTGAAGCTACTGATGACATCACCATACTTTCTTTAAGGCTCCACTAATCCCTTATTTTTATCGTTTATTTAAATAATTATTATTGAAAATAGCGCTAATAAATAAACCAATAACCTCACAGTACTCAATAGTAAAAGACGATCAATTAAATGTTATTACCTTTTTATCAGAACGAATTATTGGAAGCTGGTTGCGATGAAGCTGGAAGAGGTTGTTTAGCAGGCCCTGTGTTTGCCGCCGCAGTAATTTTACCGAAAGATTTTAATCATTCTTTACTTAATGACTCGAAACAGATCAAAGAAAAGGACCGTTTCGTTTTAAGAACTGAAATAGAAAAATGTGCAATCGCTTTTGCCGTTGCAATGGTAGATCATCAAGAAATTGATAAAATAAATATCTTACAAGCTTCTTTTTTAGCGATGCACAGAGCGGTAGAAAAGCTCCATTTACAACCCGAATTTTTGATTATCGATGGCAACCGCTTTAAACCTTATCCTTTGATAAAACATGAATGTATTGTTAAAGGAGATGGAAAATATTTCTCCATTGCCGCGGCTTCCATTTTAGCAAAAACATACCGGGATGATTTTATGCGGCGAATTGACATGGAGCACCCCATTTATCAATGGAAAAAAAATAAAGGTTACCCCACACAGCACCACCGGCAAATGGTGATGAATTATGGCTTTAGCCCTTACCATAGAAGAACTTTTAGAGTAAGCGACCCTCAACTATCCATTTTTTAAGTACCTTGAACAAATGCGTATCCTGCTGATCACTAACCGAGTTCCTTTTCCTGCCAATGGTGGTTATGCAATAGTAGTATACAATGCCATTAGGGCTTTAACAGATCTGGGTTGCGAGGTCACTCTTTTTAGCTTTAATACCACTAAACATTTTGTTGATACCAATGGGATTAAAGATCCGCTTTTAAAAAAAATAAAATTTGTCACTTATAAAATCGACAACCGTGTAAATGCTAAAGATGCTTTCTTTAACCTCTTTTCTGATCAATCTTATAATGTCAGTCGTTTTTATGATGTAGGTTGCGCCAATAAACTGGGGCACTTATTAAGAACTCATGAATATGATATCGTTCAGTTTGAAGGTTTGCAGGTTACGCCCTATTTAGCAGTTGTAAAAGCAAATACATCTGCAAAATTGGTTTATCGGGCACATAATATTGAACATCAGATATGGAAAAGATTAACTGTTCAAGAAAACTTCTTCATCAGGAAATTCTATTTAAAAATACTGAGTAAAAGGCTACAACACTTTGAGTTTAATATTCTTAATAGCTTTGATATGCTGATTGCCATTAGCTTTGTTGATGAGCATTTTTTTAAGAGTATTGTTGCTGACATTCCTGTGCACACCTTTCCTGTTTCCTTAAATCTAGAAAATTACCAAAATAATTATATACTATCTCCTCATAAAACTGTTGGTTACATAGGTTCTATGGATTGGCGGCCGAATATTGAGGGATTAGAATGGTTTTTAGATACTGTTTGGCCTTCTATCAAACAGTTAGGCTCTGGCATTACCTTCCACCTGGCCGGGAAAAATATCCCGAAACAATTTGAAGTGATAGGTGACGAATTTTTTATCAATGAGGGGCAAGTAGAGAGTGCTACCGAATTTATTGGGAGGCAACATGTTCTAATTGTTCCATTACTTTCAGGAAGTGGGATGCGGGTAAAAATTATTGAAGCGATGGCGATGGGAAAATGTATTATTGCTACCTCCATTGCAGCAGAAGGAATCAATTATCATCATGATAGAGATATTTTGATAGCCGATAAAACAGATGATTTTTACAAACAGATTCTGCGCTGTTTTACGGATAAAACCCTGATCAACAAAATTGGTTTAGGGGCAAGAAAACTGGTTGAGAAATACCATGATAATAATAAACACAGTGCGGCATTATTAAAAGTTTACCAACAAATCACCCACAGCAAAGCTTAAAATTTTCTTAATTTTGTTGCTCAACTTCGGTCTTCGGTCTTTCGTCTTCCGACTCAAATCTTAAAAGAAATGAAGAATACTGCTTTAACAGATAAACACATTGCATTTGGTGCCAAGATGGTTCCGTTTGCGGGTTATAATATGCCGGTAACTTATGAAGGCATTAATGCCGAGCATGAAACGGTGAGAACTGCGGTAGGTGTTTTTGATGTTAGCCACATGGGAGAATTCATTTTAAAAGGCGATAAAGCTTTAGATCTGATTCAGAAAGTGAGCTCAAATGATGCCTCTAAACTTTTTGATGGTAAAATACAATATGCTTACCTACCAAACTTAGATGGCGGTATAGTTGATGATTTTCTGATTTACCGCATGGATGAAAAAACATATATGCTAGTGGTAAACGCTTCAAATATTGAGAAAGACTGGAATTGGATCAACTCTTTTAATTCCTTTGATGTAGATATGAAAAATATCTCCGACCGTACTTCTTTGTTAGCAGTTCAAGGTCCAAACGCCACCGAAGCATTGCAAAGCTTAACGGATGTAAACCTCTCCGAAATGGAGTATTACACCTTTAAAAGAGGAGTATTTGCCGGGATAGAAAACGTTTTAATCTCTGCAACAGGTTATACTGGAGCAGGCGGTTTTGAAATCTACTTTGACAATGCACATGCCGATAAAATTTGGGATGCTATTTTTAAAGCTGGAGAGCCTTATGGTATTAAACCTATTGGTTTAGGCGCAAGAGATACGTTACGTTTAGAGATGGGTTTCTGTCTTTATGGAAATGACATCAATGATACTTCTTCCCCTATTGAAGCAGGTTTAGGTTGGGTAACCAAATTCACTAAAGAGTTTAATAATTCAGCAGCTTTATTAGAGCAGAAACAAAACGGAGTTGCTCAAAAATTGGTGGGTTTTGAGATGATAGAAAGAGGAATTCCACGCCATGATTATGAAATTGTGGATGCCGATGGTACTGTCATCGGAAAAGTAACCTCTGGTACACAATCACCTTCTTTGCAAAAAGCCATTGGTTTAGGTTATGTAAAAAAAGAGAACAGTAAAGAAGGCGATGAAATTTATATCAAAATAAGAGAAAATAAGGTAAAGGCTAAAGTGGTGAAATTCCCTTTTTACAAGAAATAACAATAGATGAAAAAAAGAAAAATTGAGGTTTGCCTTACCCCAGCTTTATTACCGCTATATGATTTAAGCAATGCTATTGCAGTTGTGATTGATGTTTTTAGAGCTACCAGCTCCATCTGTTATGGAATAGAAAACGGAGCAGAGGCTATTATCCCAGTTGCCACTGTTGAAGAATGTAAAAGTTTTGAAAATGAAGGTTATTTATTAGCTGCTGAACGGGATGGAAAAGTAGTGGATGGATTTGATTTTGGTAATTCTCCCTTTGCTTATGCAGCAGAAAAAGTGAAAGGAAAAACAGTGGTGCTCACCACAACCAACGGCACTCATGCTATTGAAGAATCAAAAAAAGATGCTTTTCAAGTCATTATCGGTTCTTTTTTAAATCTTGACGCAATTTGCAATTATCTAAGAAATCAAGAAAAAGATGTATTTCTTTTATGTGCCGGCTGGAAAAATAAATTCAATTTAGAAGATACCCTATTTGCCGGTGCAGTAGTTCATCAGCTTAAAGCAGATGATTATTTTTTGGATGATTCCAGTACTGCAGCCAATGATTTATATGAAATTGCTAAGGATGATTTACAGGGTTATACCGCAAAAACATCTCATAGTGAAAGGCTAAAAAAACTGGGTATTGAAGAGGATATTAAATTTTGTTTGAACGTTAACATTACGCAAAGTATTCCGGTTTTAGTTGGAAATAAGTTGGTGAAACTTTAAGAAAAAGCGCTATTTATAAATCAATTTCCTTCCAACTCTGTGAACTTTGTGTCTTTTGTGGTAAAATTTTCTCTGGCAGATTTAATCGATCTTCGCAGAGTTCTCTAAATTCAGATTAACGTTATTTATATTCAAATCTTTACAATTCAGCAAATTCAAAAAAACTACATTTGATATTTGAGCAAATAATTTATTCGGTATAGGGTGGATTATTCAAAGAACTTGAACTGTATTTATTTAAAATTGAATTTTATGAAGAAACAAATTTTTATAGCCGGCTTGGTGGCTGTTACATTCTTGGCAAATGCTCAGGATAAAACAGCAATGAAATATGCCGCAACCATTACTAAGGAAGATGCTTCTAAAAGATTAAATATCCTAGCAGCAGATGGAATGGAAGGTCGTGAGACTGGAAAGGCAGGAGCAAACAGAGCGGCAGATTATATCAAATCTCAATTCGAGAGTTTTGGTTTAAATGCACCAGTGAACGGTACTTATTTTCAGATGCTTGATTTAAAAGAGAAAACATCCTTGCAAAGAAATGTGATAGCCAACAGTACTCCTTTAGAGTTTTTAAAAGATTATTACGTATTGCCAGGCACTTATGATGATACTAAAAAGACTTTCAAAAACTTTGTTTTTGTAGGTTACGGTATTGCCTCAGATAAATATGATGATTTGTCTGAATTAAATTTAGAAGGCAAAGTGGCCATTGTATTACCTGGAGAGCCATCTTTAAACGGTAAATCTTTAATCAGCGGCACAGATAAAATGTCTGATTGGACCACTAGCAGGTCTAAAAAAATAAATGCCCTTAAAGAGAAAAAACCTGCTGCAATTATTATTTTAAATAATGATATGAGTAGGATGCAAGCATCTAAGGCATATTTTGAAAGACCTTCTTTAATTATGGGGGATGATAAAACTGGAAACCTATTAACCATTTATTGCTCTAAAGACGCTATTGATAAGTTAATGAGCGATGCGCCATTAAAAGTAGATAGCTTACAAAGCCAGGTGAATGAGTTTTTAAAACCAGTTAGTTTTAGCTTTAGTGCAAATTTAGATGTGGATCTACAATCTAAACTTACTCCTCTGGAAGCTAAAAATGTATTGGGCTTTTTAGAAGGAAGTGATGCAAAATTGAAGAAAGAGATTTTGGTAGTTACTGCACATTATGACCATATTGGTATAGGCGGTGAAGATGGAGATGTATTCAACGGTGCGGATGATGATGGTTCTGGAACTACTGGTGTTTTGGAAATTGCGGAAGCTTTTTCAACAGCTAAAAAAGAAGGAAAAGGACCAAAAAGAAGCATTCTTTTCATGACAGTTGTTGGTGAAGAAAAAGGCTTATTAGGTTCAGAATGGTATTCTGAACATCCTGTTTTCCCATTAGAAAACACCATTACCAATTTAAATATCGACATGATCGGTAGAGTTGGAGATCTTTATAAAGGAAAAGAAGATTCGGCAAATTATATTTACGTGATTGGTTCTGATAAACTAAGCTCTACCTTAAAGGTAATTAATGAAAAAGCTAACAATACCTATACTAAGCTTACGCTAGATTATAAATACGATGACCCTAAGGATACTGAGCGTATTTACTACCGCTCAGATCATTATAATTTTGCTAAACACAATATTCCCATCATTTTTTATTTTAATGGTACCCATGAAGATTATCACAAGAAAACAGATGAGGTGAAGAAAATTAACTTTCCGGCTTTAACAAAAAGAGCCCAATTAGTTTTCTACACAGCTTGGGAATTAGCCAATAGGGCCGAAAGACCAGTGGTAGATAGTAAAAACGATATGCCAAACAGCAGGTAAAAAAATAAAGGCTTCCCAAATTGGGAAGCCTTTATTCATTAGGGTATTTTTTAGTTTAAGCGAGCTGTAACTGATTCATCCTTAAAAAGAAATTCTCAAAGTTTACAGTATTGCCACTTAACCAATTTAATAAAGGGAAAATATCATTTCCTTCCTTCTTCTCTTCTGTAATCATACTGGTGAATTTTTCCATTGTTGAAGGAATTACCAGTAAAGAAAGTCCTCTCGCATCATCAGCACTTATCCCATAATATTTATTAATACGGTTAGCATATTTATTAGTCATCAACCTAACCAAAGCTTCTCGATCAGATTTTTTGCCTTTAAAAAAAGACACCAAGTCTTTTGCTTTACCATTATCCAACTGGGATTTTAATACATCAATCATTACTCCAGAAGCCTCGTTTACGGCTGCTTCTAAAGAACTTTCTGCTATCCCAGCAGTTAAGAAAACCTCTTTTTTAGCGTTTTCTTTTACCAATTGATTCAGTTTGTTAAACATATTTGTATTGTTAGGATACCTTAATTAATAAATTTAATACAAAGAAGCATCATTAATAGTAATAATGCAAGTAAATTGGCATTACATTTTAAATTATATATCAATTATTAGTTTTAATTGACAAAACTTCAAAACGGCGGCTAAAAAAAGGGAATCTAATAAATAAGATTCCCTTTTTTAATTTATAAGGTGTTGATTAATTTCCTGAAGCTGCTTTTGCTTCTGCTTTCATTTGATCGTTTGCAACAATCACAATCTCAACCCTTCTATTCAATGCTCTACCATCATCCGTATCGTTTGATGCAATAGGCTCATTTTCTCCTTTTCCAACAGTTTTTAACCTAGATAAATCTACGCCTTGAGAAACTGCATAATCCTTAACAGATGCTGCTCTCTCTTTTGAAAGTTTCATGTTAAAAGGATCTGATCCTACAGCATCAGTATGTCCAATTACCATAATATCAGTATTTGGATATTTATTAAGAGATGCTGCTAGGTTGTCTATATTTTGTTTTGCAGAGGATGATAAAGTTGCTTTACCAAATTCAAATAATAAACCTGAATCAAATTTCACAATGATACCTTCGCCTGCAGGAATTACTTCAGCTCCTGGAACAGTTTTTTCAATTTCTGCCGCTTGCTTATCCATATTACGGCCAATATATGCACCTGCAGTACCACCAATTGCACCACCAATAATAGCTCCAACTGCTGTGTTACCAGCTTTTTTACCAATAATAGCACCTAATGCACCACCTGCTGCAGCTCCTATACCAGCACCCTTTTGTGTATTTGTTAATGATTTACATGCAGGCATAATTGTAGCAACCCCTAAAACGGCTACCAATCCTAATGTTGTTATTTTTAATTTATTACTTTTCATAATCTTTAAATTGTGATTTGATAAAGGACTATTCAAAGCAAATGCCAAAGTTTAATAATTTGTATTTTTGTAGCAGATGAATATAAAGGGAATTAATAAAATAGCAGTTTTTGGATGTGGATGGCTAGGTTTGCCTTTAGCCAAGAGTTTAATAATAAAGGGATTTTACGTCAAAGGGTCAACTACCTCCGTTCCAAAGCTTAACATTTTAGCAACAGCAGGTATTGCCCCTTTTTTAGTACAAGTAAATCCTGAAATAAGTGGCGATTCCATTGACGATTTTTTTGATGTTGACTTATTGATCATCAATATTCCTCCGGGGAGAAATACAGATAAGGCGGATGAATATGGGTTAAAAATGCAACGGATTGCTGATTGTATTTCCAATTCTTCCATCCATAAAGTAATTTTTATTTCTTCCACGTCTGTTTATCCGGAAACTAATCAAGAAGTAGATGAAAATTTAATCCAAATGGCTGATTCCCCTTCCGCTTTAAGAATGCTGAACGCCGAAAAAATATTTAAAAACTTAAGGGATATTGAAACAACAGTCATTAGAATGGCCGGCTTAATAGGGCCTGAAAGGCACCCTGGTAGATTTTTTGCAGGGAAGGAAAACATTCCTAATGGTTTAGCTCCTGTTAACCTGATTCATTTAGATGATTGCATTGGGGTAATTGATTATGTTATTGAGCATAAACTATGGGAAGAAACATTTAATGGTGTGGCTCCAACGCATCCCACAAAATCAGCATTTTATGATTTAGCCAGTCTTGAATTGTATCAAAAAAATGCCGTTTTTATTGATGAATTAAAAGAATACAAAACGGTAAGTGCAGCAAAAATACTCCATAAAGGGTATCAATTTAAGCACCCTGATCTGATGAAGTGGTTAATCCAAACTCCTCAAAACTAAACGAGGCTTTATCTAAAACATCCCACGTAGAATCTGATAGTAAACGAATAGTTGATAAATATCTTTTAAAGTTTTTTGATCTCCCCCATTCGTGAGGCGCAATCATACTGACCAAGAATTTTCCTTTTTCTTCCTTTTCATATAAATGATAAACTTGTCCCATTACAGGTTTAAAACGCATATCTGCTTTATAAATCAGTTCAGATATTTTTAAGCGATCTTCAATCTCTTTAACCTGTTGCATGATAAGTTCCGCTTGTTTACGCAACATTGCAATTTGCTGATGCGCCTGCATGTGCATGGCTTCAACAGCGTTTGCCCTCACTTTATTTTTATCAAGTGCTTTAATCACTGGAGAGCTTACCGTCATAGGTATAGGAGAGAATTTAGCTTCTCCTGTATAATAATCAGATTTCTCTGTCCTCTTTATTGATGATTCTTCACTCATAACTTATTATTAAATCCTCTTTTTGACAAATACGATGGAAGCATCTGTCATGAATTATTTACTTGTAAACCATTAATCTTTAAAAATAGTTTCCACTCGTCTATAAAAAAATGCCATTCATCTTTGTATTTTGCAAGCAGTCGGTTTTTGAGCCATAAATGATTTAAGCTTTCTTATCTTCAATCTAAGGGGGGAAAGACGACACGTCTCATTATCTAAATAAAAATGTGCGAAATTTGTGCGATTAAGGCACTTTCCAAATTTGTTTGAAAAACCAGTCGTTCCATGTGCTTCCATTTTGCTTCCATAATTTTTGTGATTGGTTCTGGTTATGTTTAATAGCTGTTAAATGCTTATTGAATGCCTAATCTATTTTTAATCTCTTCCAAATCAGCTTCAAAATTGTTTAGCCTGTGATATACTTCTGTAGGGCTTCTGAAATTGGCATTTATGTGCAATACTGGATACCAAAGTTCATTAATATCTTCAGGGTTGATCTGTATGTTTTTATACTTGTTTCTATTATTAAAAGCATCAGACTTGGCAATAACGTAACCATACTTAGAAACACGGTTTAAAAGGCGTT
>JBDSHZ010000037.1:0-44087 GCA_039918235.1 Pelobium sp.
AAGACTTAGTGGATTGAAATCAGGCAGTTGTTTACTCCATGACTCGATAACTGAGAGGTACTGGAACTCGAAAGTCTCAAATTCTTTGATTGCTGGAAGGTTCTCTTTGATAAATTCAATGATGAAATCCCAGCCAGATCCGACTGGAAGCAATTCTTCAAAATTTTTACTTTTAGAATTAATAGTTTTACAACTGGTTTCGAGCAATCTAATAACGTGGCGCAAAAATGCGCCGTTGTTTTCTAGCAATTGCGGCTTTAAAGCCGTGAATAACGGGGCAGCATGATCCGAACGTAGACTCGAAATTATAAGTTCATCCTTCCACGATTGTGAGACATCTGTATCCAATATAAGCGAGTGCACAAAACTGGCTGAAGTGTCCGGTTCCTGTTTGTAAAACTCGTCCAGCCAAAGCCGGAACGCCCGTCTGATTGCTGGGCTCGTTTCTAACTTCGATAAGAAGTCTTTAGGGTCAGTTGCATCTCTATGAAGCTGTTTAATAAAACGAACCAACGCCCAATCTTCAAGGATATCGTGTGACGGGCTATAACGGTCTGCTAAGTCACTATTTTCGACTTGCAGGATATTATCGCGCACCAAATCCTGAATGATATTATCAGATTGTTCTGAACGAGTGAAAAGAGACATTTCCCTAGCTCTTTTTAAACAAATCGCTGAAAAGGTTGCGCCTCTGTGCGCATCTCCTGCCTCAATAATGTGTTGCCACATCAGTTTTTTAAAATTTTGTTCATCTAATTGCGACTCCTTGAGTAATTCGGGGATGATTCGTGCAGCCTTATCTAGATAATAAGGTGTTCTCAGCAAATGATTAATTTTACGGTTTTCGAGCAATGGGATTAAATCTGGTATCGCTTCTTGTACTTTTGCAATCTCTTCATCATTAAATTCACTAACAGCATAGTATGTAGAATCCTCAGGAAGCTCGAACTGGTATATTACCTTAAACTTCTGTAACAGATAATCACGGAGCGTAATGACGATAGACAGTTGCGGATGCTTTTTTAACAAGCCTAGTAACTCGTTGACCGAACCATCGTAACCTGACTCAATTAGCTTTTCAAAACTTTCGATCCAAATCAGCACTCGTTTACCGGAGAGTGGGCTTCCAATAATCTGATCAATACTAGCGTTATATCCTGCTTTTATAAGCGCTTCGTTTATAGTTTGAGAATATAATTGCTCGGCAGTAAACGTGATTATTGTAGTATCACCGCTTTTCTTCAAATCTGCAACCACCGCTTTAGCTAAAGCAGATTTACCAACACCCGGCTTGCCGTGAATTACTGTAAGGCGTGACGTTTTTACCATTCGCAACAACGTTTTCTGTTCCCGAGGTATATTAATATTTCCAACAGTATCTTTCGCTCGCAAACTCGCTGCTTCCAAATTTTTTTCCATTTCGGTAAAACTTTGTAGGACAGCTTCATTGGTTTCAGGCTTCACAGGAAAAATCATTCGGAATTTGCCACTTGGAATCAACTGATTATATGCAATAACTTTGGTTGCGGTAAACCAATTGGCATCTTCATAGGAATGGACGATCCCTGTCAGATACAAATTCTGATTAGAAATTCCGAATGCCCCGCAACCTGATAAACCTTCAACGTTTTCAAGCGCCTGTTGGTAGTATGTATCGAGTGTCTGTTCGGACCTCATGGTAAAAAGACTGGCATTATCTTTTTGATCTTCTATGAACCTAAGGGGAAACGGTCTGTCAGCTTGCTGGCTGTTAAAATTTGCAAATCCGCGTATTACATAATCGGTGATCGAAGGGTCGGTATCGGCAACCTGGCAATAAAATGCATCGCCCGTAAGGTCTAGCATGTGCTGTTTAGATAATATTATTAACGCAATGTCTTGAATATCTTCTGAGGTAATAACAATATCCGTTTCTGTCAATGTGTAAGTATGGTACGTTCCATTCTTCGCATTAATAATTTTATCCAATACGATGTCCACTTTTTTAAATTCCTTATCAAAGCTTTTCCCATTTATACAGTGCTTAGCCGTAAAAATATATACATCGTCAACATTTTCTCCGGGAAAAAACAAGACCGCCGTGCCTGCATCACCGTTACACGTTATTCTAATTGTAGCTAATTGAGGTATATTTAGGCTCATGGGCTGTTAATCGTTTATTGGTAAATATTGGAAACTTGTACCATTTGGAGTACGACGGTAGGAACAATTAAAATTGTAACGTTCAAATGCATTTTGATCTAGAGAGAACATTGTGGCCAACTCGGTAGTATTGCAAGGAAAATGAAGCTGTATAGGAGTTGTCGTTCGGTTTTTTTGTACTAGAAGTCTCACAAGTGTTTCTTTATCTGGATGTCTGTTATGAATGCCGTTACCGGTAATTACATAATTCTCAGTATTGATCATGGCTAACAAATCGGGATTGGTATTCGCTTTACTTCCGTGATGAGCAAGCTGCATAAACTCCACAGATATTGGATTCTCCTCCGAGTATCCATGAGCTTGAAGCGTCGCTAATACAACATCAGCATGGCTATCGCCTAGTAATAAAGTACTGATCGACTTATATTTTATAAAAAGACCTATCGAACTGCCGTTAACAGCGTCAGTGTCACCACTAAAAACTAAGTCCTGCAGGTCTTCAATAAATTTAGCATGATCTGCCGCTTCTTTACTACGTCCTATCTTTCCGCCCCTCTCTTCAGCTAGCCACATTGCATCAGCAATAGCTAACTTTTCGGGCGTTGGAGATAATATTGTAATGCTTAGCCCAAAGACATTACTTGGAGCAAGCGATGTAGTTATGGCTTCTTTAGTTAAAAGTCCATTATCGGTTAGATATTTTCTAAATTTAATCCCGTCATCTACTGCCAGTTTGCCATTGGCAGTTTTCACGGTTGTGCCAGAATGGTTAAACCAAAACTCTTTCGCCGCTTGAGGTTTGTCTTTTATCTTCTTGTCTTGGATAAAGCCCAGAACTGCGCCGATATGATCGCGGTCTATATGGGTAATTACCCATAAGTCTATCTTTTCTCCGTGAGATAACAGGTGATTAATTAACGGGCCAAATGCCATTTTATAAGCATAACCATAACCGCCATCAATCAATATATTATGCCATTTCTTATAAGTTCCTAAAAATCTAATCCATATAGCGTCCCCACCGCCAATATCAAAAAAAGTAAATGTGATTTCGTGTTCTTTGGTTAGCATATCTAGGCTATTCGATAAACTTTGATTATCACCAATTGTGCCTTTTTTAAAATTATGACAGACTGTCATTAAGTAGTCATTTAGCCTAACTTATTGATTTATAGCAATTAAATGATGAGTTAATTGGTTTGAGGTAGTTGATATGACATTTCTACAATCACAGATTGGATAGTTGAGCTAATTTAAACTATAACGGGAACGGTAGTGAAAAAAAACTTCATGCAGAATCGCTACATTTAAAAATGGAATTAATTATTCTCGGTAAAACAGGGGACGACAAGGGTACTCAACTTGAAAAACTGACTGCTTTTTTATTGCAGGAACAAGGTTATACTTCGATATATACTAATGTTGTAAATGCTGGAGCTAGTGAAGTTGATATTAAAGCAACTTACATACAACCTTTTATGGTCGGAGCAGTTCCCCGCGATGTAATTGGGGAATGTAAGGCCTACAGCCGACCGGTCGCACTACCAGATTGGCTCAAATTTTTAGGAAAAATATTCTCAGAGGAAATAAACGGCAGAAATGTGCAGGGGTGCTTTATTGCACTTTCGGGAGTTAATGGGAATGTTGCGGGCCACTATGATTCTATTAAAAATAAAAGACCTGATATCCAATTGCTCTCAGGTGACGATTTAAGTACGTTACTAAATCAGCATTGCTCAGTGATGAACATTGCAGAAATCCAAGCGATTTTTCAGACACTCACAAATCGTCAACCGGTTAACTATTCACTGTGTTACTATGACAACAAATTCTATTGGCAAATTGCCTTTGTTGATAAAGGATACGCATTGTTGAGTGGCGCAGGTGAAGCTGTAAGCCAAAATGATGCTGATCTGCTTCATGAAATGATTGTTAAAGAGAGTGATCTTACCACATACATCGATCTCCAGCAGGAGAAAACTGCGAGCGAACGCACGGAGATGATTATCCGTTATATCATCAGCACGCTGCTGATCGAAAACCAACCCTTTTTGCTAAAAGAGATTTTGGCAAAAGTTAAGGCGCATTTCTCCGAAAGTTTACAGAGCTTAAAACTGGCAGAAGTTAAAGCCGCGATCTCCAATTTGGAACAGTTCCGGCTTGTTTTAAAAACCGAGGGGAAATATAATTTAATGCTCTTTTCAGATTCAGCAAATTTGGAGGATATACTCTCATTTTACGGTTATTTCACTTTTCAAAATGTCGTAGTCAAAGGTTTGATGAGTGAAAATTATGGGCTTAAAATAGATGAGCATGTACTGGATCACATCATAGTGAAACAGGGTAATGTAAAATTATCATCAGAAAAATATAATGAATGTCTGCAACTAATAAGGTGGTCACCATCCGCATTGGCCTGGGGATTGACACCTGACCCACATATTGTGAATCATCGTTTTAATGGAGCACCTTCAGATCCAAAATTTGAGAAACACGATGCCAATTACTTTGTCAGAAAGATGTATGAATTGTTTAAAATGGAGTTCAACAATCAATATATGAGCAGCTATTTCTTCGCCCTCGGCTTACGGGATGTTGAAACAAAATCCACTACCAAGGTTACAGGTGAAAACGGAATTGCCATTACAAATGAATCGCATGTCCGTCTGGGATTGGGTAGGCTGACTGAGGAATACAATAATCAAATCATCTCCATGCTGTTTATCGATCCTGATTCGACGACCAACGATGTCGATCATTCAAAAACGAAACAGATGGATCAGACCTAATTAGAGATCTATAGCGAAACATACGCACAATAAAAATCTCTAATACTCGGAAATTTTATTATTTAATCAATTGTACCGCTTCATCTAAAATCCTTGGCAGTTAGGAATGTTCCCATTGGCACTTTCCGAACCTTTATTTGTTATTCTGCGAAGTACAAGGGGTCGTCATTCATTTTGTCTTTATAAATTTCAAAGAAATATCAAATTGACTAGAAAAGCTTGATAATTATAACAGCTAGAAGATTCTAAGTCTTCTACTCTATAACTATCCCAACTTGCTCATTAAAACCTCCATATCATCACTAATTTTATGATCTAAAACCTTAGCATAAATCTGCGTTGTTTTTATACTAGAATGTCCCATCATCTTTGCTACCGTTTCTATAGGAACTCCATTATTAAGCGTCACAGTAGTTGCAAAAGTATGGCGGGCAATATGGAAGGTTAACAGCTTATCAATTCCGCACACGTCCGCTATTTCTTTTAAATAGGCGTTCATTTTCTGGTTGCTGATAACTGGAAGCAATAAATCCTCTATTACACATTGTGTATGGTCTTCATATTTCTTAATAATCGATAATGCCATTGGAAGTAGTGGAATTCTGGAAAGGCTATCCGTTTTCTGCCTGTGGGTGTAAATCCATAATTTCCCATCAATTCCTTTTTCTATTTCGGATCGTTGCAGTTTTTTAATATCAACATAAGCAAGGCCGGTATAGCAACTGAAAAGGAATATATCCCTAACCTGATTTAATCTTTTAATTGCAAAATGTTTCTCTGCAATATGTGCTAAGTCATCTTTAGTTAAAACTACCCGATGGACTTTGGTTGTTTTAGGCTTGTAGTTTATGTAAGGATCTACAGTTAGCCATCCGTTTCCTAAACAGATGCGTACAATCTTTCCCAAGTTCTTGATGTATTTTATTGCTGAGTTGTTTGCACAATTTCGGACACTTCTTAAATAATACTCGAATTCATTCAGAAACTCAAAATTGATTTTGCTTACCGGAATATCAGAAATATTATATTTCCAGTCCATAAAGTCGCGGGTGTGCATTAAAGCAGTTTCATATCGTTGGAGAGTGCTCTTTTCAAACTCCTTGCCAACTAGACTTCTCATTTTTTGATTGTGATCTTCAAAAACAGACAGCAAGGTTCTTACCTTTTCTGCTTTCCCGATAAATCTATTTTTTAAATTATCAGCAGTAATATGCTCATCGTTTAAAACCATCCATTTATGCATTTCCAAAATCTGAGATTGTAACCCGTCAAGATGGGCATTCAGACTTTTAATATGTTCTTTTGTGCCCGAGGCTCTTCTGGCTTTTGAATTCCATTTTTTTGGGTCGCAGGTTTTTCCGGTGGAAGCTTCAGCTCTTTGACCGTCAACCGTAAATCTTAAATAAATAGCCACCGGACCATTTGTGTAATTGATTCTCTTTTTTAGGAAGAAAAGGAGGTTGAGATTAGTTCTCATCATTAATGATTTAAAAGTGTAACAAAAATATTAATTCTGTCAATCACATTCAAGATGTTCATCTATTGAACATCTTATAAATCAGTTGCTTATGAGGTTTCTGGTGAGCATTGATATTGTTTAGATATGCTCACCGAATTGCTCACCTTTTTTATGGTAAACTTTGAATAATTTGGTGTTTTCTTTAAAACAAAAAAGCCTGTAAACGTTTAATTTACAGGCTTTTAGTTGTTTTTAACATTGCTTTAAGCGGAATGGACGGGACTCGAACCCGCGACCTCCTGCGTGACAGGCAGGCATTCTAACCAGCTGAACTACCACTCCGTTGGTTAAAAACTTATAAAAATTTTCAATCTTTTTACCCTTACATTGCGTTAGGGAGTGCAAATATAGACAAAAGCTTTTAACCGCAAAATATATTTTTAAATATTATGCAATTGAGCCCTCTTTTAATTTTTCAGCATTCTCTGCAAACTGTAAAGCCTCTAATATTTCTGTCAAATCACCATTCATTACTGCGGGCAAATTGTAGGTTGTTAAGCCTACGCGGTGCTCTGTAACCCTACCTTGAGGGTAATTGTAAGTTCTGATCTTTGCAGAACGGTCACCAGTTGAAACCATTGTCTTACGCTTGCTCGCAATGGCTTCGTTATGTTTAGCCAATTCACGTTCATACAAACGGCTACGCAACATTTCCATTGCCCTTTCACGGTTCCCCAATTGGGAACGCTCTATCTGACAAACCACCACAATTCCAGACGGACGGTGAGTCAGCTGTACTTTAGTCTCTACCTTATTCACATTCTGCCCACCGGCACCTCCAGATCTTGAGGTCTGTAAATCAACATCTGCAGGGTTAATCCATACATCCACTTCTTCAGCTTCTGGCAATACTGCTACAGAAGCAGCAGAAGTATGCACCCTTCCCTGAGTTTCAGTATCTGGCACACGTTGTACTCGGTGCACACCAGATTCATATTTAAGTACCCCATAAACATCTTCACCAAGCACTTTAAAAATCACCTCTTTATAACCGCCGTTGGTGCCTTCCGTCACTTCTAAAGTTTCACATCGCCAGCCCCTGTTCTCGCAATAGCGTACATACATACGGTACAGATCACCTGCAAAAATCGCGGCTTCGTCGCCACCAGTTCCACCTCTAATCTCTACAATCGCATCTTTTTCGTCACCTTCTTCTTTAGGAATCAGCATCAAACGGATTTTCGCTTCCAACTCTTCTTGCTGACTGAGTAATTGATCCAATTCCTCTTTAGCCATTTCACGCATTTCCTGATCTTTCTCGTTGGCTAAAATATCCTTACTTGCATCAATATTGCTCATCACGTTTTTGTAGATAAGATATTCATCTACAATCAGTCCTAAATCTTTATATTCCTTGCTCAATTGCGCAAAACGCTTCATATCCTGAGTCACCTCTGGGCTACTCAGCTCAATCTCTACATCATCCCGGCGTTGCTTAATTGCTTCTAATTTCTCTAACATAATATCTTTTGAAAATGTGCCAGTAAAAAAACTGGCAGGTTCTGTGCTGATGGCAAATGCAGTCCCGCTGTACATTTATACGCCCTCAAGGCATTATTTATTCACGAGGCCGCCATCCCAGCCTGTCCGGCAGGCATTTCCATCGGGTTTGATTAAATTACCCTAAGCTAAAAACTCAATTATTTTTAACAGCTCACAAAGTTAAATCTTTTTCGCTTAAAATCACTAGATGGTTAAAACGGAGCATCGTTTTGGTAGCTAATTTAGCAATTAGCCTAAATTCATGAGCAGTCGTAAAATAAAAAAAACTTAAACAAAACACCCAGGATAAGAAGGGTTCTTAATTGAAGATCAATGGTTAAATGCGATCAGTTTTAAAATCTAGCAACGCTACTTTACAACCATCAAACACCGCATAGGTAGAAAAATTGACCCATTCCCCTAAATTATAATAGGTTGCGCCATCTGGCAGAGCAATGCTAATGGGGAAGTGGCGGTGGCCTATGATCACAAAATCAAATTTCCCAAAAGTGTTTTTCAATTGCGGGTAGTAGCCATTTATCCAAGTTTTCTCTGAATCTACATGGTGTAAGCCTTCTTTTTTACTATTGGCTAATCTACTTTTACTGCTCCAATAGTTGGCAATCCCAATTCCTAAATTAGGATGTAAGCGGGCAAATAGCCATTGGCAGAATTTACTTCTGAAGAAGTTTTTCAATAATTTATAACCGTCATCTCCGGTTCCCAATCCATCTCCATGGTGTAAAAAAATCCGTTTCCCACCTGCTTCTAAAATCATTTCATTGCTCACAATGGTTGCTCCCAATTCCTTTTCAAAATAATCAAAAACCCACATATCGTGATTTCCTTTGAAAAAGTAAAGTTCAATTCCAGCATCTGCTAATGCTGCTAATTTACCCTGTAGCCGGATGAAACCTTTCGGAATTACGGTACTGTACTCAAACCAGAAATCAAAAACATCTCCCATTAAAAAAATAGCTTTTGCATCTGCTTTAATAAAATCAAGCCAGGCTACAATTTTACTTTCTCGTTCCCTGCTGCTTTGATAAGTTGGCGCACCTAAATGAAAATCAGAAGCGAAATAATATTTTGTTCTTTCCAAGGTTCTAAGTTATGAGGTTAAAATTATCAAAATATTTTAAACCTATCTTTATTTTGGCTGTAAGAAAATGTTCAATTTATCGACTATATAAGAAAAAACATCATGAAAAAAATATTCCTGACTTCAATAGCCACACTTTTTATATTAGTAGGGTGCTTCAGTTTTTCATCAGACAAAAAAGTTGATTCCAAAACACTAAGTGTAAATGGTAGCAAAGGTTTTGTTTTAATAGAACTTTATACTTCCGAAGGTTGTTCCAGCTGTCCATCTGCAGATCAGCTTTTAAAACAGATTAGAGAAGAATATAAAGGCAAACAGGTTTATGTTTTAGCTTACCATGTTGATTATTGGAACCGTTTAGGTTGGAAAGATAAATTTAGTGACCATCGTTTTTCAGAAAGACAATCGGCTTATGCCAATAATTTCAGAAGCAGTTCAGTTTATACGCCTCAAGCGGTTGTTAACGGTAAAGATGAAATGGTAGGTTCGGCAACCGGACAGCTTAAAAATGCGATCAATAAATATCTTAATAAATCCTCTGAAATAGAATTTGTTGCCAAAGTAGGGAACATCGGATCTTCAAGTATGAAAGTGAACTTTGATTTACCGGCAGAAGCCAAAAATAAAAATTTGATAGTGAATTTGGTGCAGAAAGATGTAATTACCAATGTAAAAGCCGGAGAAAATGGTGGTAGGCTTTTGCCGCATGCCAATGTTGTAAGAGCTTATCAAAGCATTTTGGTAGAAGGAAATCAGAAATTGGTTACCATAGAGCTTCCAGAAGGATTTAAGAAAGAAGATTACGAGCTGATTTCGTTTGTTCAAGATAAAAATCAAGGAACTGTTTTAGGAGTTTTGGAAATTAAGCTATAACGAATAAATCTTGGTTTTTATAACTGTTTATTTCAGTTTATTTGAATATGGATGCGATTTTATTAAAACCGAAAGACAGTGAAGAGCTAAAACTAATTGCGGAACTATTAGCTAAAATGAAAGTCTCCTCAAAAATTTTATCAGAAGAAGATTTAGAAAATTCCGGTTTAGGAATGATGATGAAAGAAGTTGATAGAAATGAAACTGTTTCAAGAGAAGATATTTTTAAGACGTTAGATTTCTAATGCAAATTGTTTTTCTAACAAAATTTCATAAAGATTTAGTAAAAACAAATCAGCCACGTGTTCTCGCGAGCATTAAAGAAATTGTTTTAGAGATTGAAAAGGCTAATTCTATTCAACAAATCTATAACCTCAAAAAACTATAACGGCGCAAAATAGTTTATAGAATAAAATTTGGAGACTATTGATTGGGTGTTTTCAAAGAAAACAATCGAATTGAATTTGCCAGAATTCTTCACAGAAAAGATATCTAAAGGTTATTTCCTAAAATTATAAATCATGCTCTTCCTTTTAAACTAAATCCTTCGCATATTGTATCTTTGTAATAAGAAGGGAAATTTAGATGGCGATTAAAAAGAATTTTGATACCGAAGTTAAACCAGAACGAGCAGTTTTAGTGGGTTTGATTGTTCAATACCAAACGGAGGCGCAAGAGAAAGAATATTTAGAAGAGCTGGCTTTCTTGTTAGATACCGCTGGCGGTATAACAGAGAAATGGTTTGTGCAGAAACTGCAGAAACCAGAACGGGCTACTTTTGTAGGGACTGGAAAACTGGAAGAAATTAAGGCGTATGTAAAAGCAGAGGAGATAGATCTTGTTGTTTTTGATGATGAGCTTTCACCCATGCAGGTGCGTAATATTGAAAACGAATTACAGGTAAGAGTACTGGACAGAAGCAACCTGATTTTAGATATTTTTGCCAGCAGAGCACAAACCGCTCAGGCAAAAACGCAGGTAGAGCTGGCACAGTTACAGTATTTATTGCCTCGTTTAACCAGAATGTGGACTCACTTAGAGCGCCAAAAAGGGGGAATAGGAATGCGTGGCCCGGGGGAAACTCAGATTGAGAGTGATAGAAGGATGATTAAGGAGAAAATCTCTATTCTAAAAGATAAACTCAAACTGATTGACCGCCAGAACGAAACCCAGCGCAAAAACCGTAAAGAGTTGGTAAGAGTGGCTTTGGTAGGTTATACCAACGTGGGGAAATCTACCATCATGAATATGCTGTCTAAATCTGAAGTTTTTGCAGAGAATAAGCTGTTTGCTACTTTAGATACCACCGTAAGAAAAGTAGTTTTAGACAATGTGCCTTTCCTACTTTCAGACACCGTTGGTTTTATCAGAAAATTACCTCATCATTTGGTGGAGTGTTTTAAATCTACCTTAGACGAGGTTCGTGAAGCAGATATTCTGATTCATGTGGTAGATATTTCTCATCCAAATTTTGAGGATCAGATTCATACCGTAAATGAAACTTTAAAGGAGTTGGGTGCTATTGATAAGGAGATGATCACTGTTTTTAATAAAATAGATAATTATAAATCTGTTGATGTAGCGCAGGATTGGGAAGTAGAAAATGAGGAAACCCCAAAAATGACTTTAAATGATTTTAAGAATAGCTGGATGGCCAAACACAACAGTCCGGCGGTGTTTATTTCGGCTACAGAAAAGGAAAATGTGGATGAATTTAGAGAGCGGATTTACGAACGTGTAAAAGCAGTAAATCAAGAGATTTATCCTTTTAATAATTTTTTATACTAGATAATTTTCAAGTAAATAGACACAATTAGCAAGAACATTTATAATTCGCTAGTTGCTCTTGATACTAAAAATCTTAATACTCAAAAAAAATGGAATCAAAAAGACAACAGAAATTTGCCCGTGTGATACAAAAAGATTTAGGAGAGTTATTTCAGAGGGAAGGTAATAATTTGTTGCCTAACACCATGATTACAGTAACTAAAGTGCGCACCACACCAGATTTAGGAATTGTGCGAGTATTCTTAAGTTTTTTCAATACACCAAACAATCAACTGGCTTTAAATACGATAAAAGCACATTCTGCAGAAATTAGGTACAATTTAGGAAAGCGGATAAAAGACCAAGTAAGAGGAGTGCCTCAATTGGAATTTTATATTGACGATACCAATGAATATGTGGATAGAATGGATAAAATCTTCACCCGTATCCATAAAGATGAGGAGCCTGAAGGTTAATTGATAAAATATTTAAGCCTTTTATTTTGCTGATAATTTCCAAATGAATCAAGCAGAAAAGATAAATTTATTATTGCAAAAGCATACTGCTCAATTTGCATCAGTGGTAAATTTTGATGCAACAGAAGAGAAAGTGATCAGCCTGGATTTCACTTCAAAAAATTTGGAATTGAGCGCCGAAATCATCAATGATATCGATCTTTTCTGTGAATACATCATCCAAAAACTGGCTCAAAAAAATGCTAAGTATGGGATTGGTGGCTACATGGAGCATAGAACTGTTTATGCCCGGAGCCAGCATTTTGACGCAAAAGATGAGCCTCGTCGTTTACACTTAGGAGTGGACATTTGGGCTAAAGCATTAACACCTGTTTATGCTTTTATGGATGCTACTATTCACAGTTTTGCATTTAATAATCATTATGGAGATTATGGCGCAACCATCATTTTAGAACATCAGTTAGAAGAAGAAATTTTTTACAGTCTTTACGGACATTTAAGCTTAAAAAACTTAGCAGGACTGACTAAAGGTCAAGAAATAAAAAAAGGGTTTCAATTTTGTGATTTTGGAATTCCAGAAGAAAATGGCCACTGGCCACCACATTTACATTTTCAGTTGATGACTGATATGGAGAATTATGAAGGAGATTATCCTGGTGTAGGCAAGCTTTCTGAAATGGCGCAATGGTTTGCTAAAATTCCGGATGCGAATTTACTTTTAAATGAACTCGTGTAACACCTTTTCATGGTCTTGAACGTTAGTAAAATATGATGTTGATTTACATAAAGATTTGGCTTTTAGGTTTTGCAGGGTTATTCCATGCAGATCAACCCCAATTTAAAGGTGGAACAGAGGCTTTAAATAGTTTCATCACTTCAAAAATGATATATCCTAGCTTTTCAAAAGCAAACTGCATACAAGGGACTATTTATGTGTCTTTTCAATTGAGTAAAAATGGAGAAGTGTTTAACAGCAGGGTTCAAAAAGGTTTGGGAATTGATTTAGATACAGAAGCTTTACGCTTGATCAGGTTAACCAGCACCAAATGGGAAATGCCTACCAATCATAATGAAAACTTAAAATTAGTGCTCCCTGTAAATTTTTCCCTTAAAAATTACGGATGCAATGAGCGTTCTTCTGATGATATTTCTAAAGCCATTACTTTATATCAGAGCCATTTGGCATTGGAAAAAGCAGTGCTCAATTATTACAAGAATAAAGCAGACGGAAAAACCAATCTGGAAAATGAGGCTGAAATTATTCAGCTTAAAGCTGAGCTAGGTTTTGATGATCAGTTTATCAATAGCAAATTAAAAGAAGCGAAACAGAAATTGAAGCAAGGAGATAAAGAAGGAGCTTGTGAAAGTTTATACTTTGTGAAATATATAGGATCAAGTGCAGCAGATGTGATGATTGCAGAAAACTGCAAATAGTTTATATTCGCAACATGAAATGGGTTTTACGCTTTTTTGCCTTGCTGGATATTGCTTCTTTCTTTTTAATGTTTGATCAGGCCATTACTCAACTCAGTTCATTTCTACAGAATGAAACCCTCACCACGGGAGAATTTTTCTCCAGATCCATATTGCTATTGCTCTGGCTTAGTTTATTGATCAGTGCTGTTTTTTTAGCGATTCCTAAAAAAGCAGGAATCATCATTTATTATTTTCAATTGATCCCAAGAATGATGTTCTTGGTTTTTTCTTTAGGTTTTGTTTCTTTATTGAGCTATTTAATTGCTTGGGAAGGTTTAGAAAACATGATCATTTCCTTTCTAATTTTCACAGAGTTGTTAAGGGCTTATTATAGTTTTAAAATTCAAAAAGAACTGCCGGAATTTAAGGCAAAGAAAGGGTAAATCTAATCCCTACGCACCAGAATTATAATTCAGAAAGTTTTTATTGATAAAAAAAGCCCGGTGTTAAACCGTGCTTCTTCTTAAAATTTATTGTTTTTTGCCAGCTTAGGATCTGATATAAAGTCGGTGATGATCTTAATAGTTTCAGATTGCATGAAATCGTAATTTTCTTCTTTCAAAGGCTTTGTACCACCTTTAACTATTGGAGGTAAACCTCTTGCTTCCCTTAAATCATTATCTCTTTGAAGGTTTTTATTTTCTTGTTCATCCTTCTGCTTTTTCAAAACTACTTCATTCAAAGGAATAGACGTTTCCGCATCTCTTTTCTTAAATTCTGCAATATCCTGTAAAAGGTAATCATACTCTTTACTGTTTTTCATTCTAGCAGTATGATCAGCATTTAATTCGGTAATAGCCGGAGCTAAATTAGCAACCTTTTTGTAATCACTGCTTTTGATTTCATCCCATGGCAATGCTGATTTTTCAGCGCTTTCTCCATATTTATCAGCTGGAAAAACGGTAGGAAATTCAATGTCCGGCACCACTCCTTTATGTTGGGTAGAGCTTCCGCTGATTCTGTAAAACTTACCCATAGTCAGGTTAATCTGTCCGCCATTATCGCCTAAATCGGGGTTAACCCTTTTCATATCAATGGCAGATTGAACAGTTCCTTTGCCATAAGTGGTATTCCCAATAATGATCCCACGACCATAATCTTGTATCGCTCCGGCAAAAATTTCAGATGCCGAAGCACTGAAACGGTCAGTCATGACCACCATTGGTCCTGTCCAGCTAATGCTTGGGTCTTCATCTTCGTCAACTTCTACTTTATTACGGTAATCACGAACCTGAACCACCGGGCCTTTACTGATGAATAAACCGGTTAAATCAATGGCTTCTGTTAATGAACCTCCACCATTACCTCTTAAATCAATAATAATTCCGTCAACATTATCCTTTTTAAGAGAATCTAAAACTAGTTTTACATCTCTGGTGGTAGATTTATAATTTGGATTACCCGCTTGCATTTCTTTCCAATCGGCATAAAAAGCAGGGATTTCGATAATACCGTATTTGTAGGTTTTACCGTCTCTACTAAAAGTTTTGATTTTCTTTTGAACCGACTGATCTTCTAAGATGATTTTTTCTCTAACTATAGGTAAAATTTTAGGCGTAGCCGATAAATCCTGGTCCTTAGAAAGGATTTTAAGCCTTACCGTTGTTCCCTTTTTTCCCCTAATCAAAGTAATGGCATTGTCTAATCTCCAGCCAACTACATCTACAAATTCATCATCACCTTGAGCTACTGCAATAATTTTATCATCAATTTTTAATTGCTTGGTTTTATCTGCGGGACCGCCCGGCACAACACTTTTGATGGTTACAAACTCATTTTCTGAAGATAAGGTTGCGCCAATTCCTTCTAAGGACCTAGCCATATCAATATTAAAATTGGCGGCATTTGCCGGATTAAAATAGCTGGTATGAGGATCTATAGAATTGGTAAAGGCAGTCATAATCACCTGGAAAGCATCCTGATTATTAATTTTATTAGACTGTGATAGTAAATTATCATAACGCTTACTCAACGTTTTAATGATGGTAGAATCTGCCTGCTTTGCAATTCGCAGGTTTAAAAAATCATATTTAACTTTTTTATTCCAAGATTGATTGCTCTCCTCTATATTTTTAAACCAACCCAATTTTTCTCTGTCATAAACGTAAGATTCGTTCTTCGTGAAATCAAATTTTTGATCCACTTCTTTTAAAGAGAAATTCATACGTTCATTGTATCTTTTCTGATAAACATTAAACATATAGAACATAGCTGTTAAATCGCCAGCCTTTAAATCATCATCGAAAGTATTCCTATACTGCTCAAAATCTTTGATATCAGAAGCTAAGAAATAACTTTTATTGCCATCTAATCCTTCAATGTAATTATCAAAAATAACGGAGCCTAAAGAGTCATTAAGGCTTACCTTTTTGTAATTAATATTGGTTACTAAATCAGCTATTTCTTTGGTTATCAGAGATTGACGTGGATCTGGCTTGAGGTTGTTTGAACCCGGAACATCTTTATCTACAATTCTTGGCGCAGCTGTACAAGCAATGGTGGCTGCTATAAATATTCCTAAAAAGATTTTCTTTAACATATCCTTAAATTTTTCTAATTCTATACTCACAAGTATCATTAACGTTTAATTCCGTAAAATAATGTTTATAACTTAAATAAAAAAAAGACAGAATTGTTCTGTCTTCTCTGTAACATTTTATAGCCCAAATCTATTTAAAAGAATTGATGCTGAAGCAAATAAAATTAAGGTTTGCTCTTCTCGTTTTCAACTATGACAATTATTGGGTCAGAAGTTTCACTTTCGTTTTTAACCCTATCCAAAGAAGTTACCGCATAAGTATAAGTTTTTCCCTTTTCAACATCGGTATCTTCCCAAGAAGTAATGTCTCCATAGTAAATATGCTTTATAGCAGTTACATCTGTAACATCAATAGCATTACCATTCTCTGAACGATAGATCACAAAACCATAGGCCTTATCTCCGTCTTTAGCAACTTTAGGAAGTTTCCAGCTCAACAAAATCCCTTTATCATCTTCTAAAGCCAATAAATTTTGAGGTTTATTTGGCGCTACGGAATCTAACCAAAGCATTAATGGTGGCAAAGCCGGATATTTATAATAATGCTGACTTAAAGTATCTGATACCCCTAACGGATTGTTTGTTAAAGATTTTGAGCTAAAAAATACACTGCCCTGAACCCTAAGGTTTTCTCTGTTATAAGTAATCTGACGACCGATCTGATTTCTGTTTTTCCAAGCTAATTCCCTCGTGGCATTCACTTTATAAGCACCTTGACCAATGTATAAATGCCTGCCATAAGTGTGTTTACTCCACCAATCTACCAAATTTCCATAAGGGGCAGCCTGTGTTTCAAAAGCCCAATAAATCTGCGGATTCACATAATCAACCCAACCTTCTTGAACCCATTTTTTTGAATCGGCGAAAAGTCCGTAATAGGAATCTCCACCTGCAGTTTCAGAACCTTCAGGATCCTGCCTTTTATTCTTCCATATTCCAAAAGGGCTAATGCCAAATTTCATATATTTTTTATGGGCATGGATACTATCATTCAAAGTTCTGATCAATTCATCTACATTATAACGTCTCCAATCCTTAATGTCTTTTATGCCATTATTGTATTTTGCAAATGATGCCGAATCATCAATAAACTGGCCTCTAACTGCATATGGGTAAAAATAATCATCAAAATGAACACCGTCTATGTCATAATTATCAACCACATTCAAAATCACCTTATTAATATATGCCCTCACCTCGGGCAAACCTGGATTGAACAATTTTTTACCATCATATTTAAAAAACCACTCCGGTTTCTTTTTGGTGATATGATCTGAGATAATGTTCTCCTCTTTTCCATCAAAAGTTGCTCTGTAAGGATTAAACCAAGCATGTAATTCCATTCCTCTTTTATGGCATTCTTCTATTGCAAACTGCAAAGGATCATAAAAAGGATTGGGAGCCTGACCTTGTTTTCCGGTTAAATATTGAGACCAAGGCTCTTCACTTTTTGCGTAAAACGCATCAGTTGCAGGCCTAATTTGAAACATGATGGCATTAATACCTTGCTTTTGATGCTTATCTAAAAGCGTGATTAGCTCATTCTTTTGTTGCTGAGTAGTTAAACCGGGTTTACTTGGCCAATCTATATTTACCACAGTTGCCACCCAAACTCCTCTAAATTCTCTTTTAGGGGAACTGAGCTGTTGTGCTTTTGAGGAGCAACTATAAAATAAAAACAGACTGGAAAGGAATATATATTTTAAAAACTTCATTTTTGATTTTTATAAGCGGAAAGCTGCAAATATATATTTTCATATTTATAAGCTTAATAAGAAAGCAAATATTAAAGTTTCAGCAAGAGTTATATTTTTGAAGGATTTTAACCGTTATTCTATAGAAATTGATTTTTTTAACAATGAATTAGAAATAATCCTATTTTTCTGAGTTAAAAAATTAACTTCGGATTTTTAAATTAGTTAAAAATTAACTGATGCTAAAAAAATGTTTCGTAAATATTCCTATTCATAAGATTTTTGATTGGAATAATTTTTGATAATAAACAAAATCATACTAAAAATAACATGATGGAAAATCAGGTTCAGAAAAAGAAAGATACCAATAAGATATATTTTCTAATTGCTGTAATTGTTGCGCTTTTAGGCACTAACATTTATTTATTCTTTCAAAAGAATAAATCAGACCAGCGAATAGTAACAGTAAGTGATGAAAAAACCGCTTTAAGAACTGAGCTAGAAAAATTAGAAAGTGAGTTGGATCAAGCAAATAGTTCAACCGGACAGCTTTCTGAAGAGCTGAAAGTTAAGGACGAAGAGATAAAAGCAAAAATTGCCCAATTAAGGGTCGCATTAAATAAAGGTCAGTTAACAGCCGGAGAATTGGCAAAAGCTAAAGAGGATGTAAAGCAACTCAGATACTTTGTAAGTAAATACACTGTAGATATTGATGAACTTCAAAAAAAGAATACCCGTTTAACAGGGGAGCGTGACAGTTTAAAAACTACCGTTAACAATGTAAAGCAACTGGCTGATAATTTAAGTAGGGCAAATGATTCTTTGAATACAAAAGTACAGGCAGGTGCGGCGTTGAAAACCACTTTTTTACAGATTACTGCATTTAGAATTAGAAATAACGGAAAGGAAACTGATGTAAACAAGGCAAATACTGCTCAAAAAATTAAAGTTGCTTTTACTATAAATACCAATCCAATTGCAGAAAAAGGTAATCATGATTTATTTATGCGTGTTTTAGATCCAGCTGGAAACCTGATTATAGGTGAAGGCGGAACTTTTTTAGCCAACGATCAAGATTTGCAATACACTTATAAAACGGCTATTGAATTTAGTGGGGAAGCCAAAAACTTTACGATTGATTGGAGCAGCAAAAACAAATTTGAGGTAGGTACATATACTGTGATTCTTTATGCTGATGGTTATACCATGGGAAAAGGAACATTTAGCCTAAAATAGTTTTAGAAGAACGCTCTTAACGTATAAAACTCCTTTTTAACAAAGGTTAATCCTTCTTATTTTCCCTTTATAATTGAAGTTTAATTTTATGAGTTCAGCTGTTTTGTTTTGAAAACCAGCTGAACTCATAAATAATTATCGGGCTGTAAACCGGCTGGTTATCAATTAAATCCTATCTGCTGTAATCATTTAATTTACCAAGGGTAGGATGATGTGAAAAGTAGTTCCAACATTAATTTCAGTATTAAAGTAAATATTCCCACCAACATTCTCTATTGCCTGTTTCACAAAAGCTAATCCTAAACCTGTTCCAGAGCTTTTAGTAGTGAAATTTGGCACAAAAATCCGTTCTTGAGAGTTGAGCGGAATTCCGTTACCATTATCTTTTATTTGGAGTTCTACTTTTCTTTCTTTCTGTTTCCCTACAATATTTATTATTCCTTCCCTACCATCTGGAATTGCTTCAATCGCATTTTTCAAAAGATTATTAAAAGACCTTAGCAATTGATCTTTATCTACGTTAATCGTACATTTCTGAAGAGATTTTTCATCACATATAATCTTAATATGATCCATCTGCTCATAAACCTGAATGGCTTTGTTCAAAATATCAAGCAAATTCACCTTTTCTAATTTTAACTCAGGCATTTTAGCGAAATTGGAAAACTCAGAAGCAATATGGCTTAAACTATCAATCTGTTCTAAAAAGGATTTGCTGAATTTCTGAAATTTTGAATCAAAGTTGGCGTCTTTATCTTTCCAGGATCTGTCTAACATCTGAATGCCTAATCTTAAAGGGGTTAAAGGATTTTTAATTTCATGCGCTACCTGTTTGGCCATTTCACGCCATGCGGTTTCTCTTTCAGATTGCGCCAGTTTATTTGCGTTTTCTTCAAGAGTCTTCACCATATTATTATACTCAGTAATTAAACTGCCAATCTCATCATTTCTTTTCCACTCAATGGGTTCGTTTTTTCTACCCATCATGGTTTTAGAGAAGCTTTCTTGAATAAGGCTTAACGGACTGGTAATCTGGTTTGCAACTACAAAAGCAAAAAAGGCAATGGCTACAAATACCAGTACATAAATATTGATGAGCAGGTTTAGAAAAGTTCCAATTTTTTGATCATAATCATTCTGGTTTGCAAAATAAGGAAGTTGCAAATAGGCAATTACGTCATTCTGATTATTTTTTATCGGCATATAAGCCGATGTAAAACTTAATTTATCAATGTTCTCGTCATGAATATATTCTGATTTCTGTTGAATATTTAAATTCACAAAGGCATCAGCATCCATTCTTTCTGCTACTAAACCTGCGGCATAAATTTTATATTGGGTAGAGAATAAAAGCTTTCCTCGTGTATCGAATAGATTAAGATCAGTATCGTACATTTTAGAAAACTCTTCAAAAGATAAACTCTGATTTGGGTTGCCGATATTTTTCAATTCCTGAGAAATATTTTCCTCAAAAGCTTGGGCAATAATTTTCATTTTACCCTTTAATAAATCTTTCTGTTGATCTTTATATTGGATGGATATATAGGAAAAAGTGATGATTCCAATAATTAATAAAGAGCTTACCACAGCTAATACCAATGCAATCTGAATTCTGGTTTTATAAAGTAGCTTATTATTAGCAACCATAAGCTTCACCTTTAGGTTTTTATAAGTCAGCTCATAGGTGTTAATAAATTTCCAAACAAATTCATAGGAAACAATTAAAATACATCCTATTAAAAATATAATAAAGAAGAAAGATAGAGAAGCCAATTCCCTCCAAAAAGTATTAGAGGGTTGCGTAACTACAATTGTGCTTTGTAAATCGGGTTTATAAATAATATGATCAAACCCTTTCTTTTTTAGAATGACAAAGTCTTTTACTGTTCCTTTAAAATCTTTATTGGCTCTTTCGTAAACAAAAGATCCGTACTGGTTAACTAGCTTTTTATTTTCGTAAAAGGCATAGGAATAGTCATTAAAATCTGTATGCTGATCTATCTTGCCATTTTGTAATAGCTGTGGAAATGATCCAAATCTTTCCAGATCTTTAGTTTTTAAATCTAATACAAGCGTCCCTAAATTTGTGCTGTCGGTTTTTATGGGAATAATGGCAAAGTAATTTTGAAAACCTAGGGTTTTATTTAATCTGTAAAAGTTCTGCGTTACTTTTATAGAGCCTTCAATTACTTTTTGCCTGTAACTTTCAATATTTCCAGTTTCATTTCTATTTAAAAGTGCATCATTTTTATCAAAAAGGTAAGACTTGTAATTAAATTTATTCAAGTATCCCAAAAGATAATTGTCATTAAAAACCTTATTTAGGATTTTCCCATCTATGGAACTTTCATTGGCTAATTTCTTTACTTCAATATTTTTTGGAATTTCTTTTTCAATTTCTTCAAATGAAATCAATGCATAAGGATCTTCAGCAGCTTCTAGTTTTAGCACCAATCTTTTTCTAACCTCTATATCTTTAAAATTTTCGAATCGATTTAATTTTATCGATACCAGCGTGGCAAAAATAAGGGAGATGAGCAATAAAGCTGGGAAAACAATTTTGCCGTTGTAATAATAAATCAGTCTTCCTGAAATGATCACCAGTGCAAAAATCAGAATAAAGAAAATGTTATACTGATTAAAAAAAAGCTCGTAGCAATTATAAGCTAAGAAAATACAAAAAAGTAAAATGATCTTATTTCTAATACTGATGTTGATAAATGAAGAAAAAGTAACCAGTATATCTATAATAATATAATAGCTCAGCAGCCCAACCATTAATATAATTATCCCCAAAAAGCTTAGCCAGTTTAAGCTGATAATATTAGAAACCTTAAAATTGATATTTGAATTAAAGATGAGTCCAAAAAACACATCTGAAAATAGGAATGAAGAGTAAATCAGGAGAATTGTACCATATAATAATATAGGATAACCTATCCAAGGATTGTTTATAGGCTTAAATATTTTGCTTTTATAACTGTGTAAAAAAACCAGCGACCAAAGAATAACCAGCAGATTAAGGCACAAATCGGCAAAAGAAGGGAATATAAAATTAGAAGCAAAAATCCCAGGGTTAAATAATTCGATACTATAAAGCGCATTGGGAAAATGGTATTTAAGTCCTAAATACCTGATAAATGCAAATCCTATAAACAAAGCAATTGTTGCTAAACCTGGGTAACCTAAATCAGCATAGTATTTACATATACTATTAAACAGAAGCACCAAAGTTAGAAAACCTAATGCCCACATAATAACCTCCATTTTACTGTAAGGCACATTAAGGGTTGAATCAGTTTTTTTGATGGAAAATAAATACCTGCCGTCAGTATTTTTAATATCGGCTATTTGAACATCTGATAAATCAGCAATCTCAACACTGTTATCAATAATGAGATCTTGGTTAAAGCCGTTTTTTAAATATTGATTTTGATAAGGATAATTAGCTTTTACAGGGATAAAAAAAACTACAAAAAAGTTATTTTGTTTCTTTTTTATCACCTCATACCAACCATTACTGTAGCTTAAAAAGCTGGTTCCTTCTTTAAGTACCTGTAAATTGCTAGCATTTATAATCGCATCTGACCAAAATTCAAGTTTATTGTTTCTAAAAGTTTGAAAAAATATATTTTTAGAGGTGAAATATTTAATGGTTTGAGTAGCTAATGCTGCATGGGTAGTCAGTTTTTTTAAATCCTTAAAGGAAGTGGTATCATTTACATAATCGTAAACTGTATTCTCCTTATCAGAAAGATAAGATTGAATATGAGCTGCTACATCATTTAGATTTACCAATTTTGTAGCCGCCCACCTCGCCGTTAAGGAAGTTGCAAACAGCCCTATAGTTACTATAAGTAAAAGCCAACGAATTTTTGTAGCAGTTTTCAATGAAGAGATGCTTTTGGTAAAAATAATATAAATAAAAGATACCTAGCCATGCTTCCTAAAATCAAGCCAAAAAAAAACAGGAATAAAATCCTGTTATGCTATTGATGATCACAATTTATTGCGCAGCTATAATGAGGCACTTGAAGTTGGGATACTTCTGTCTACTTTTTTCACCAAACCCTGCAAAACATTTCCCGGGCCAACCTCTTTAAATTCTGTAGCACCATCATGCAACATTTTTTGGGTAGTCTGTGTCCATCTTACTGGGCCGGTAAGTTGTGCAATTAAGTTGTGTTTGATACTTGCTACATCTTTATAAGGGTGCGCATCCACATTTTGATAAATTGGGCAAATGGGTTCTTTAATTTCTGTGGCTACAATTGCGGCTTCTAATTCTATTTTTGCGACTTCCATTAATGGCGAGTGAAATGCACCGCCAACATTTAATTTAATGGCTCTCTTAGCGCCTGCAGCTAATAAAAGCTCGCATGCTTTATCAATCCCTGCGATACTTCCAGAAATCACCAATTGCCCGGGGCAGTTGTAATTTGCGGGAACAACCACATCACTCACTCTTTGACAAATATCTTCCACCGTAAAATCATCCAATCCTAAAACAGCCGCCATGGTTGATGGTTGTATTTCGCAAGCTTTTTGCATGGCGTTTGCTCTTTTTGAAACTAACGTCAAACCATCTTCAAAAGATAATGCGCCTGCAGCAGTTAATGCAGAAAACTCGCCTAAGGAATGCCCGGCAACCATATCAGGTTTAAAGTCACTTCCTAAAACCTTTGCTAAAATTACTGAATGTAAGAAAATGGCTGGTTGCGTTACTTTGGTTTCTTTCAAATCTTCCTCTGTACCGTTAAACATAATGTCAGTAATACTGAAACCTAAAATTTCATTAGCTTTCTCAAAAAGTTCTTTGGCTAATGCCGAGTTATCATAAAGATCTTTCCCCATGCCCACAAACTGTGCGCCCTGTCCTGGAAATACGTATGCTTTCATTGTGTTTAATTTATTGGTTTATAAAGCTTGTTAAGCTAAATCAGCAGAAATTAATCTTAAAAACTCTGATCTGGTTTTGTCATTTACAAATTCGCCGGTAAATGCAGAAGTAGTGGTTACAGAATTTTGTTTCTGAATGCCACGCATACTCATGCACATGTGCTTGCATTCTATTACCACTGCAACTCCGGCAGGGTTAAGGGTACTCTGGATGCAGTCTCTTATTTCGTTGGTTAACCTTTCTTGTACCTGTAAGCGTCTGGCAAAAACATCCACCACTCGGGGAATTTTGCTCAAACCTACAATGTGACCGTTGGGAATATATGCAATATGTGCTTTTCCAAAAAAAGGCAACATGTGGTGCTCACACATAGAGTAAACTTCTATGTCTTTTACAATCACCATTTGGCTGTAATCTTCCTTAAACATTGCTGATTTTAAGATTTCAGAAGCATCTAAATCATAACCCTGCGTTAAATATAATAAAGCTTTTGCCGCTCTTTCAGGTGTTTTTAATATTCCTTCGCGTTTTGGGTCTTCTCCAATAGCGGATAAAATCTGCTCGTAATTACCAGCAATTGACTGAACAATCTTCTCGTTATAGCTATCTATTTTCTCGTAACCTTTATCAGTTTTACCGCTCATATTATTAATCCCCAAAGTATTCTACAAAGTTATTTTCAGTCTCATAAAGTTTAATACAATGTAAGGCGGCACCTCTAGAACTGATTTCACTGGCTAATTGTTTCCAGATTTCCATTGAAAGTACCTCTGTGGATGCCATTTTACCCTTCATAAATTCAACATCTAAGTTTAAGTTTCTATGGTCTAGCTTATCAACAACTTTAACAAGAATAATTTCTTTTAAATCTTTTAAGTCCATTACAAAGCCGGTTTCAGGATTAATCTCTCCTTTTATAGTCACGTAAAGATCATAATTATGGCCATGCCAGTTGGCATTGGCACATCTTCCGAAAACCTCTTCATTTTTTTCTTTGCTCCACTCTTCACGGTATAGCTTATGTGCGGCATTAAAATGCTCTTTTCTTGTGATATAAATCATTCTAATCAAATAAAGTGCAAATATAAGCAAAGGATTTACAAGGATTAAGAACAATTAACTTCATAGTGTGTAAATTTGACAATGTGAAGCTTAATCAGCTTTCAAACTATTAAAAAATTATTACAATGAAAATCCTTTTAGTGGTTGCTACTTATCAAGAGATAGCACCTTTTATTAAACAGCATAAAATTGATTTTAATACAGAAGAATTTATAAAAATCGGCAAGCATCAAGTTAAAATTCTCATTTCAGGTGTGGGAATGGTGGCTACAGCATTCTCTTTAGGAACAGCACTTTCAAAAGACAGTTATGATTTAGCTTTAAATATTGGTGTTGCAGGAAGTTTTTATAGAAGTATAAAAATTGGACAGTTGGTAGAAGTAAGGGAAGATATTTTAGCAGAATTAGGGGCAGAGGATGACGAGGAATTTATCAGCTTAGAGCAATTGGAATTGGGAGAGGTAGAATTTACGGCTTCTGAAACTTTAAAAATTACGAAAGATTTAAGGCAGGTTACCGGTATTACTGTAAATACAGTTCATGGTAATGAGGAAAGTATTGAATTGATTAGAGAAAGATTAAACCCAACGATTGAAAGTATGGAAGGAGCAGCTTTTTTTTATGCCTGTGAAGAGACAGAAACAAAAGCGATCCAAGTGAGATCAATTTCTAATTATGTAGAAAAGAGAAATCGTGAAAACTGGAATATGGCTTTGGCTGTTAACAATCTGAATAATTGGCTATCAGAAAGCCTGAAGAAATTTTAGATTTTTATGAAACTTACCCTCGGTTTTTCACCTTGTCCAAACGATACGTTTATTTTTGATGCATTAATTCATCATAAAATAGATACTGAAGGTTTAGATTTTGAAGTTTATTTCGATGATGTAGAAACGCTGAATCAAAAAGCATTTAACGCGGAGTTGGATATTACAAAACTAAGCTATCATGCTTATGGTTATGCATTACCTAATTATGTGCTCTTAAACGCTGGAAGTGCCTTGGGTTTTGGTGTGGGACCTTTATTAATTTGCAAAAATGAGCAAGATCTTAGCAATCCTGATTTAAGAGTTGGTATTCCTGGAAAATTTACCACCGCTAATTTTCTATTGAGCTTAGCCTATCCTCATCTTCAAAATAAAAAAGAAATTGTTTTCTCAGATATTGAGCAACAACTGATCAATGGGGAAATTGATTTGGGTTTAATTATTCATGAGAACAGGTTTACTTATCAGGAAAAAGGCTTAATTAAAGTGAAGGATTTAGGAGAATATTGGGAAGAGCAAACCCAATGTGCCATTCCTTTAGGCGGGATTGTCATCAAAAGAAGTTTGCCAAAAGAAGTTAAGCATAAAGTTAACCGACTGATCAGAAAGTCAGTGGAATTTGCATTTGCCAATCCAGATTCTGCATTGCCTTTTATTAAGCAACACGCTCAGGAAATGGAAGAAAAAGTAATGTATCAGCATATTGAGCTTTATGTAAATAAATATTCCATTGATCTTGGAGAGGAAGGGCATCAAGCCATTGAGATTCTTTTTCAGCAAGCATTTGAGAAAAATATTATTCCAGTTTCCGAATTTCCTTTGTTTCTAGTTTAAATTTCTGGGCTTTCCTCAAAGAAATTGGCGCATGTTGTCCATTATATTTACGGTGAGAAATTAGGAGATGTGGCTCCAATTCTTAATGTATTAGATTTTCTAATAAATATTAATCAATTCAATGAGAATAACCCCTCCTTAATTATTAGCATCATTTTTGTGGGTTATTAAACATAATCAATAGATTTAAGTCGAATTTTCAATCAAATCACTCGAAACCATGAAATTAAAATTTAGTTTATCCCTTTTATTTTTGGGACTAGTTGCATTAACCAGCTTTAATGCCTGTAATCAAAACACAAAAAAAGCAGATGCTGCCGATAGTACTGGCATGACTGCTATGACCATTGAACCTTTGTCAGAAAGTGACGATTTTCCGACTGCTAAACTTACAGTAGGTTCTGTGAAAACCGAGATGGTTGGAACAGATTCGGCGAAAATGATGGTGAATTTTGATGTTGCCAATTATGAGCTCACCAAGCAAACTATGGATATGAACTCTGGGGATTGTGCCAATTCAGATAAAGGACAGCATATCCACTTTATCATGGATAATAAGCCATATCAAGCACTTTATAAGCCTGAAAATACGGTAACACTTCCTTTAAATTCAGAACATTATTTATTGTCTTTCCTTTCCCGTTCTTATCATTTATCTGTTAAATCTCCAGATGCTTCTGTTTTAATCCATTTTAAAATAGATGAAAAAGGAAATTATGTAAAATTAGCTGATCCTACAGCTCCAATGTTGTTTTATAGTCGCCCAAAAGGTGAATATGTTGGAAAAGACACGCAGAATGTTCTGTTAGATTTCTATGTTAAAAACACAATACTAGCAGCAGACGGATATAAAGTTAAAGTGAGCGTTGCAGATACTACTTTTACTGTTGATAAGTGGCAGCCTTATTTTATCAAAGGCGCACCAAAAGGTGAACTTAAATTGAACATTCAGTTGTTAGATGCTAGCGGAAATGCTGTAGCTGGAGACAATACTTCAGTTGATAGAACAGTTACACTTAAACAATAAAATTTAGCATATAAAAAAGAGGGCTTCCGTTAATTTAACGGAAGCCCTCTTTTGTTTTACAACAAACCTAAAGAATCACCACTCCTTTTGCTTCGAAAGCCAATACTTTTTTAGGAGTATTAATCTTTTCAATTACTTCTTTAGGTTCTCCGCCATCTTCAGCAAAATGTCGCTGATCCTCAATTGAAATAGTGTCATTTATTGCTTCGCCATCAACAATAATCTCTTTCCCTTTAATATCCTTTGGAACAAAGAAGGCATAATCTTTAAAGCTTATCCTCATTGTTTCTCCGTTAGGAAGCTTCATTGTTACCCAACATCCTTTTTTCTGGCAAACATCATCAACAATACCTTTAACTTTTAATTTCATGGTACTGCTTTTCTGCATAATGGCCAACATTGCATCAACATCTCTAATATTGTTGTCTAAAACAGAATCTCCATAAACCATTCCTTTAATAGTTTGAGGTCCATGCAACTCTGTTTTAACTTTTGGGTTACAAGCAACCCAAGCTAAGGCACTGATTAATAATATATATAGGCTAAACTTTTTCATTCTCTTAAAATAAGATGCAAATGTGCATTATTATACTAACAGAATGTACATATTATTGCAAGTAAGTTAAAAAATTACTTATTGCTTACAATAAGTTAACAAGGTGTTAAATAGAAACAATTTCCTTTTTCTTTTTAGATTTCATCCTTTTTGGAACACTGTTTAGAATTTCAGTTTCCAAAGCATCAATCATTCTTTTTTTGATATAGTTTTTGTTGGTTACTAAGCTAATTTCCCTAGTTGGTTCGGGGCTTTTAAAGTAGCGTACTTTGTCCATTTGTTTTACAGAAAAATCCTGTAAAGAAAGTTCAGGCAATATGGTGATTCCGTCATTTAGGTCTACCATTTTTATTAAAGTTTCAATGCTTCCCGTATTATAATCCAATTGATGGTGATTGGAGTTTTTATGTTTACAGATGTTTAAAACCTGATTTCGCATGCAATGGCCTTCGTTTAACAACCAAAGATTATCAATATCTAAATCATTTGTGGTAATGGCTTTCTTGTTAAATATTGGACTATTTTTAGATACGTAACTCACAAAATTTTCATAAAAAACCGGTCGTTCCAATAAACTTGGCTCGTCTAAAGGCGTAGCCAATATCCCACAATCTAAAAGACTAACTTTTAATTGATGAATAATATTTTCTGTAGTATATTCATAAATACTCAATTTAACTTTAGGATATTTTTCCATAAAAGCGCCTATTACGCGTGGTAATAGGTAAGGAGCTACCGTTGGGATTACACCAATTTTTAATTCCCCTGCTATTTCACCCTTACGCTCCTCAATAATTTCTTTTACCTTATAACTTTCCTGCAATAAAATTCTAGCTTGTTGTATTACCTCTATTCCTATATCTGTAGGTATTACCGGCTGTCTTGACCTGTCAAATAGTTTTACACCTAAATTCTCTTCTAATTTTTGTATCTGCATACTTAACGTAGGTTGCGTAACAAAGCATTTTTCTGCCGCCATTACAAAACTGCGATAAGTATCTACCGCTACTACGTATTCTAATTGCACAATAGTCATGTTCTAAAATAGAGATATTCTATAGAAAAATGAAAAAGTATTTAAAATGAAAAAAGAGGCGATTGCCTCTTTTTTATTATTCTACTGTTACCGATTTGGCTAAATTTCTGGGTTGGTCCACATTACATTCTCTTAAAACAGCTATATGATAAGAAAGTAACTGTAACGGAATGGTTGCCAATAAAGGCAGAAAAGCTTCATCTGTATGAGGAATTTCAATGGTATAATCGGCCATGGCTTTTACAGCAGTATCACCTTCTGTTACAATGGCAATTACTACACCTTTTCTGGCTTTTACTTCTTGTATATTGGAGATTACTTTCTCATAAGAAGAGTTTTTTGTAGCGATAACTACCACTGGCATCTCTTCATCAATTAAAGCAATTGGACCATGCTTCATTTCTGCAGCAGGATAACCTTCTGCATGGATGTAAGATATTTCTTTAAGTTTTAAGGCTCCTTCTAAAGCTACAGGGAAACCACTTCCTCTGCCCAAAAACAATGCGTTTCTAGAATCTTTAAATTTTTCTGCAATTTCAAGAATCAAGGAATCAGATAAAAGTGCTTTTTTAATGAGATCTGGTATTTTTTCTAATTCTACCAATAGGCTTACTAATTTACTTTTTGATAAGGTTCCTTTGTTTTGTGCAATTGAAAATGCGATTAAGGTTAAAGCAGTTACCTGTGCGGTAAAAGCTTTTGTGGAGGCAACTCCTATTTCTGGACCAGCATGCGTGTACATACCAGCATGTGTTAATCTAGGTATGGAAGCGCCTACAACATTGCATATTCCAAAAATGGTTGCGCCTTTACTTTTGGCTAATTCTATCGCGGCCATGGTATCAGCAGTTTCCCCTGACTGAGAAATAGCAATAATAATATCATTCTCAGAAATAATTGGATTTCTGTACCTGAATTCTGAAGCATACTCTACTTCAACAGGAATTCTGGCGTATTCTTCAATTAAATATTCTCCAACCAAACCGGCATGCCAAGACGTTCCACAGGCAACTATGATAATTCTGCTGGCATTTTTAAACTTCTCCTCATATTCATTTAGTCCACTCAATTGAATCTTACCTTCTAAAGGATAGATACGTCCTCTCATGCAATTATGAACAGAATTTGGTTGCTCGTAGATTTCTTTGAGCATAAAATGGTCATAACCACCTTTCTCCAGCATTTCAAGCTTTAGCTCCAATGCTTGAATATATGGAGTTTTAATAGTGTTGTCTATGGTTTTAATGAGTAGCTCATCAGTTTTTAAATAAGCAATCTCGTTATCATTAAGGTAAATAACATTGTTGGTGTACTCAACAATTGGAGTTGCATCTGATGCGATGAAATATTCACCTTCCCCAACTCCTATTACCAATGGACTTCCTTTTCTGGCGGCAATTAGCATATCAGGTTCATCACGGCTCATAATCACAATTGCATAAGCACCAACTACTTCTTTAAGTGCTTCCCTTACTGCTCGCTGTAAATCAATATTGGCTTCTTTCTGAATATCTTCTATCAAATGAATCAATACTTCCGTATCCGTATCACTCTTAAAAACATGACCTCTGGAAATCAGCTCTTCTTTTAATGGCCCATAATTTTCAATGATCCCATTGTGGATAATTGCAAGTCTACCATCTCCGGATTGGTGTGGGTGAGAATTTTTATCATTTGGAGGACCGTGTGTGGCCCAGCGGGTATGACCCATTCCAATCTTTCCACTAGTGTTATTTTTTAGTAAAACCTCTTCAAGATTGCTTACTTTTCCTGCCTTCTTATAAATATTTAATTGATCATTATCATCAATTAATGCAATTCCTGCACTATCATAACCACGGTATTCTAATCGGTGTAAACCTTTTATAACAACAGAACAGGCATCTCTTTCGCCTATATAACCTACAATTCCACACATAAAAAAACTATATTTTAGAGATAAGAGTGCTAAACTACAAAATATAGTTTCATTGAAAAATTTTCTCTTCCCCTTAATTAAGGTTTGTATAATATACTCTTAAAAACGTTCTATAAGTAACATTGGTACCACCTCCAGTAACTGATCTGGCAGGTTGACTTAAAGTACTTACAGGCTGAGGCTGAAGTATGTTGTAAAAAGAACGTGTGAAATCCGTTGTAGTGATAAACGTTCCGTAGTTCTTTAACCTGCCACTTAATAAATCCTGAATATATCCAGGGCAATTAAATACATACTCTTTTTTCGCGGCATTGTAAAATCCACCAATTACTCCAGTAGATCTAGGTTCACCAGGAATTTCATCAGGTAAAAATTGAGGTCTGTTTGCTATATCCCATCTGTAAATTCTTAATCTTGGGATGGGTATGTAGGGTGTTTCAGATCCTTGGTCAATTTTTAAAACAATTTCTGCTCTATTTATGGCAATGTTAGTGCCCAATGTCTTTAATTTATTTAAGTCAGGGAAATCAACTTTTACATAAGTACCGTTAAAAGATTGGAGGTATAGCTTGTTGTTTGAAGTAGCTGGGTTTTGAAGCGTTGATTGAACGGCCGTACCTGCCATATCCCATGTAAGCTCAGTTACTGCAAAGCCATTACTGCCTGCAATTGCAAGTGAAGTATTTAATGTGTCAACAATTGCATTGGTTTTTTTCTTATAAAAAATATCTAATCTTGCTGCGCCAGTTGAATAGGTATCAAACAGAAACGTACCACCATTATTAGTGGTTGAATTTTTATTTAAAGAAATATACAGACCTTTAAAATAGTTGCTAAAAGCTTTATTGGATACTAGATTGAGGGTATCTGATTTTAGAATCATGTTGGTGATAAAGGTTGGATCTAGCTTTATTCTCAACTGAGGTATAACTTTCTTAACCGTATCTTTTTTTCCAACAATAATATCCTGAATAATGATACTGTCTCTATAACGGGCTCCAAAATTCTTAGTGGCGAGTAAATTAGATTTAAACGACCACTTTTTGTTATCGTAATAAGTTTTTTTAGTTTCGTTGTAAAGGAGCTCATTCAGTTGTCTTACTTCTAAGGTATAGTTTGTGTTCAAACTATCGCCATAAAATCCTGAAAGGGGAAGAACCAATACAGCTGAATCTAAAGAAGTGTTAGCCCCAAAAGAGAAGCTAGCATTTGGAAGTGTTAAAGCAACTGCCATATTATTGGTAGTAGTTCCAAAAATAGGATCCTTAAAATAACCTAATGCGCTTTTTTCTGTAAAATTGACTAAAGTACTATCTGGTCTCAACAATTTTGTAGTCACCGTTACAGTGGTATCTAAATTGGAACTTAGCGCATTAGCTGGGTCAACGTCTAACCCTATTCCTGATGGATTTTTACATCCACCCAAAATAAAAAGACCTATTAACAAGGTTAATAAGTCTGATTTTATAAATTTCATATTATTCTTTCAATAATTAAGCAACTGACACTAATTCATCAGACGCGATTTCTTGGTAAAAATTGTAATAATTTTCGAAATCTAGTGTAGAATCATAAGGTAAAACTGTTTTTTCGGCTTTTTTAACAAAGTTTAACAGTTCTTCATCTACACCATCATCTCCAATTACTACCGCATCGGAGTAATTTATCGCAGCTTTGCTCATGGCTAAATGGGTTGCTTCTTTGTATTCTTCGGTATCTTTTACATCCATCCCTTTCATCAGGGCTTTTTTTGCAAAATCATCTCCTAAGGAATTTGAGAAGCTATTGGTATAAGCAGAATAAACAATTTTAGCGTCCTTAAAAGTAGGGTCGTCTTTGTAGTTAGTTTTAAGGTAAGCTGGAATTAATGAGCTCATCCAACCATGACAATGTACAATGTCTGGCGCCCAACCTAATTTTTTAACAGTTTCAAGTGCTCCTTTACAGAAAAAGATTGCTCTTTCGTCGTTATCTGCGTAAAATTTACCTTTTGCATCATTGAAAACATATTTTCTGTGGAAGTAATCTTCATTATCCAGAAAATAAACTTGCATCCTTGCAGCAGGAATAGAAGCAACCTTTATGATTAAAGGGTTGTCATTTTCTCCGATTACGATATTCATTCCAGACAGGCGAATCACTTCATGTAGTCTGTTTCTTCTTTCATTAATATTACCAAATCTTGGCATAAGGATTCTGATTTCGAAACCTTTTTCCTGCATTGCCTGTGGTAATTGTCTTGTGATTTTAGAAATTTTTGTCAGTTCAAGAAATGGTGACATTTCGTGTGTGATAAACAAAAGCTTGGTTTTTCCCATCTCCTAATCGTTGTTAAGTTTTTGTTAATTTGTTAAGAAGTATTTTTTTAGAGAGGCAAATATAAGTATAATCTTGCAAATTATCAATGGTTTACGTAAATGCTTTTTGGTTATTAGCTACTAAATAACCAATTTTGCCCTCCTAAAATTAAAATTTTTGAAAATCTTTACTTCAAAGGCTGATCTTTCCAATTTCCTTAATGGTGTAAAAAATAGTTCGCTTAAAATTGGTTTGGTACCAACTATGGGCGCTTTACACAAAGGTCATATTTCATTGATTGATGCTAGCAAAAAGGTTTGTGACCTCACCATTGCAACTGTTTTTGTAAATCCAACCCAGTTTAATAATAAGGAGGATTTATTAAAATATCCTAAACCTATTTTATGTGATTTAGAAATGTTAGAGATTGCAGGTTGTGATATTGTTTTTAATCCCGAAACAAACGAAATGTATCAAGATGGAGAGATTTGGGATTATCAATTGGGAGATTTAAATACTGTTTTAGAAGGAAAGTTTAGGCCTGGTCACTATTTAGGAGTAACGCAAATAGTGTTTAAACTTTTCGATTTAATAAAGCCTGACATTGCTTTTTTCGGACAAAAGGACTATCAGCAGTTTTTGGTTATCCAAAAAATGAATATGGATATGAACTTAGGAATTGAGCTGAAAGCATGTCCAATTGTAAGAGAGGAAGATGGTTTAGCAATGAGTTCAAGAAATGTAAGGCTTTCTAAATACGAAAGAAGAGAAGCTATAACAATCTATCAATCATTGGTGTTTATCAAAGAGAATTTTCTACATTATACAATAGAAGAGCTTCTTTTAAAAGCTAAAAGTTTCTACACCCATCCCAGTTTAAGTTTGGATTATTTAGTAATTTGTGATAAACATAACCTTAATGAAAAATTACAAAATGACAAAAATAATGCTATTGTGTTGGTTGCCTGCAATGTAGGGGACACCAGGCTAATAGATAATATGATTCTTTCCTAACAATTTTTTTAATTCCAATTTCTAAATTTGTGCTATGATTATTGAAGTGTTAAAATCCAAAATTCACAGGGTTAAAATAACCGAATCTGAGCTGAATTATGTAGGTAGTATTACTATTGACGAAGATCTGATTGATGCCGCTAATATGATCCCTAATGAAAAGGTGCAGGTGGTAAACAATAATAATGGCGCCAGATTTGAAACCTATATTATTAAAGGAAAAAGAGGGAGCGGAACAATTTGCTTAAATGGATCATGTGCTAGGCTAGCACAAATTGGAGACATTGTGATTATTGTTTCTTATGCCCACCTAGAAATAGAAGAAGCGAAGAAATTTGAACCCACTTTGGTGTTCCCAGATGAAAACAACCATTTGATCAAATAGTTTGAAATTAACTGCCTGGGCTGTTGCAAAGTATATATTTTTACTCTTAATAGGTATTGGCATTATTTATTTCGCTTTTAAAGACCAGCTAAATGCAAGTTTTTTTCAAGATTTAAAAAATGCAAATTGGAAATGGACTGTTTTTTCTGGATGCTCTATTTTAATTGCACACTTTTTCAGGTCGCTCCGATGGTCATTAATGATTGATCCTGAAGAAACAATAAAGCCTAAAATTCACAACGTTTTTGCTGCGCTGATGATTGGCTATAGTGCCAATTTAATCATCCCAAGAGCAGGGGAATTGGCCCGTTGCGTCTGGCTATCAAAAAAAGAAAAATTAAATACACTATCATTAATCGGGACTGTAATAGCTGAGCGCATTATTGATTTATTGTCTCTAATCATTGTTATATTGTTTGCTGCAATTATCTATTCAGATTTTTTTTCAATTTGGATGTACAACTTCAACCTTAAATCAATTTTTGAGCACTATCAAAAGTTACTTCTCATTTTTATTAGCATTGCTATAATTTTGGTACTGGTTTATTTCTTGTTTGCTAAAAAACAGCAAAAGTTAATCAACAAATTAAATCAACTTTATCAGCAGTTGATGAAAGGAGTTTATGCCATTGCAAAGATTAAAAAGAAAGGTTTTTTTATTATTTATACCTTAATGATTTGGGTTTTTTATATCCTTTCATCCTATTTCTGTTTCAAGGTTTTTACAGAAACCGCTATTCTTGGTTATGGAGCAGCAGTTTTGTCAGTTGTTGCAGGTAGTTTTGGAATGATAGTACCCATACAGGGAGGCATTGGCGCTTATCACCTAATCGTTACAGAATGTTTGGTATTATTAAAAATTGATAAAACAATTGCTTTAGAATTTGCAACAGTATTACATGCTGTACAAACCCTAATTGTTATTATTGTTGGTTTATTAGCTGTAATTTTAGGAACAGAACGTAAAAGCGAATTAAAAGATGAAAAAGCACAATGAAATCATCAGCCAAAAAATTTTCAAATCTTTAGAAAGCTTTCTGCAAACAAACATTTCATGGAAAGAACATCATGAAAAGGTAGTTTTTACAAATGGCTGTTTTGATATCATGCACTTAGGTCATGTAGATTATCTTTCAAAAGCGGCTGATTTAGGAAATAAGCTGATAGTAGGACTTAATTCCGATTCTTCCACACGTACTTTAAAAGGACCACACAGACCAATCAATGATGAAAAATCTAGAGCGGGTGTGTTGGCTTCTCTTTTTTTTGTTGATGCAGTGATCTTGTTTGATGATGAAACCCCACTTCATTTAATTAAAGAAATAGGTCCTGATTTTTTGGTAAAAGGAGCAGATTACACTTTTGAAACTATTGTTGGCGCTAAAGAAGTGCTGGCAAGAAACGGAGAAGTAAAAACCATTGAATTCTTAGAAGGTTATTCTACCTCTTTAATTGAGAAAAAAATAATTGAAGCTAATAAGTAGAAGAAATCCTATATTTATTATGCTTGCATAATAAAATTATTATATTTGAATGTTTAGGTTTGAATTAATGAGGGGTTTATGTTTTAACGTAGACTCCTTATTAACTTTTTTTCCCTTTAGCATTAAAGACAGTAATGTAAGCCTAAGATTGCTATCGGTGAACACCCAATAAAAAAACCGAATTTTCTTAAACCACAAAATTAGAGATTTATGTATTTTCAATTATCCGAAGAACACTTAATGATTCAGCAAGCAGCAAGAGATTTTGCACAAACAGAGCTGAAACCGGGAGTAATTGAACGTGATGACCAGCAGAAATTCCCTGCTGAACAGGTGAAAAAACTGGGAGAATTAGGTTTTTTGGGAATGATGGTTGATCCAAAGTACAATGGTTCTGGTATGGATGCCATTTCCTATGTTTTAGTGATGGAAGAGCTTTCCAAAATTGATGCTTCTGCATCAGTGGTGGTTTCTGTAAATAATTCATTGGTTTGCTATGGTTTAGAAACCTACGGATCTGAAGAACAAAAAGAAAAATATCTTAAACCATTGGCTTCAGGAGAAAAAATTGGGGCTTTCTGTCTCTCTGAGCCCGAAGCAGGTTCTGACGCAACTTCACAGCATACCACCGCTGTAGATATGGGAGACCATTATCTATTAAACGGCACAAAAAACTGGATTACCAACGGCAGTAGTGCGTCAACTTATTTGGTAATTGCGCAAACGCATCCAGAAAAACGCCATCATGGCATAAATGCGTTGATTGTGGAAAGGGGGATGGAAGGGTTTTCTATTGGTCCTAAAGAAAATAAGTTAGGAATTAGAGGATCAGATACACATTCTTTAATGTTTACAGATGTTAAAGTTCCTAAAGAAAATAGGATTGGTGAAGACGGTTTCGGTTTTACATTTGCCATGAAAACTTTAGACGGTGGCAGAATTGGAATTGCCGCTCAGGCTTTAGGAATTGCTTCAGGAGCTTTTGAATTGGCCACGCAATATGCTAAAGAAAGGAAAACTTTTGGGAAACCGATAGCCAACCATCAGGCTATTGCATTTAAACTGGCTGATATGGCTACCGAAATTGAAGCTGCCAGGTTGATGGTTTTTAAAGCCGCTTGGTTAAAAGATCAAGGTTTACCTTACGCGCAAGCAAGCGCTATGGCTAAGTTGTTTGCCTCTGATATTGCCATGCGAATTACTGTAGAAGCGGTACAAATACATGGAGGTTACGGTTTTGTAAAAGAATACCATGTAGAACGCCTAATGCGTGATGCCAAAATCACGCAGATTTATGAAGGCACTTCAGAAATTCAGAAGGTTGTCATTTCTAGAGAGATATTAAGATAATTCGGTATTATTTTTGAATATTTAAGGCATGAAAAAATCCATCTTCAATTCCTGCCTTTTAATTGCTGTAATTTTCTTTTTCTCAGCTTGTGATAAACCAAGTACAAAATTTAATACAGGGATTTGGAGAGGGGCACTCATTACAGAATCTGGTGCTGAAATCCCTTTTAATTTTGAAGTAACAGATTCTTTAGGAAAGATTACTTTAGAAATCATCAATAGCACTGAACGTTTTAAAGTTGATGAAGTCACTAGAATAGGAGACTCTGTTCATATACAGATGCCACTCTTCGATTCTGAAATTAACGGTGTTTTAACTGATGGAAAAATTGATGGTGTATGGACCAAACATCTTGCAGATAAGGATGCAGTAATGACTTTTTATGCTCAGGCAGATGCCGCATGGAGAATAAAAAAAGTAGCCGCACAACCAATTGCTAATGTAACCGGCAAATGGACCACCACCTTTACCAGTGCAGACGGAAAAGATACTACCCAAGCAGTAGGTGAATTCAACCAAAACGAATCAAAAGTTACCGGGACATTTTTAACCACCACAGGAGATTATAGGTATCTGGAAGGTATGATTGAAGGTAACCAGTTGGCAATGTCTACTTTTGATGGCTCACATGCTTTCCTTTTTACGGCAGATATTACAGGAGATAGTGTAATCACAAATGGAAAGTTCTATTCAGGCTTTTCTTCTATTGACAATTGGACTGCGGTAAAAAATGATAAAGCACAGTTACCTGATGCTTACGGACTCACTTATTTAAAAAACGGTGCAAAAAAAGTCTCTTTTTCTTTTCCAGATCTTGATCATAAAATGGTATCATTAAGTGATGCTAAATTCAAAAATAAAGTAGTCATTCTTCAAATGTTGGGGTCTTGGTGTCCAAACTGCATGGATGAAACCGCGTATCTAACAAAATTTTATGATCAATATAAAAACAAAGGCGTAGAAGTTTTAGGATTGGCTTATGAAAGAACTAAAGATTTTGAAAAATCGAAGAAAAATATAGAAAGATTAAAAAACAGGTTTGGTATCAAATACGATTTGTTGATTACAGGTTATACCAATGATAAAAACGAGGCAGCTAAAAGTTTGCCCATGCTCAATCAGGTAAATGCTTTTCCTACCATGATCATCATTGATAAAAAAGGAGAGGTAAGGAAAATACACACCGGCTTTAGTGGACCCGGAACAGGTGACCATTATTTAGAGTTTACAAAAGAATTTGAAAAGTTAATTAACGAGTTAATTGCTTAATAATGCAGGTTTTTCAAAGAAATTTAATGCCTTTAAAATTCGCATTTTTCTTAGTTATATTAATAGTTGTTTTTAGCTGCAATAGGCCACCAAAAAATTTATTGGTAGACGAAATCAAAATTGATTTATCAAAAGATTCTTCAGAAATTTTAATTAAAGGAATTGACCCTTTCATCTTTAAACAGATAGCATTAGATTCATTATCAGAAAAAGATTGGCAAAACATATTGGCAGTTTATTTTAAAGTAGAGGAAGATTTACAGGACCTGCAATCACCAATAAAAGGCGTTTATTCTATTCAAAAAAATATCATCCGGTTTAAACCGGATACTACCTTTAAAAAAGGGAAGGAATATTTGGTAGAAATTTATGTTCAGAAGCCTAATACTGAAATTACAGAAAATTTAAGGAGAGATCAGCAACTGTTTGATCAAAACTACATTAGTAAAGCATTCCGCTTTTAAAAATCATCTTATTAAATCAGCGAAAATCTGTTTAATCTGCGGGATATTTTAAATTTAGAAATATAATGGCACTTACCGATCCTTTAGCAGAAAGAATGCGTCCGATAACTCTGGACGATTATACCGGTCAGCAACACTTAGTTGGAGAAGGTGCGGTTTTGCGCAAAGCAATTGAAGGAGGAAGAATTCCATCCATGATTTTATGGGGACCTCCCGGAGTTGGAAAAACTACCCTCGCATTTATCATTTCTAAAAGTTTAGATCGTCCTTTTTTTGCATTGAGCGCCATTAACTCTGGAGTAAAAGATATTAGAGATACCATTGAAAAGGCAGAGCAGTATAAAAAAGGCGGAATTGTACCCATTTTATTTATTGATGAGATTCATCGCTTTTCCAAATCGCAGCAAGATTCTTTGTTGGGCGCTGTAGAAAGAGGTTTGGTCACTTTAATTGGCGCAACCACAGAAAACCCATCTTTCGAGGTCATCTCTGCATTACTTTCGCGCTGTCAGGTTTATGTTTTAAAAAATCTGACCGAAGTCGAACTGATCGATATGCTCCAAAGAGCAATCAAGAATGATGAGGTGTTGAAAGAAAAGTCTATTACCCTAAAAGAGACAGAAGCTTTATTACGCTTATCGGGTGGAGATGGCAGAAAATTGCTGAATATTTTCGAAATTTTAATCAATGCTTCTCCAAACAAAAAAATAGAAATCACCAATGATTTTGTGCTTAAAAATGTGCAGCAGAACATGGCTTTGTATGATAAGGCGGGAGAACAGCATTACGATATCATTTCTGCATTCATCAAATCCATCCGTGGCAGCGACCCAAATGCGGCAGTTTATTGGTTGGCCCGAATGATTGAAGGTGGAGAAGACCCAAAATTTATTGCCCGTAGGTTATTGATTTTAGCTTCAGAAGATATTGGGAATGCCAATCCAAACGCACTATTACTGGCCAATAATTGCTTTCAGGCTGTAAATGTAATCGGTTGGCCCGAATCCCGTATTATTCTTTCCCAAGCGGTTACTTATATGGCTTCTTCTGCAAAAAGCAATGCGGCTTATGAAGCCATTGGCAAGGCACAATCTTTAGTGAAACAAACCGGAGATTTGCCGGTTCCACTTCATTTGCGCAACGCCCCCACTAAGCTGATGAAGAACATGGATTATGGAAAAGATTATAAATATGCTCATGCGTTCGAGAATAATTTTACCGATCAAGAATTTTTTCCCGATCAATTGAGCGGTACAAAATTGTATGAACCCCAAAATAACCCCGCTGAAAATAAGCTGAGAGAACATTTGAAAAAACTTTGGAAAAAATATGGTTATTAAACGCTTAAGGCTGAATGCAAAAAGCTTAAAGCTAATTATCGCTATTGATTTAATTTGTAAAGAAGCTGTTCAAAAAACGATTTTAAAATTTTTTTATACTTTGAAAGGCAGTTTTTTCTCCCGCAGATTATAAAGAAAACCACAGAAGGTAAATTATTGATGATTACATCAGCGAAAATCTGCTTAATCTGCGGGATATTCTACATTTTTTGAAAAGCAAATTCCTCCGTTCTTCTTTTACACTAGCCCGGTGTTCTGCTTTATTTTTTGCCCCAACACTTAAAAACCCATTTCATAGCAAAAAGATACCGCTGCCACACCGGTTTATTTAACTTGGGATTTCGCAACCTAACCTCCTTTTTGATGATGTGTAAATTTTATATATTTTTAGAAAAATATGTACGTATTAAACCCCCAAAAGCCAACCAAATATGATAGTAAAATGGGGGTTTATTGCACATATATATAAGTTACCTGCCATTTTAACGAATGACACAAAAAAAATAAAGTGTACAAACAACTAGAAGAATATTTTGAAACAAGAACTGAAATTGACACTAAAACACTGTCGCATATTTCCTCTTATTTCAAATTTAAAAGGACTAAACGAAATGAACTGCTGTTGAAAGAAGGCGAAATTTGCAAACATTATTATTTTGTAAATAAAGGTTGCATACGATTATTTAGCGTTAATAACGAAGGAGAAGAAGGAACAAGATATTTTAATTTTGAAGATTCTTTTGGAACTGCGTTACCAAGTCTAATCAATCAAAAACCTTCATTTGAATTTATGCAGACTATTGAACCCTCGGAATTGTTGGTGATCAACCGTGACGACTATTTTCATTTGGTTGAAACAGTTCCACAGTTTGCTTTTATTTATAAACAAATTTTAGAATTGGCTTTTATTAAATCCCAGGAACGTATTTATTGTTTTCAAGGTTTAGAAGCAATAGAAAAAGTTCGCTGGGTTATGACAAATCATACAAAATGGTTGACAAGATTATCCAATAAAATGGTTGCATCTTATTTAGGACTCACACCTCAAACATTAAGCAGATTAAAATCAAAGGTCTAAAATGTGAATATAGGACAACGTTTACAAAAAAAGCTTCAATCATCTTTGCACTTCATTAAACAATAAAAAGTTCAATTATGATTTTAGTAACAACGCCAACAGGCAACACAGGTTCACTCATTCTGCAACAATTAGTAGCTCAAGGACAACAAGTACGGATTTTTGTTAGAGACCCAAAAAAAATAGCAACGGACATTTTAGAAAAAGTAGAAGTTGCCACAGGCTCTTTACTTAATGAAGATGAATTTACAAAAGCATTGCAAGATTGCGATACACTTTATTTTTGTGTGCCACAAACCAACACACAAGATGATGTATATGCCTATTATGAAGATTTTGCGAAAGTGGCTTCAAAAGCCATTAAGAATGCAGGTACAAAAAGAGTTGTTTATTTGTCAAGCGGTGGCAAAGCAAGCACTTGCAAGCAGGTATTATAACAGCACTGCACAGAGGCGAAGACATTATTAACCAATCTGGTGCATCCGTAAGAGCGTTGCGTTGCCCGGTATTTTTTGAAAGTCTTTTGTACCAAATGGCATCTCTAAAAAAAACAGGAATGTTCTTTTTGCCAATTAATGGAAATTACAAAATTCCTCAAGTTGCAGTAAAAGACATTGCATCAAAAGCAGTAGAATTTTTAACTGATAAAACCTGGACAGGCGTTGAAGGATTTGCAATTCAAGGTTCGGCAAATATAAGCTATAATGAAGTTGCCGTACAATTAAGTGAATTAACAGGAAAGGCTATTCGTTTTCAACAAGTTTCAGAGAAAGACTATATCAAAACACTTTTAGAACATCATTCAACCTCCGAAGCATTTGCAAATTCTTTGACAGAAATGTTGACTGCAATTGGTAACGGCTTGTATGAAACAGAACAGCGAACAGAGGCAAGCACAACACCAACAACAATTAAAGATTGGATGAGTGAAAATTTGGTTTCTAAAATAAATTAAATCCTAATAATTACGTAGAAACCAGTAAAATAGTATTGCTAACTTGGCTTTGCATTTATCCACTTTTAACTATTTTTCTTTTTGATGCATTACATCGGACTTTAACCTGTTTTCATTAAAGACACTTATACGCACAATTATTTTAGTTAGCATTAGGTTAATATTGGATACCTGAAAACAAAACGGCAGGTAACAACGGTTTGCAAAAATGGCGAAATATATGGTAAATTCACGTTTATCTTTCGCAAGAAATTTTATCTTATCCGAAAGATTACGGTTACGAAGTTCGCCACTTCTGCAAGTCGCGAAACGTTAGCGGTCATTGTAGGACGACCAAGCAATTATAAAATGACAACATCACAAAAAGAAACTTCACAAGGAAAAGTTGAGTATACTTTGCTTGGAAATGGTCGACCAATGTTAATTGTTGTAGGTGGACATACAAATTGCAAAGAAACTATTTTTCACAAAGGTTTAGACCCCGAAAAAATTTGTTTTGTTACACCTTCCAGACCGGGCTATGGCTTGACACCATTGACAAACCAAAATAAAACTCCAAAAGGAACTTCTGATTTATTTGTTTCCCTTTTAGACGAACTAAAAATCGAAAAGACAATTGTTGTTGGAATATCGGCTGGCGGATTGACCGCATTAGAGATTGCCGCAAACTATCCTGAACGTGTGGAAAATTTGATATTGATGTCTGCCTTGACTAAAAAGTGGTTTGTTAAAACTGACGGAGTTTATAAAGGGGCTAAAAGGATTTTTGCACCCAAAATTGAACCTATCACATGGTTTTTTTATAGATTATTTTTTAGGCTTTTCCCGAATCTTATGACAAAGACCATGTTTAAGCAAATATCAACTTTCCGACCCGTTCAATTTACTAATGAGGAGTTTCAGGAATTAAAGCAAATGACTTTAATAATGCGTTCTTATCAAGGATTCGACAATGATTTAGACCAGAACATTGACCAAGAAATATTTAAATTAATAAAATGCCCGACACTAATTTTACACAGCAAAAATGATAACTCGGTAAATATATCTCATGCTCAAAATGCAAAAGACAAAATTATAAACTCCAAATTGGTTACATTTAATAATCGCTGGGGGCATTTATTATGGCTTGGGACAGAATACAATCCAATATTAAAAGAGCTTAAACAACAAATTCAACTCACGACAACGAAAGAAAAAACAACGAACCGCTGACACTCGTTTGGTTCAATGGCGGTTAACATCCTTAAATTC
>JBDSHZ010000038.1:0-7452 GCA_039918235.1 Pelobium sp.
AGGACCGGCTTGACCAGGGGGAGGCCACCCAAAACGGCAGCGTCGACCCTGCCCTGTACAGGTACAACGAAAAGAGGAGCTACCTTGACGGGAACTTCGGGGTTTCCTATATCGGCAAGAAGCTGGAGGCACAGTTCAGCTACCTGAACCTGAACCACAGGCGGCAGAAACAGCTCTCCACGGTGGATTATTCCACTTTCTACAGTTCGGTGGGCTATAAGTTCATGCTTGACGAAAGTTCGCTGATGAGCGTGAAGCCCCTTTTTGCCTACCGCGGGATAAAAGGGTACAGGGACCAGTGGGACCTTGCGGCAGAATGGTCGCTTGACCAGCTGAAGCTGTACACGATGTACCACAGCAACAAGAGCTTCTCGGGCGGGATGGGCTTTCTGTACCAGCGGAAAGTGCTGCTCTCGATGATGTACAGTACCGAGCCCAAGGGGCTGCAGGGCCTTACAGGAGGGAATTTTGACCTCATTCTGGGCTATCAGTTTTAAAAGCTTTCAGCCTTGAGCCTTCAGCTTTATTTTACTTCCCAAGCATTATTTTTAGCATCCGCATCTACAAAAATGCCCCCGTCTAGCGTGATGCGCTTTACGTCTTGAGCAGGTTTTATTTTAATGGAAATTTGTTTTTGGTCTTTTTCCCAAACTGCTGGGGTAAAATGATAGCTTTCTTTACTGCCATCTGCTAAAATGGTCACCACATCAAATGGTATCGCAAAACCGCCGATATTCTGAATGCTCAACTGATAAGCTTTTCCCTTTTGCGCTACCTTCTCCAAATTGAGATCAATGTAAGAAGGCCTGAAAAACCAGTTGTAAAAAAACCAATCTAACTTCTTGCCCGATCCCTTCTTCATGGAATTGAAATAATCCCATGGCATTGGGTGCTTGCCGTTCCAATTGGCCATATAAGTGTGTAAAGCTTTTTTAAATAAAGGATCACCCAACATGTCTTTTAAAGCAAGGTAGCTTAAAGAAGGTTTTCCATAGGAATTGTTCCCACTTCCAAATTTAACATCTGGAGAAGGGGTGATGATGGCTTCCTCTTTTTCATGCGGACCTTTGGTCCAGCGGTTCACTCTAAACTGCTTGTAAAATTCATCCGCAGCAGCCTGCCCTTTTTCTTCAATCCCAATCAGGTATTCTAAAGTGGTTGCCCATCCTTCATCCATAAAAGCGTAACGACTTTCATTAATCCCCATATAAAAAGGAAAATAAGTATGCGCCTGCTCATGATCCTGCACCAGTTGGGCAAAGCTTAAATCTTTCTCATGGCTATCGTTCACCATCATCGGGTATTCCATATCGGCATAACCCTGTACTGCAGTGCTTTTAGAGAATGGATAAGCTACACCCGGCCAGTTGAGGGAAAACCATCGTAAAGCATGACGGCTAAACTGTACCGAATGGTGAAAATCTGCAGAGCTATCTGGAAATGCCGCCTGCACACTTACTCTTCTATTGATGGCATTATCCACCACCACACTTGCGCCATCCCAAACATAAGAATCACTCATGGCAGTGGTGACATCCGAAATATTTTTTGCTGTAAACACCCAAGTATTGGTGCTGTTTTGAGCCGTGATATTTTTCGCGTCCACATCCTGTTGCGTAGCAATATTTATGGTAGAATCACTGGTGAAAGAGGCCTGCAATTTTTTGGCAAATGCGGGCTGTAAAACCTCCTCCGGGTTTTTTAGGTCTCCTGTTGCCCAAACCACAAAATTCTTCGGAACGGTCACCTGCAATTTGTAATCGTTAAAATCATTGTAAAACTCTAAACCACCGGTATGCGGCTGAGTATCCCATCCACGGTAATCATCATACACCGAAACCCTCGGATAAAAATAAGCCAGGAAAAAAGTGCTGGGATTTATTACTCCATCACGACCAGGAGAAGTACTTAATTCATAATGCCAGTCAATATCCAACTGAACCGAATCATGAGGCATTAAAGGACGCTGGAGCGGGAACATATAATTTGTGCTAGTCGCTTGGTTATTGTCCCAAGTACCAATAGTGTCGTTCACTTTAATTTTATCTACCGTAATACCCATGGCAGGGTTGGGGCTTTGCCCTCTTCTGCCGTTACGGTGCACATTTACAATCAGTTTCATGTTCAGGCTGTCCAATTGGTTGGGGCTGTTGTTAAAATAAGTAATGCGCTCTGTACCCTTCACTGTTTTGTCCGGTGGCGATACCTGAATACGGATATCATATTTACCATGGTTCTGCCAGTAATTTTTCCCCGGTTTGCCCGATAGGTCCCTGGTGCCGTTTTCAAATGCTGTCTGTATTTCGGCAGGCATGGTGAGTTCCTGTGCCTGTAGGCCTAGTGCTATAAAAGTAAGTCCTATAAAAGTGAATAGTGATTTAGAGGTCATCATATAATCTATTTTAATGCTATAAAAGCGAAGATAAGAAAGTTTGTTGATGGAGAAGAGTAACGATTTTGTAGGCTTAAAATGCTTTTTTGTTTTTTTAAAAAGCAATACTCCATGATCACTGTTTTTTATAATTCTCCATATTATTTTAATGATTTAAAAGAATGATGATGCGGCATCATTTTGGTTAATGAAGCTCACAGGCAGATGATAGAGTAAACGAATTAAATTTTATAAAAAAACAAAACAGCTTGATCACTAGTAATCAAAACCATGAAACCATGAAATTTTCATTGCTATTGACCATGATAATGTCACTCATAAAAAGCTAATTTTAATACCTCTTTATAGCATTCAATCAGGCCCGTATATTAAAGAAAACAAATTGGCATCAACAGAAAAAGACAGTCCGCCCAAAAAAACAGTCATTATTAAATTATTGCTGGTAGTTGGTTTAGCAGTACTCTTAAGTTGCGAAGGTTATTTCGGTTACCGATTGCACAACCTCTCTAAGCAGCAGGAAGAATTAAAATGGGACTACACAAATGTAAATAACATCACTTTTGGGTTGTTTTCCGTTGAACAATGGCGTGATAAGATATCGGCTATTATCAATCATCAAGTGCGTGATTTCAAACTGACGCCTTACCAGATAAAACAGCTTCAAACCGAGGTGGAGCAAGTCATTTATGCGCTTCTCAATAAAGCTGAATCGCTGTTGGAAAAAAAACCAAAGTCCCTTTCAGGTAAGATAAAGAAATTTGCTGTTAAAACCTTTGTGGATACGGATACGATAAAAGCGCAGGTACCAGCGTTTGCAAAAGCCATGATTGCGAAAATCAACAACCCCGCCAATAAGATTAAGATTAGCAACTTGGCGATGGGCAAGTTTAATGAATTAGAGAAGACCAATGTTTATATTGATAGTACATTAACCGCAAATGATTCTACCACCACGCTGTTATATCATAAATATCAGGTAACATCTCGTGAGGAACTTGATCGTAAACTTTTGAAATCATTAGACCGTATCAGCACCCAAACTTATGCCTATTCTTTCGCGATGCTTGCCTGTATCATTATCGTATTGATGTTATGGTGGTTTTTCCGTAAGCGTGTTGATTTGCATGCCATACTTTTTGTAATGTCATTGCTTTTTGCTTTTATCTTGCTGGCAGTTGGCTTAACAGCATCTATGATAGAGGTTGATGCCCGTATTAAATCGCTTGATTTTGTGTTTTTAGGAGAACATGTGTTATTTGAGAATCAGGTGCTGTTTTTCCAGAGCAAAAGTATATTAGATGTGGTAGAGGTATTGATAAAGCAACCCGAAGTAGATGCAATTTTGGTAGGGGTATTGATATTGGTGTTCAGTATACTTTTCCCAGTGACTAAACTGACTTGTACTGGTATTCATCTGCTGGGAAAAAAGAGTGTAGCAGAAAGCAGGTTTGTTAAATATTTTGCTTTCCAATCGGGTAAATGGAGCATGGCAGACGTTATAGTGATTGCCATACTGATGGTCTATATCGGTCTTAACGGACTGTTGGAAAACCAACTGGCTAATCTGAATATAAAAAGCGAATTTTTAACCATGATCACTACCAATAATACCGCCCTGCAACCTGGTTACATTATATTTATCAGTTTTGTGCTATATGGATTGGTGCTGTCAACGATATTAAAATATATCACCCCACATGATGCCCATTGAGATGCGGAAATTATCATTATTTGTTAAAAAAACATTAAAAGGAAAACATTGAGTACTGATCAGAAAACATCGAAGTTTAAAAGGTTCAGCAGCGCAAATATCCTTCTTATTTTGGGGTTAACTGTGCTGTTGGCTGGAGAAGGCTATTTTGGTTACCGCCTGCATAGGCTTTCTTCAGAACAGGAACAAATAAAAGAAGATTACAGCTTATCTAATAACATCACCTTCGGCATTTTTTCACTGGATCAATGGCGTGAAAAGATTATGGCTGTAGTTAACGGGCAAGTGACTGATTTTAAGATTAGCCCTGCACAGAAAAAAGATTTGCAGGCACAGGTGGAAACGGCACTTCACGGGCTCATCACCAAAACGATACAGGAGGTGAACAAACCACAGAAGTCTATTGGCGGTAAATTAAAAAAGTTTGCTTTCAAAAAATTTGTAAACCCTGATGAGTTACAGGCTCTAGTGCCAGGCTTCTCTAAAACAATCATAGATAAGGTCAGTAGCCCAGCAAGTTTAAAACGTTTAAAAAATATCGCAACCAGCAAATTGGATCAACTGGAAACTGAAACTTATGACAGTACCAATGTAGCCAGAACTAAGGTGATCAAAACTTTGTACAAAAAGTACCATATTAATAATGCCAATGCGTATGATAAAGAGATAAAAATGCGTCTGACCAATATAAGAACTGTTACCTATCAATATGCTTATGGGATGCTAGGATGTGTTGCATTGGCATTTGGCTTATGGTTTTTCATGCGTAAACAGGTTCACCTTCAGGCTATACTTTTTATCATGTCATTATTATTTGCCGTTGTACTCCTTTCTGTTGGACTCACTGCCTCCATTATTGAGGTGGAAGCAAGTTTGCAGACCTTAAATTTCGCCATTATGGGTGAAAAAGTGGAGTTTGTAAATCAGGTGCTGTTTTTTCAGAGTAAAAGTTTGTGGAACATCATTACCGAGTTAATCCAGCAATCAAAACCGGATGCGATAGTTGTAGGTATGCTGATGTTGGTATTTGTGGTGATATTTCCTCTTTTAAGAATGATTGCCAGGGGTATTCATTTGGTAAGCCCTAAAAAAATTGCAGAAAACAAAGTAGTAAAATACTTGGCTTTTCAATCAGGACATTGGGACATGGCCGATGTGATGGTGGTTGGAATTGTCATGACCTACATAGGCCTTAATGGAATATTGAAGAGTCAGCTTTCCAATTTAAATTTTGACAATGCGTACCTCCATACCAATACGGTGAATGAAACATCATTACAGCCCGGTTATATTATTTTTGTGGGTTATGTGATTGTAGCCTACACCTTGTCTTATATTTTAAAACGTATTTCTCCTCATACGCATGGCCCTAATTTAGAAACTTTGCCCAAAGAAAAAGGTTAAGAGATTTGGAGGTTTTCTTAATGGAGAATTATACCTAGCAAGATTATTTCAGTCGTTTTCTGGAAGCGTAACGATAGCAATGTAAATCCTTTTTGGTGTTCGGGAACGATTCAACTTAATGAGTTAACATCCTACATGTAAAACTTATTACCTATTACTTACCAATTAAACTTTCCAAATCAAACAATTTTCTATCAAAACTATTTAAAAAGAAACCTGTATTTTTACGTCAAATTATCATTTGCATGGAAGTGGAAGCCACAAAAGCTTTAAAAGGAGATTACTGTAATTCTATTACCCAATATTCGAGGTTCAAAACACGGGAGGTGCATATTGGTGCGATACCCATGGGTGGGGAACAACCGATTCGGATTCAGAGCATGACCACGGCTTTCACCATGGATACCGAGGCTTCTATTGCCCAAAGCATCAGGATGATTGATGCAGGCTGTGAATATGTACGGATTACCGCTCCTTCTATTAAAGAAGCGCAGAATTTGGCAGAAATTAAAAAAGGTTTGGAAGCTAAAGGTTATCATACACCTTTAGTGGCAGATATTCACTTCACTCCAAATGCAGCCGAATTGGCTGCTAAGATTGTAGAGAAAGTAAGGGTAAACCCCGGCAATTATGCCGATAAAAAGAAGTTTGAGGAAATTAATTATACGCCTGAAGCTTACGAGATTGAACTGGCGAGGATCAAGAAGAAATTTGCGCCATTGGTAGAGATTTGTAAAACCCATGGAACGGCCATGCGTATTGGTACCAACCACGGTTCTTTATCCGACAGGATCATGAGCTGGTATGGAGATACGCCAAAAGGAATGGTGGAATCGGCCATGGAATTTATTCGCATCTGCCATGGGATGGATTATCACGAGTTGGTGATTTCCATGAAATCCAGCAATACGCAGGTGATGGTGCAGGCTTACCGTTTACTGGTGAAAACCATGGTTGCCGAGGGGATGAATTATCCTTTGCATTTGGGTGTGACGGAAGCTGGAGATGGAGAAGATGGCAGGATTAAATCTGCAGTTGGGATTGGGACATTATTGGAAGACGGATTAGGAGATACCATCCGTGTATCACTAACGGAAGAGCCGGAGTATGAAATTCCTGTAGCGCAAGCTTTGGCGCAACGTTATGCAAATAGAGTTCAGGTGAATGAAGGTGCGTTAGAAACTCCTGATTTTGAAATTCCAGCGAATTATTCTCCTTTTGAATATAATAAAAGAGCTTCCGCGGAGCTGAATACTTTTATAGGTGGGCATCAGGTGCCAAGGGTGATCTTGGACCTCTCTGATCAGAATTTGAAAGATGCTAATATTCTGGCTCCTGCCGGATATGTATATTCGCCTATATTAGATAAGTATAACATGGGCGATCAGTCTATTGATTTTGCTTATTTGGGAGACGAATTGCCATCCTTTAATTTTCCGGGTAATTTAAAACAATTGTACAATTACCGTACTTGGTTAAAGCTTAAAAGCAAAACCAACTGTCACCCGCTATTTCATTTAAAAGAATACCTCAGCGTAAACGAAAAAGATACTTCTTTAAATTTAGTATTGGTTTCTCATGTCGATTTGGATGGAGAAGATTTTGCCAACATCCCTTTTGATGATACACTGGTTTTTGTTTTGGAAACCAGTAAAAATCATGGCATGGCCGATCAAAGAGCTTTCTTTTTTAAGCTGATGAATGCTGGAATCACTATTCCGGTGATTATTAAAAGGTCTTATGTTTTTGAGGAAGATGAAAGTCAAGATCAAAAAGAATTGAAAACACAATTATATGCTTCAACAGATTTAGGCGCTTTATTATTAGATGGTTTTGGAGATGGTGTTTGGATAGATGCACCTCAGACTGCCACTAAATTCAGGGTTTCTACTTCTTTTGGGATTTTGCAGGCTACACGTTCTAGAATTTCTAAAACAGAATACAT
>JBDSHZ010000039.1:0-15754 GCA_039918235.1 Pelobium sp.
AAATGTCGGCAGATAATTCTGTAAACAATGCAGAACGCTTGGCAGACTACTGGATTTTTGGCGGTATTTTTAGACCGGTTTATTTAGAAGCTACGCCACAGCAGCATATTGAATGGACTGCTATTGATGCCAAAGCAGATGGCTCTTTTGCAATGAATGTGCATCTGGAAAACCCAGTAAAAGGAACAGAGGTTTATGCAGAACTTTCTGATTTGAAAGGAAAAGTAATTGGCTCGGCAAAGCTGATGAATAACAATGCCGACTCCGTATTAAAACTCACCACAAAAATCAATAATCCAACTTTATGGACGGCCGAAACGCCAAACCTTTATCAGGTAAAAACTTATCTGCGTACAGCGGGAAAAAATAGTTACCAAACCCAAAACCGTTTTGGTTTCAGAACTATTGAAGTGCGCAAGCAGGACGGGATTTATGTGAACGGGAATAAAATTAAGATGAAAGGCATTAACCGACATGTGTTTTGGCCAGAGAGTGGAAGAAGCGTAAATGCTCGTTTAGATTTAGCTGATGTAAAACTCATTAAAGGCATGAACATGAATGCAGTGAGATGTTCGCACTACCCACCAGATCAGTCTTTTTTAAACTATTGCGATTCGCTTGGCTTATACGTTTTAGATGAATTAGCAGGTTGGCAACAGGCTTACAGCACAAAAGCAGGAACTCCTTTAGTGAAAGAAATGGTCATCAGAGATGCCAATCATCCTTCTATTGTTTTTTGGAGTAATGGAAATGAAGGGGGACATAATTTTGATTTAGATGGTGATTATGGGAAATATGATTTATCTAACCGTACCGTAATTCATGCACATCATAAGCCAGGGAATGCTTTCAACGGCATTGACTGTAATCATTATGAAGATTTTTACAGCACCCAAAAAATACTTGCGGATACCAATATTTATATGGTAACTGAGTTTATGCATGCCCAAGATGACGGGGCAGGAGCAGCCGGCTTATCTGATATGTGGGATTTACATTGGAATGCTAAAAAGGGAGCCGGTGGATTTATCTGGGCTTTTGTAGATGAAGCAATTGCCAGAACAGATAGAAACGGCGCATTAGATCCTAACGGAGTGAATGCGCCTGATGGTGTTTTAGGTCCGCACCGAGAGAAAGAAGGAAGCTATAATGCCATCAAAGAAATTTATTCCCCGTTCAAAATTACCTTGAACAAGTTGCCCGATAATTTCAACGGGAAAATAGAAGTAGAAAACCGCTATAATTTCTTAAACCTAAATACGGTTAAACTCAATTGGGAACTGATCAATTTTAACCTTCCAGATGATAGGGAAGCGGGTTACAAAATAATGAAAGCCGGATCTGCAAGCTCACCTGATTTGAAACCTTTTGAAAAAGGAGATTTTCAGATTCCTTTGCCTTCAGATTGGAAAAATTATCAAGCGTTAGCATTAACTGCCTGTGATTTGCATGGAGATGAGATTTATCGTTGGGTGTGGAAGATTCCATCCAATTCAGTTTTTGTTGCCGAGCTATTAAAATCTAAAATCAACTCCAAAGCTACCGCAACAGAAAAAGACAGCATTTTGACGGTAAAAGGAGGTGAAATCAGCGTAAGCTTTAGCAAAAACACAGGTAAAATTGTGGCTTTGGCAAATGATAAAAGTGCGCCACTATCTTTTGGAAACGGTCCGGTATTGGTGAGCGGGAATGCCAAATTTGTAGGCTTAACACAACATCAAGAAGGCGAAAATATAGTGGTTGAGGCTAATTATACAGGAGACATGAAAGCCATAAGATGGACCATGTATCCTACTGGTTGGTTACAAATGGACTACGCTTATACCTTAAACGGAAAATACGAATTGGCGGGTATCAGCTTTGACTATCCAATAAATTTTGTGTTAGGTGCTAAATGGCTCGGTAAAGGACCCTATCGCGTTTGGAAAAACAGAATGCAAGGCGTAACCTACAATACTTGGGAGAGTTACAAAAACGACACCCAAACTGGTTCATTCCCATGGGTTTTTCCAGAATTTAAAGGTTATTACGCAAACATCAGCTGGATGCAAATGAATACCGTAGAAGGGAAGTTTACCATTGCCACTCCGCAAGAAGATTTATTTGTAAGGCTGTTTGATTTTTACGGCTTAACAGGGGTAAAACCATCGCCGGATTTGCCTAAAGGAGATATTTCTTTCTTAGATGGCATTCCTGCAATTGGGAGTAAATTAGGAATGAAAATTACGCCACATCCAGAAAGATATGGCCCACAGGGCGAAACCAATGAGTTTTCTGGAGAGCAAAAAAGAACTTTATACTTCTATTTTGGGTTAATGCCATCTGCTAAACCAAATTTTGTAATGCCGAAAGAGAATATTTTAACAGATTAATGATGAGAAAGGCAATCCAAATCCTATTGTTTGTAGTGTTTATTTCGGGTTTCAATTCGGCTTTCGCCGATGTGAAATTACCGGCATTGTTCAACAGCCACATGGTATTGCAGCAAGACACTACAGTCAAACTATGGGGATGGGCCGATCCAGGAGAAAAAATCAGTATTCAAGTAGATTGGATTGCAAAACCATTGAGCTTAACAACTGATGCTAGCGGTAAATGGAGCACTGACCTGCGAACTTTAAAGTATGATGAGAAAGCACATGAAATCCTGATTAAAGGAAATAATGAGCTCAAATTAGAAGATATTTTATTTGGAGAAGTATGGATTTGTGGCGGGCAAAGCAATATGTCTTTTCCCATTCAGGGAACTCCTGGCCATTACTCGGGTTTGGTAAATGCAAAACAAGTGGTGGCTGTCGCTAATCATCCCAAACTTCGTTTCATTACAGTAGATCGAAAAGTTGCTAGCGAACCACAGCAGGACATTAAAGGAGAATGGTTTACCTGTACTCCTGAAACTGCAGCCGGCGATATTTCAGCAGTTTCCTATTTCTTTGCTTTACAGCTGATAGAAAAAACAGGTTTTCCTGTTGGATTGATTGGTGCCAATTGGGGAGGCACACCTGCAGAAGCTTGGATGAACAAAAAGATTTTAGAAAACGATAAAGATTTTAAACCTATTCTAGAAAGATATGATGCGACTGTAGCCGACTGGGCAAATATCAGTCAGCAATATAAAGAAGATAGAAAAGTTTATTTAATAAAGGATTCCATCGCGAAAGCAAATAAAACGAAAAGACCTCTTTCTCTGGCAGAACCTGTTGGTCCTAATAGTAATAAATCACCTTACAAATTATACAATGCCATCATTGCGCCATTAATTCCTTTTACCATTAAAGGCGTAATCTGGTATCAGGGAGAAAATAATGCAGTAAGAGCCTATCAATATAGAAGACTTTTCCCTGCATTGATCCAGAATTGGCGAGACGAGTGGGGAAATAAAAACCTTCCCTTCTATTTTGTGCAGATTTCCCCACACCCTTCACAAAATGCAGTCATCAGAGAAGCGCAACTTTATACTTTTGAGCATGTAAAAGCTACCGGAATGGTAGTGACTACTGATAACGGCGATTCATTGGATATCCATCCCAGAAATAAAGAATTGGTAGGGAATCGTTTATCCCTATGGGCTTTAAAAAATCAGTATGGGAAAGATCAGATCATCGCTTCCGGTCCAATTTATCAAGGGAAAAAAATCAAAAGAAATCAAATCTTTATCAGCTTTAAATACGACAAAGAATTGACTACAAAAGGAGGTGATTTAAAAGAATTTACCATTGCCGGAAAGGATCAGGTTTTTTATCCTGCGAAAGCAACAATAGTTGGAAATCAGATTATTGTATCCTCACCAAAAGTACCTAAACCGGTAGCAGTCCGTTTTGCTTGGAAGGCTGTACCACATCCAAACCTATTTAATATTGCAGGTTTGCCGGCATCACCATTTAGAACAGATGATTGGGAAGTAGAAACCCAAGGATTGAATTAAATTAACCACATGAGATTTATAAAGAGCAGATTAATAATTATTGTCTTACTTACTTTTGCAACTGTTTTCCAATCAATAGGGAAAGATAAAGACCCATCATGGGCAAAAAAAGTAGGCGCCAATAAACTAAAGTTTAAAAAGAAAGAGTTTTTAGCCAATACTTTTGGTGCGAAAGCAGATTCTACTTTTTCAAGTACAATAGCCATACAAAAAGCCATTGATGCCTGTGCCTTAGCTGGCGGAGGTTACGTTACGCTCAATCCTGGCAGTTACCTCATAGGTTCGCTCTTTGTGAAAAGCAATGTAAAACTCAGGATTGATGAAGGCGTGGAATTATTGGGCAGTCAGGACATTAAAGATTACCCCATTATTGATACCCGTATTGCGGGGATGGAAATTAAATGGCCTGCGGCTTTAATTAATATCATAGATCAGAAAAACGCTGCAATTGAAGGGAAAGGATTAGTAGATGGCAGAGGTAAGGTATTTTGGGATAAGTACTGGAGCATGAGAAAAGAATACGATGCAAAAGGTTTGCGTTGGATTGTTGATTACGATGCGCAAAGACCCAGAACTATTTTGGTGCAGAACAGCGAAAATGCAGTGGTGAAAGATTTTAGGATCCAAAGGGCCGGTTTTTGGAGCGTACAGATTTTATATAGTAAGTACATTACTGTAGATGGTATTAACATCAGAAATAATATAGGCGGACACGGACCAAGTACAGATGGCGTGGATATCGATTCCTCCAGCTGGATCCTGGTTCAGAACTGTGATATAGATTGTAACGATGATAATTTCTGCCTAAAAGCGGGAAGGGATTGGGACGGCTTAAGAGTAAACAGACCTACAGAATATGTGGTGATCAAAGACTGCATCGCCAGAAGAGGAGCAGGTTTAGTCACTTTTGGAAGTGAAACTTCCGGCTTCATCCGTCATGTTTTGGCGAAGGACCTCGTTGGTTTAGGCACTTCCAATGGCATCAATATTAAGTCTGCTTTAACCCGTGGTGGCGGCATTGAGGACATCCACTTAAAGAATTTTAGAATGGATAATGTGACCACCGCTTTTCAGATCGGTAAAAACTGGAATCCGGCTTATAGCTATTCTACCTTACCTAAAGCATACAACATCGAAGAAGTGCCCATTCACTGGAAAAAAATGCTGACACATGTAGAACCTGCATCAAAAGGAATTCCTGTTTTTAAAGATGTTTACATCAGTGGGATGAAAGGCATAGGCATTAAGAAAGCATTTAACATTGCCGGAATTGAAGGTTCGCCAGTGATAGGTTTCCATTTCATAGGTATCAATTTAGAAGTAGAAACTGCAGGGACAGTGAATTATGCTAAGGATTGGAAGTCTGAAAATGTAAATATCACTGCTAAAGACGGAACGAAAGTGAAGGTAGAAAATTCTGAAAATGTAGCATTTTAATTGAAATAAAATGATCAAAAGAGCAAGTCTTATTTTATCAATAATGCTGGTTGTTGCGAATGGTTTTGCACAGCAAAATCAAGCAATGGTTGAAGTAAACTTGGCAAAAGAGAAGCAAGAGATGAAACCTATTTGGGCTTGGTTTGGTTATGATGAACCCAACTATACCTACATGAAAGATGGAAAAAAACTACTCAGCGAAATATCGGCTTTAAGCCCTGTGCCAGTTTTTGTGAGGACACATAGTTTATTGGTAACCGGAGATGGGATACCTGATTTAAAATGGGGTTCTACCAATGCTTACACGGAAGATGCGCAAGGAAATCCTATCTATAATTGGGCTATCATTGATAGTATTTTTGATACGTATGTAAAGAGAGGAATGAAACCTTTGGCGCAAATTGGTTTTATGCCGGAGGCACTCTCTACCCATCCAGATCCCTATCTTCACCATTGGAAACCCGGAGATCCTTATAATGATATTTATACCGGTTGGGCATATCCGCCTAAAGATTATAATAAGTGGGCCGAGCTGGTTTACCAATGGGTAAAGCATAGCGTAGACCGTTATGGTAAAAAAGAAGTAGAAAGTTGGTATTGGGAATTATGGAACGAGCCTAATTCACAATATTGGAAAGGCACACCTCAAGAATTTTTTAAACTTTATGATTATTCGGCTACAGCTTTAAAAAGAGCATTACCTACAGCCAGAATTGGAGGTGCAAATATTACCGGAGGAGGAACCAAGTTTCTGGAAGATTTTATCAAACATTGTTTGTTCGAGAAAAACGAAGCAACCGGAAAAATTGGAACTCCTTTAGAAGTTTTGCTGTTTCATGCGAAAGGTTCACCAAAAGTGGTGAATGGTAAAGTGGTGATGAATGTGAGCAACCAGTTAAATAATGTAAACAGCAACCTAAAAATGATTGCTGGATATCCTCAACTGAAGAATGTACCCATTGTGATTGGAGAATCAGACCCTGAAGGCTGTGCGGCCTGTGGCATGAAAACCGATCCTCAGAATGCTTACCGAAATGGCACCATGTATTCCAGTTATACAGCAGCCTCATTTGCCAGAGTGTACGAGTTAGCGCAGCAATATCAGTTAAACTTAATTGGTGCGGTTACTTGGGCTTTTGAATTTGAAAATCAACCTTGGTTTTATGGCTATCGTGATTTAGCCACTAATGGAGTTGACAAACCTGTACTCAACGTCTTTAGGATGTTTGGTAAAATGGGAGGTAATTTTGTGGAAGCAACATCCAGTCAGATGTATCCACTTCAAACGGTATTGGATTCAAGCATCCGCAAAGTGCAGAATGACATTGGAGTTTTAGCGGCTAAACAACAACATGAGGCAACTGTGATGATTTGGAATTATCACGATGAAGACCGACAAGGGGATAGTTCAATTGTGAAACTCCAAATAAAAGGAATTCCTGCTCAGCAGGTAAAAATCACTCATTACCGTATTGATGAAAAGCACAGCAATTCTTATTCGCTATGGCAACAAATGGGTTCCCCACAGCAGCCAACTCAAGAGCAGATCAAACAATTGGAAAGGGCAGGTGAATTGGCTGTATTAGAAAAACCTAAACCCATTAAAATAAAGAACGGTAATTTAGAAACTAGGGTGATGTTACCAAATCAAGCAGTTTCTTTACTGAAATTAGAATGGTAATTAGATCATGATGAAATATTTTTTTCTGCTATTCATTTTTGCTTTTTCCTTTTGTGCCTCCGCACAAGAGAAAACACTATGGCATGGCCAAGAAAGAACACTAAGATATACGCCAGATGAGCGGGGATTTGTGGGTGTTAATTTGGAAAGAAAATTCAACCGGGCTTTATATGGAACCAATACGGGTTTCCGGGTAGAAGCAGGAGATCAGCCTGAGTTTGCCCTTTACCTTCCGGGAATGGGAGGTAATCTGAAGATAGGTTTCAAAATTGGGAAACAGCAAAAATGGTTAACTGAGGCCGATTCTGTAGTTTCTATTTACAATCCTGGGGAAATGCTGTATGATATTTATGATGAGGCATTGGGTAGAGGAAGCATCCATTTAGAACTGCTGGCTTACGCTGATAAAGAAGGGATGGTGTTGAAAGTATGGGCAAGCAATGTGGAACAACCTTTACATATTTTTACCGCCTATGGTGGCGTAAACGGACAGAAGTTTTCAAGAGATGGTGATTTAGGTGCCGACCCTGAATCGGTATTTTATTTAAAACAGGAGTACACCCAAAACAATCATTTCAGCATTCAAAACAATCAGTTTGAGCTGGATTTCTTAGATGCCAATGCCCGTAAAGAGCTGGCTAAAGGAAATACCGATACCGCTTCGCTCTACAGCAAAATGTACGGTGCTTTTCCAGAGGATACCCAATTGAGATTGACAGATCTTTCATTGCTCAGTCACCTCAATGAATTTTTAAACGGAAAGGTGACAGATGCGCCAGTATTGACGGGTGTTTTTACTTTAAAAAACAATACACCAGCCTACATCGCCATCCAAAGAGAAGAGACATTTAAGCTGCCACAGCTCGAGTTTCTTTATGCCAAACAAAAAATACAAACACTAGCCAACAGGGTAGTGCTTAAAACACCAGATCCTTACCTAAACCATTATGGCGCATCCTTAGCCATTGCCGCAGATGCCATTTGGGAAGAACCATCTTATATTCACGGTTCGGTAGCTTGGCGGATGCACTTAAACGGTTGGCGTGGCGCTTATGTGGCCGATCCTTTAGGCTGGCATGACCGGGCAAAAATGCACTTTGAAAGTTATGCGGCTGCACAATATACCGAACCGGAAAACGGACCTGTTGTAGCAGATACCGCATTAAATTTAGCCCGACAGGAAGAAGAAAAAGGTAGCTCCTTATTTAGCGAAGGCTACATCAGCAGAAATCCCGGAAAAGAATCTTATCCGCACCATTATGATATGAATTTGGTTTTTATAGATCAGTTGCTCAGTCATTTGATTTATACCGGGAATCAGGAAGAAATGGAAACCTTGTGGCCAGTGGTGAAAAGGCATCTGAAATGGGAAAAAAGAAATTTTGATCCGGATGACGATGGCTTATATGATGCTTATGCTTCCATTTGGGCAAGTGATGCTTTGCAATATAGCGGAGGTGCTGTTACGCATTCCTCAGCTTATAACTATCGGGCAAATTTGTTGGCGGCCCGCATTGCAGATCATTTAGGAGAAGACGCAACACCTTATCAGCAGGAAGCGGCCAAGATTTTAAAAGCCATTAATGCTGTTTTATGGATGAAAGATTTAGGCCGGTACGCCGAATATAAAGATATGCTGGGTAATCAGCTTTTGCATCCCGCTGCTGCTTTATGGACAGTATATCATGCCATAGATTCAGAAGTGCCAGATGCTGAACAAGCCTACCAGTTAGTGAAATATGTAGACGAAGAAATTCCGCACATTCCCATCATTGCGAAAGGTTTAAAGGAAGATTATTATACTTTAAGCACTACCAATTGGCAACCTTACACTTGGTCTATCAATAATGTGGCTACCGCCGAAGTATTGCATACCGCCTTGGCTTTTTGGCAGGCAAATCAATCAGAAGAAGCTTTTAAGCTGTGGAAGGGAAGTTTAATGGAAAACATGTATTTGGGAGCAAGCCCTGGTAATTTCGGACAGATTTCTTATTACGATGCCATGCGAGGAGAACTTTACCGCGATTTTGCTGACCCGATTGGGATGGCAGCCAGAACACTGGCTGAAGGTTTATTTGGGATCCATCCTGATGTACTGGCGGAGACTTTAACCATTAAGCCCGGCTATCCAAAAGATTGGAAAGAAGCCACCTTGCATTTGCTAGATATTCAGTTTGATTATCAACAAAAAGGCAATACTTCAACCTATAAAATTGTGCAACAATATAATCGTTTGCTAGCACTGAACTTACAGCTTTATGCGCAAAACTCAGGGGTTAAATCTGTAAAGGTAAACGGAAAAATAATGCCTTACGGTGTAATGAAAAATGCAGTGAAGTATCCGGTGGTATTGATTGAAGCACCTAAAAGTAGGTCTTATACCATAGAGATTGTGTGGCAGGGAGACACCCTGAAAACAGCAGAGAGAACCGTAAAAAGTGAAAAAGGGGAAGTGAAGCTAAATATTAAAGGCTATAAATATGCAGTTGAAAATACCATTTCCGTAACTGCGGATGCTGGATACCTATTTATTCCAGTAAGCCAGGGAGATTTGACCTGGAAACTGCCGGTGAAATATGTGGATGCAAAAGCCAGCGAAAAGAAAGTAGGGCAGGAGAAAAAATTTGTGGTAAAGTTGCAAGATCAGATCAATTTATCCAGCTACTACAATTCATCAGTAACAGCTATTTTCCAGAACCAATATTTAAGCCCAAGACCAGCTATCCCCACTTTGCAATTGCCTACACAAGGCATAGGGAATTGGTGCTATCCTTTGGTAAATGCCAATATAGACGATAGCGGTTTCAGAAAATCCTTAAAGAACAACAGTTTTACATCTCCAGAAGGGATCAGCTATTTATCGGTTGATATTGGGCAGAACATCATTTACACTTCTCTTTGGGATAATTATCCAGATGCTGTCACCATCCCTTTATCTGGGAAAGCAAGCCATGCTTATTTGGTGATGGCAGGGAGTACCAACCCCATGCAAAGCCGTTTGGTAAATGGTTTGGTTAAAGTAAATTATGAAGATGGGACTTCCTCCATACTGGAATTAAGAAATCCAGAGAATTGGTGGCCAATAGAACAGGATTATTATACTGATGGTTTTGCGTTTAACACATCGGCACCAAAGCCATACCGTTTATATTTTAAAACAGGGGAGATCACTAAAGATTTTAAAAGTTTTACTAGCATTAAAGGATTTAGCAATTACGCAATAGACGGCGGTGCAGGAACGCTTTTAGACATGTCTTTAAATCCGGATAAAACCTTAAAAAGTATCAGTTTGATTAGCAAAGCTAACGATGTAGTGATTGGATTAATGTCTCTAACTTTAACCAGATAAAAAAAATTAGAATGATGAAATTTAAAGTATTGATCAGCATTTGCACTTTAGCATCCCTTGGTTTTTATGCCTGTGGGCCATTGAAAAACACTGCACAGGTTGACGACCCTTGGAGCAGATTAGGGGAGATTAGAAAGCAGATTGTAGCGCCCAAGTTTAAAAATCAGGACTTTAAGCTTACAGATTACGGTGCGGCTACAGATAGCAACACCTTAAGCACTCAAGCTTTTGTGAAAGCAATAGCCGCCTGTGCGGCAAAAGGTGGCGGAAGGGTAATGGTTCCTAATGGAGTTTACCTCACTGGTCCAATTCATTTAAAAAGCAATGTGAACCTGCATTTAGCAGATGGCGCAAAGATCAAGTTCAGCAGAAACCCTAAAGATTATTTACCACTGGTGATGACCCGTTTTGAGGGGATGGAACTGATGAATTACTCCCCTTTAATTTATGCTTACGAGCAGGAAAACATTGCCATTACCGGTAATGGGATTTTAGATGGGAATGCCAATAACGACTATTGGTGGCCATGGAAAGCTGCTAAAGAATTTGGATGGAAAGAAGGGATGGCGAGCCAGCAGGCAGACGTAAAACTACTGACCGAAATGAATAAACAACAGGTTGATCCAAGAAAAAGGATTTTTGGGGAAGGGCATTACTTAAGACCTACTTTTATACAGCCTTACCGTTGTAAAAATATCCTGATTGCAGATGTAAAAATCATTAACGCCCCCATGTGGAACGTAAGTCCGGCATTAAGTGAGAATATCACCATCAGGAACTTGAAAATCATCACCCATGGCCCTAATAATGATGGTTGCGACCCTGAAGCCTGCAAAAATGTGTGGATTAAGGATTGTTTGTTTGATACCGGAGACGACTGTATTGCCATTAAATCGGGCAGAAATGAAGATGGAAGAAACATTGCGGTGATGGCAGAGAACCATATTATTGAAGACTGTGAGATGAAAGACGGACATGGCGGTGTGGTGATAGGAAGTGAAATTTCAGGAGGAGCTAGAAACATCTACGCACAAAACCTAAAGATGGACAGTCCGGATTTAGACAGGGTGCTCCGCATCAAGACCAGCTCCTTAAGGGGCGGTGTGGTAGAAAATGTGTTCTTAAGGAATATTGAAGTTGGGACTTATAAAGAAGCCGCCATTAAATGTAACATGTTTTATGAAAACCCAGGTGATTTTATCCCCACCATCAGAAACATTGTGGTGGAGAACATGAACGTGAAAAAAGGAGGAAAGTACGGCATATTGGTAAATGCTTACGAACAATCTCCAGTAGAAAATTTACGATTAATCAATTGCACCATCCAAGGGGTACAAATCCCGGTATCAGTTGACCATGTCAAAAATATGCAGTTTAAAAATGTGGTGATTAACGGGAAGAAGATGGATGAAACCATCAATAAGTAAATAACAGAACCTGAAAACATGATAAAATGCAATAGATTAAGTTTAATACTTCTTTTTTTAATGCCGATGAGTCTTTGGGCGCAACAACTGGCTTTTCCCGGTGCAATGGGAAAGGGAAGGTTTGCCAGTGGCGCCAGAGGTGGAACCATTTATCATGTCACTAATTTAAACAACAGTGGCCCGGGCTCTTTTAGAGATGGGGTAAGCCAGCCTAACCGTACCGTAGTTTTTGATTTGGGCGGGGTGATTAAGATAGACAGCAAAGTGCAGGTAGCATCAGACCTTACCATAGCAGGACAAACGGCACCGGGAGAAGGAATTGTGGTTTATGGAGATGGCGTTTCCTTTTCGGGTTCAAAAAATGTAATTGTTAGGTACCTGCGTTTGAGGGGCAGCATCAACATGCCAAGGGGTGCCTGTGTGTTAGTGATAGACAGTGCAGAAAATATGATTTTCGATCATCTCTCGGTACAATGGGGCCGATGGGACGATTTGCACATCAAAGAAAGTAATAACATCACTTTGCAGCACTGCATTTTTGGCGAAGCCATAGACCCACAGCGTTTTGGTGCTTTAATAGAAAACCCTTCCAACATCAGTATTTTTAATTCGTTATGGATTGACAACCAAAGCCGCAACCCGAAAGCGAAAGCAAAAATAGAATATGTAAATAACGTAGTTTACAATTGGGGAGTTACCGGTTTTGTAGGTGGCCATTCCGCCACTGATCATTATCAAGACATCATCAATAACTATTTCATCGCAGGGCCTAATTCTAATGACAGCTTCGCCGGTCAGTTTACTGCAACCGACCATGTTTATCAAAAAGGAAATAGGGTGGATTTGAATAAGAACGGGAAACTAGACGGAAGGTTGATTGCCGATGAAGAATTTACAGCAATGAAAGCCAGTGTGGTGAACCAACCTGCTACTTTTGAGTTGGATAGCAAAGTTTTATCAGCTGAAAAGGCTTATGAAAATGTGATCAATGAGGTGGGTTGTAGTTTGCATAGAGATGCGGTGGATGAGCGGTTGATCAGCTATTTAAAATCTTTAGGAACAAAGGGAGAAATCTTTAAAACAGAAACAGCAGCCGGAGGGCAAGGCCCCATCCAATCAGGGAAAATAGCCAAAGATAAAGATGGCGACGGTATGCCAGACCAATGGGAGAAAAAGCAGCGCCTTAATAAAAACAATGCGAGTGATGCCCAACAAAAAGCAACATCGGGTTATACCCATTTAGAAGAATACTTGAATAGTTTAACAAAGCCTAAAGCATAAAAACCATTAAATCATCATGATAAAAAAACACTTCATCAACCTTTCTTTAGCATGTTCCATTATAGGTTTGCTCGCTTGTTCTTCAGGAGATAAGATCAACAGACAAGAATTGGTAGAAAGACACATCATCAAGATTGAAAAAGCTGATTCCCTCTCCTCCTTAACAGTGGGGAACGGCGAGTTTGCCATGACTGTTGATGTGACCGGCTTACAATCTTTCCCTTCATTTTACGCTAAAGGCGTACCCTTGGGCACTCAGTCTGAATGGGGATGGGACAGCTTTAAGGATACCGTGGGTTATGATTTGAACGCCAGTTTAAAAGATTACGATCAGTATGGACGCAAGGTGAGCTATATGGTGCAGCGCAAAGAACCTCAGATGAGCAAAGGTGCTTCCAACTGGTTTAGGGAGAATGCCCACCGTTTGCAGTTAGGGAATTTTGGACTGGAATTTTATGACGCTCAAGGCAAAGCTTTACCTATTTCCGCAATAAAAAATATCCATCAAGAACTGAATCCTTATACGGGGATCATCACCTCTCAGTATGAAGTAAATGGAGAAGAAGTGAGGGTAGAGACCATGGCGGAGCAGGATAATGATGGGGTGTACGCTAAAATTAAATCAAAGCTCATCAAATCAGGGGCACTAAAAGTAAAGCTGAAATTCCCTTATCCTACCGGCAGATGGGAAGATGTAGGTGATAATTATGCCAATGAAGAACAGCACCAAACAACAATTGAAAGCCAAACAAAATCATTTGCAGCAATTAAGCACCAGCTACAGGGCAGCACTTACTTTGCCACATTAAACTGGAGCGGAGCAGCCACTGTGTTGGAAAAGCAAAAGCATGAGTTTTTAATTACTCCGGATAAAAAAGAGGAGGAGTTTGAAGTGAACATCCGTTTCACCCCTGAACAGTCTACCAAAAAGATGGAGCTGAAAACGATAGCAAGCGCCAATAAAACAGCATGGAAAAACTTTTGGGAAAGTGGTGCAGCGGTAGATTTTTCTGGCAGTACCGATAAAAGAGCTTTTGAACTGGAAAGAAGAGTGGTCCTTTCCCAATACCTGATGCGGGTGCAGGAAGCTGGTCATTATCCCCCACAGGAAACAGGCTTAACCTATAACAGTTGGTATGGAAAAGAACACTTAGAAATGCACTGGTGGCATGCCGTTCATTATGCTTTGTGGGGAAGGCCGGAGCTGTTAGCGAAAAGTACCGATTGGTATTTAAAAGTAGAAGATAAGGCCAAAGCCATTGCACAACGTCAAGGTTTTGAAGGCGTACGCTGGCAAAAAATGACGGATAATGAAGGCAACGAATGCCCAAGCAGTGTGGGCGCCATGCTGGTTTGGCAACAGCCACATCCTATAACTTATGCAGAATTGTTGTACAGAAATGATTCGAGTAAAGAAATCTTAAATAAATATAAAGACATGGTGTTTCAAACGGCCAATTTCATGGCTTCGTTTGCACACCTCAACCCTAAAACCCATAAATATGATTTAGGGCCGGTGTTGATTCCTGCACAGGAACGTTTTAAAGCTGAAGATACTTTTAACCCCACATACGAGTTGGCTTATTGGAAATGGGCGTTAGAAAAGGCACAAGAATGGCGTACCCGCTTAGGGATGCCCAGAGATAAAAAGTGGGATGAAGTGATCCAAAACTTAGCACCGCTGCCCGTTCAGAACAATGTTTATTTAGCCACAGAAAGTGCCAAAGATTCTTACACCAACCCCGAATATAAGACAGATCACCCTTCAGTATTCGGGGCTTTCGGGATGTTGCCACAAACCGGAATGGTGGACAGCACCATCATGAAAAACACCTTTAACCTCATCTGGAAAGATTGGAGCTGGCAAGAAACCTGGGGATGGGATTTCCCGATGACCGCCATGACGGCTGCCCGCTTAAATATGCCCGATAAAGCCATTGATGCTTTGTTTATGGATGTACCTACCAATACTTATTTAGTTAACGGACACAATTACCAAGAGCAAAGATTGAGCATTTATATGCCCGGCAACGGTGGTTTGTTAACCGCTGTAGCCATGATGTGTGCCGGCTGGGATGGTAGCAAAACTGAAAATCCTGGTTTCCCTAAAGATGGGACGTGGACAGTGAAGTGGGAGGGGTTGAAGAAGATTTTTTAATTAGGGAATATACAATTGGTTCAGGCAGTCGTTCGTTCCAGAATAGCTGCTTTAAGTAGGGGGGCCGGCCCTAAGGTAATCCCCTACTTTACTTTAACTTGGTAAAAATAAAACCGTCTTTTACTATTGATACGGAAAAATAAAATAGGATAATGAATAGAAAGGAATTTATACAAGCCAGTGCTTTAGGTGCCTTAGCAATGGCCTTGCCTGCTGGCTTATATGCGGCCGCACTTAAAGACCCAAAAAAATCATGGTTATACAAACACCTTCATCCTTTGCACCGCATTTTAGAAGAAGAAGGTTATTATGTTTGGTGCTGCAGTCCTATTTATGAAGACAACGGAAAGGTACATGTTTTCTATTCCCGCTGGGATGCCAAAAAGGGAATGGGGGGATGGATCAATGGTTCAGAAATTTGCCAAGCAGTAGCTGACGGAACTGAAGCACCCTTTCGGCACTTGAGGGTGGTACTTAGGCCTCGTGGTCCCGAGTT
>JBDSHZ010000040.1:0-27084 GCA_039918235.1 Pelobium sp.
CATCCTTAAACCGGAACCTGCTTTTCTAATAACTAATACTGATCGGTTGATAATAATTAGATGTAATGTATATTAGCTTCTTGAATTGGTGTTTGTTTAAATTATTCATTATAAAATCATGCTTGACATTTACGGTAGCTTTCTAAAAGATTTTTATTTAAACAAGCTTAAGGGCGAGGTTTTGCTCCACAATAACTATGGCGAGGCAGAGGAGTTGCCTGTAACATCTTTTTTTAGAGCTGAGGAGGATATGCCTGACGTAGAAATTTTCGCTCTTAATTTATGTGTTGGAAAGATACTAGATATAGGTGCTGGAACTGGCTGTCATTCTACGATTCTTCAGAGGAATGGCTTTGATGTGACTGCAATTGAACTTTCTGTTGGAGCTTGTGAACTTATGAAAATAAGAGGGGTTCAAAAAATTGTAAATCAGGATGTAATGGGATATCCCGAAATGGGATATGATACTCTTTTACTAATGATGAACGGAATTGGCTTTTGTGGGTATATAGAAGACCTAAAACTATTTCTTCATCACGCTAAAAATTTAGTGAAGCCTGACGGTCAGATTTTATTCGATTCTTCTGACGTATCTTATCTTTATGAGGATGATTTACCAGAGACCGATAGTTATTATGGAGAAATTGATTATCAGTATGAATATAATGATGAAAAGGGAGAATGGTTTTCTTGGTTATATATAGATGAGGATTTAATGAGGACTATTGCTGCTGAATGTGGGTGGAAATTGCAGGTGATTTATCAAGATGAAGACGATCATTATTTAGGCAGGCTTACCCTTATTAACTGATTATTGATACCATAAGTCTTATTTTAGAAAATCAGCATACCAATAACCTGATTTTTTTATTGTTCTTTTTTGGGTCTCAAAATCTATATGTACAAGTCCAAAACGAGGATGATATCCTTCTGCCCATTCAAAATTGTCAGTTAGCGTCCACACAAAATATCCTTCTAAATTCAAACCTTCGTTTTTAGCTCTCAATATCTGTTTGAGATTATCCTGAATGTATTTCATTCTTTTTTCATCGTTCACTTTCCCATTTTCTAAGGTATCTGGAAAGGAAGCTCCGTTTTCAGTGACCATGAGCTTTTTAATTTCCGGATATGCATTAAATTTTTTAATCATTTCATACATGGCTTCTGGGTAAACTTCCCATTTCATTTCTGTCAGTTGGACATTTCTTTTTTCAGCTTTCACTAAAGATGCTTTTACATAAGGCATGAACCATGAATTTTTTACAATTTCACGGGTATAATTCTGTATACCGATAAAATCGAAATCAAAAACAATGTTCTTTTCATCTTCTGGATGCATAATTTTTTTTATCCCTTTTAAAACTGGCAGTTCGTTTTCTGGATAACCTAAACCTAATAGCGGTTCAATAAATAATCTATTCAACAAAGCATCTACCCTTTTCACCGCTTTATAATCTCTTTTTAATTCTCGATAAGGCTGAACCAACGAACAGGAAAAAGTGGTGCCTATATTCGCTTCTGGCCTTAATTTTCTTAGTATTCTTGCTCCAGCAGCTATTGATAAGGTAACGTGGTGTATGGCAGGCAAGAAATGTTTCATTCCTCTTCTTCCTGGAGCGTGGATCCCTAAAAAATAACCTGCTCCTGTAAAAACCACAGGTTCATTCATGATTATCCAATTGGTTACGCGGTCTCCAAAGTTAACTGCGCAGATCTCGACAAAATCTTGAAACCACTTTATCACTTCACGATTTGTCCAACCACCTTTTTTCTCTAATTCGTGGGGTAAATCCCAATGATACAGGGTTAGCCAAGGTTCAATATTTAATGCTAAGCAATGGTCTATGACCTTATTATAATAATCAATTCCTGATTGATTAATTTTTCCAGTTCCTTCAGGTAAGATACGTGACCAAGAAATGGAGAAGCGAAAATTTGGGATGTTTAATTTTTTAATGAGTGCAATATCATCTTCATAAGCATTATAGAAATCACAAGCTATATTGCCATGATGAGCGTCTTTTATTTTACCTTTTGTATTAGTAAAAACATCCCATATTGATAATCCTTTTCCATCTGTATCATGCGCTCCTTCAATTTGATAAGCAGCAACTGATACTCCCCATTTAAAATGAGGTCCAAAATCTTTTTTATTCAGTATATTATATGTGGAATTAGGATCTGTCATTAACGGCAAGCAATTAGCAAGCTTGCAATTTAAGAGGAATTAACGATTCTGAAAAATCTTAATGAGAGAATAAAGCCTTCATTCTATTTAAGAATAAACGCTCCTTAATCTTATTAGAAATTTTTGATATAAAATTGAATAACTGCATCTTCCTATCTTTTTTTTAAAGATACTTAGGCAATATGAATCAAAAGTTGAGTTTATAATAAGTTTATGTTAAGCAATTTTGCGTTTTTAAACAGTGATGCTAAATTCTGTTTCAAATACATGCCCGTGATCTACTTTTTGAATGGCTTCCTTTTGCTTAATATCTTTTGCTTCTCCTTCGCTATCTGCACAACCCAACCAAGGCTCAATGCAAATAAACGGAGCATCCTCTTTAGACCAAATCCCTAAATAGTTAAAATGCGGGAAAATTACTTTTAGAGATTTATTACTGAATTTGCTTTTGAGTGTAACAGCTCTGGATTTTAAATTCTTAAAAACCAGTGCATCTTTTTCAAATAGAGCTTTTTTTAAACTGAGTTCTTGATTTTCTGTAGGAATTTTAATTGTCTCTCCATTAAACAACCCATTTTCTGATAGTTGATGCGTGATTAACTCATCATCATATTGAAATTCAATTTTATAATCTTCGAAATTTTCTTCTTTATTAAAGGGAACATTAAAAGCAGGATGTGCACCAACAGAAAAATAAACGGTTTTATCATCCATGTTGATCACTTTATACATCACTCTTAACTTTCTTCCTGTTAAATGATAGATGACCTGAAATTCAAATTTATAAGGATAGGATTTTAAGGTTTCCTCATCATATCTTAAACGAAACTGGGCATGTTGAGGAGCGTCTTCTATTCTTCTGAATGCGGCTGTCCTTGCGAAACCATGTCTCATCATCTGGTACTTTTGGCCATCTACCATTAAGGTATCGTCTTTTAGGCCCCCAACAATGGGAAACAAATTGGGTGCATGGTAACCCCAAATTTCTGGTACTGTTTGCCAAATATATTCGGTGTGGTCTTTTTTATCAATTAGTGAAACTAACTCTGCTCCTTTAGAGCTGATGGTCACTTTTAATTCATCGTTTTCTAAAACCACCATATCAGTTATATTTTTTTGAATTTTTCAGCTAACATTTTAAGCATGTCATCATCTGCAGGACCAGTCTCCTTTTTTGGGTGATCTTTCTGAAAAGGTTTTTGAGGCTGATCTGAACTTTTTTGCTGAACAGGCCTGGCTTCAGGTTTGGCTAGTTCTTCAATGTTTTGTGGAGCTACCTGTTTCACTTTTTCTATTGGTTTTTGCACCAACTTTTCTCCTTGTTTTTTATCTCGATGCTGTTTCCAAAACTTATCCAACCTGTTTTTTGTATAGAGCGGGAAATCACCTTTCATCATCCAGGAATAATAGCTTGGCTCTTCATCAAAAACCTGAAAAACGGTTTTATTTTTATGTTTACCGAAATTAAAAACTGGCTCATCATCATCATTAAAGACCATTCTACCTGCGAAATCAACAGGTTTGTTCAGATTGGTGAAAGTATGTAGCGCTTCAACATCATTTTTCACCGGTTTAGATACATTTCCTTTCTTGTCTTCCCATTCTTTACCTTCATATTTATCGAGTTGGGAAAGCAAAACTTCATAGGTTGCTCTGATATCTGCTTCAGCAGAATGTGCGTTGATGATATCTTTACCACAATAAAATTTATATGCAGCTTTAAGGGTACGTTGTTCCATTTGATGGAATATGTTTTGTACATCTACAAATTTACGGTCATCGATATCGAATTTAATTCCTACCCTTAAAAATTCTTCCATCAGCATTGGGATATCAAATTTATTGGAATTGTATCCTGCTAAATCGGCATCAGCTAAAAAATCAATAATTTCTTGTGCAACTTCCTTAAAGGTTGGGGCATCTTTTATATCCTCATCATATATCCCATGAATGAGTGACGATTCTAAAGGAATAGGGATTAAGGGTTTGATTTTTAATGTTTTTACATCTTCACTTCCATCAGGATTGGCTTTTAGAATTGATATTTCTACTATTCTATCTGAGGCAACGTTTATACCGGTTGCTTCCAAATCGAAAAATGCCAATGGACGTTTTAAATTTAATTTCATTATGTAGTATTGAGTAGTGAGATTTGCGTAGTGAGACTTGTATATTATTAGCTAAATATAATGATTCCTAAAATAATGCCAATAATCATAATCGCATACAGCATAATTTCATTTCCTGCAAATTGTTTATACTTACTCCAAAAGGAGTAGGATGATTTATCTTCTGACATTGTTAAATTAGGATTGGTTCCTGAAAAATGAAAGGTCGGGAATTTTTAGGGAGGATAAAAATGAAAGGTGAATTAAATCTTATTTACTGACGGAATACTCAGGTAATTTTTGATGATTTAATATTGCATTCATCACATTATCAACATAAGTAAGCTTATCTTTTTTCTTATTTTCCATATCATCATCAATTGGCCCAACATATTGTAGTATCCAATCTTCTCCTTTTTTCTTGAGGATATAAACCTCAGGAGTATAATGAACAAAATATTTTAATGCGATATTCTGATCTGGATCTCTGAGGTATGGAAAATCATAATTCTCTTTGGATGCATTTTTCTGCATCAATTCTAAAGTTTCCTCGGGGGCATAAGTTGGACTGGGATTGATGGTAATTAGCGGATATCCTTTGGAAGCATATTTTGTTTGGAAAGCTTTAATTCTATCTCTATAAAGGATACAATGGTGACAGCCATTGGTCATGAATACTATAATTGCTCCCCTTTGATCTTTATAATCACTGAGGCTAACTTTTTCTGACTGACCTTTTACGGTATTCTCTAAGGTAAAACCTTCCAACTTTTGCCCTAGTTTTAAAGAGTCAGCAAGTTGGTTAGAAGCAAATCCGAATTTGGTAATCAGTAATAAAGCAATTATTAAACTGCTTTTCATTAATTTATTCAGCATTTTTCCATTTTATTGAACATCCGATAGCTTTAGTTTGTGTTACTGTAGGCGTTTTTCCGGAAAGTAACGCATTTACAGCATCCTCTGCATATTTAATTTTATTTGCGTTTATATTTTCAGTATCGTTATCAATAGCCCCAATATATTCAACAACTAATCCATTTGGAGATTTCTTCAATAAATAAACATGAGGTGTAGCTTTTGCACCATAGGCTCTGGTGATGTTCTGTGTATCGTCTAACATATAAGGAAAAGCATATTTTTTCTCTTTGGCTCTTTTCGTCATGTTTTCAAAATTATCTTCAGGAACAGCAATTGGATCATTCGGACTAATTGCTAAAACAGGATAACCCTTAGATGCATACTTTGTATTCAAATCCATAATTCGACTTTCGTATGCTTTTGCATAAGGACAGTGATTGCAGGTAAAAACAACGAAGAAGCCTTTAGCATCAGTATAATCTGCCATTGACACTAATTTTCCATCCACATTCTTTAATTTAAAATCGACGGCAATGTCCCCAACTTTATAACCTGTTTGCGCACTTACTATGCCAGTAATGGCAACGAATAAAAGTAAAAGAATGTAAGATTTGAGACTTGAGATGTGAGAACTCTTCATGTTTGATGTTTTTAATTTATTTATTTATTAGTTAAATATACTTTTTCTAATTCTTGATAAGAAAATTCCTGTTCATAAAAATTACGGGTTTTCTTTTTAGTATTAATAACAAGTGTAGCTGGCAAAGATCCTGACCATTTCTCACTTATTCTATTGATATAATCCTGTTCTGATTGTTCATTCAGTAAATATACTTCCGATTTTAAACCCATTTTCCGCACAAAAGGGATAACGACTTTCTCTAATTTAGATTTAAAATCCGCACTCATCAAAATTACTTTTATGGGCTGGTTTTTATATTCAGCATTTAATTTTTCAAAATTAGGGAGTTCTTTCACACATGGGCCACACCACGTTGCCCAGAAATTTACGATATAAACGGTGTCTTTTCCTTGTTCTATTCTTTTCTCTAGCTGATCTAAACTTAACAGTTTGACTTGCGCTATACAGACTTTTGAGATGACTATTAGGATAAAGAAGAACAATAAGACTTTTAATTTCATCATCTGATAACGAATTTAAAACATTTTTAGCTTTTGATTTTAATCCTAGATAAATTATTGCAGGTTTTAGCTACTGTACTGTTCCTCCTCTGGAAAAGTATTTATAAGTATATGGATCTTGGATTCTGGAAATAATCACTCCTTTACTGCTGCTGGCATGCACATAATAGCCGTTTTGTAAATAAACTCCCACGTGGCTGAAAGCTTTGCCATCATAATCGAAAAATACTAAATCACCTTCACTGAGCTGGTTTTCGTATTTTCTTTTAATAATTTGCACTTGCTGAGAGGTCATTCTTGGAATTTGCTTATCATAGACCTCTTTATAACAAAGATAAACCAAACCTGAACAATCAATTCCTCGCTTATCCAAACCTCCAAATTGATATTTAGTGCCCTCCCAATCTTCAATAAATTCGTAAAGTTTTCCGTTTTGGATATCCCTTTTGGAAACATTCATCATCTCGGCATACTTAGATGCTATATTATTAGATGGTTTTTCTAAGCTGGTTTTTGCAGATTTGACTAGGTTTTTCTTTGATTTACAGGCAGTAAAGGAAACAGCTATCAGGATGATCCAAATTAAATATTGTTTTCTTTTTAGCATGTTGTTATTTTTTTGACACAGATTTCACAGATTAAGAGGATTCTTAAATGAAGCTGATTAATATGCAACATAAATGTCGAAAATTGGGCTTAAACTTAATTCAAGATTTTTCCACATTTTCAATAAGTTACACTAAATTAATCTAAATAATTAGGCGTTTTTAAGCACTTTCTGAATTTCATCCAGCTTCATCAGTGCTTCTACAGGGGTCAGCGTATTTACATCTAAGTTGTTAAGTACATCCCTTATTTTGATTAAAACCGGATCATCTAGGGAGAACATTTGTAATTGAACCGGTTGCTTCTGGATTTTCATCAAACTCGCTTTCACATGTTCGCCTCCTGTACGTTCGTTTTCCAGTCTTACTAAAATCTCATTTGCCCTTTTTAAAACCGGAGCTGGCATTCCCGCCATTTTAGCCACATGAATTCCAAAACTATGTTCACTTCCGCCTGGCACTAATTTTCTTAGAAAAATCACTTTGTTGCCTACTTCTTTTACAGAAACATTAAAGTTTTTGATCCTATTAAAGGAATTACTTAACTCATTCAATTCGTGGTAATGGGTGGCAAATAATGTTTTGGCTTTCGCCGATGGGTGATTGTGTAAATATTCTGCAATTGCCCAAGCAATGGAAATACCATCGTAGGTAGAAGTTCCTCTACCTATTTCATCTAATAAAATCAAACTTCGGTCTGATAAATTATTCAGAATACTTGCCGTTTCGTTCATCTCCACCATAAAGGTAGATTCGCCAGAAGATAGGTTATCGGATGCTCCTACTCTGGTAAAAATCTTATCCACTATGCCAATGGTGGCTTCTTTTGCTGGCACAAAGCTTCCCATCTGCGCCATTAGAACAATGAGCCCGGTTTGCCTTAGCAATGCCGATTTACCAGACATATTTGGACCGGTGATGATGATGATCTGTTGCGAATCGTTATCTAGGTAAACACTGTTGGTAATATATTCCTCTCCCAAAGGTAATTTCTGTTCAATCACCGGATGTCGCCCTCCTTTTATATCCAGCGATTTAGTGTTGTTGATGATAGGTTTTACATAATGATTTTTCTTCGCGATCTCGGCAAAGCATAGTAAAACATCCAATTGTGCAATTAAAAAAGCATTCAGCTGGATGGGTTTAATAAACTCGGCTATGCTATTCACTAAATCGGTAAATAAACGCGTTTCAATGGCTAAAATTTTCTCTTCTGCACCTAAAATCTGGTCTTCATATTCTTTAAGCTCTGGTGTAATGTATCTTTCAGCATTCACTAAAGTTTGCTTTCTGATCCATTCCTGAGGCACTTTATCTTTATGCGTATTAGAAACCTCTAAATAATAACCAAATACGTTATTGAAGGCAATTTTAAGAGAGGTAATCCCAGTGATTTCTGCTTCTCTTTTTTGGAGTTCGAGCAGATAATCTTTTCCTCCAAATGCAATTTTACGGAGCCGGTCTAAATCGGCATTTAAGCCCTCAGCCATTACTTTTCCTTTATTTAAGGCAACTGGTGGATCTGGCTGTAGCTCAGTTTCAATTTTTTCGCGGATGGAAGCACAAAGATTCATTTGTTCGCCTAATCTTTTCACTGCTTCCTGTGGGATGGTTTCGCAAACATCTTTTACTTCCGCAATAGCGGTTAAAGCTCTTTTTAATTGTATAATTTCCCTAGGATTGGTTTTTTGCAAGGCAATTTTAGAAATCAGTCTTTCTAAATCACCTACCTGCCGAATGTAAGACTGCAGTTTTTCTCTTAATGTAGTATCCTCATAAAAAAAAGAAACTACTTCCAACCTCTCCTGAATGGGCTTTTCATTTTTTAATGGCATAATTAACCATTTGTGCAACATTCTGGCTCCCATTGCACATGAGGTATGGTCCAACACTTCAATCAGTGTTTTTGCATTCTCGTTATTAGAACCTATCAGTTCCAAATTGCGGATGGTAAACCTATCCAGCCACATGTAACGGTCTTCCTCAATTCTGGAAATGTTACTGATGTGCTGTAGCTGGCGGTGTTCGGTTTCATTTAAATAATGTAAGGAAACCCCAGCCGCTACAATTCCTAAGTTCAGTTTTTCAATCCCAAATCCTTTGAGCGATTTTACATCGAAATGCTTTAATAAAGTTTCCTGGGCATAATCAGAGGTGAATGCCCAATCGTCTAAAGTATAGGTGTAAAACCTTCCTCCAAAATCTTCTGCAAAATCTTTGGCTTTTGCTTTAGAAAAAATTACTTCGCTAGGCTTAAATCCCTGTAAAAGTTTATCAATATATTCTGCATTTCCCTGTGCCACCAAAAATTCTCCGGTAGAGATATCCAGAAATGAAATCCCGATACTTTGCTTTTCAAAATGGAGCGTTGCCAGGTAATTGTTGGATTTTTGCTGTACAATATTATCACTGTAAGCCACTCCGGGCGTCACCAATTCTGTTACGCCACGCTTTACAATTCCCTTCACCGTTTTGGGATCTTCCAATTGATCACAAATGGCAACACGTTGCCCAGCCCTAACCAACTTCGGCAGATAAGTTTCTATGGAGTGGTGTGGAAAACCAGCAAGCTCAATGTGTGATGCTGAACCATTTGCTCTTTTGGTAAGCACAATTCCCAATATCTGGGATGCTTTTATCGCATCTTCGCCAAAAGTTTCATAAAAATCCCCTACTCTAAACAACAGCAAAGCACCAGGGTATTTCACCTTTATCTGGTTATACTGTGTCATTAGAGGAGTTTCCTTATCGTTGCTTTTAGCCAATGCGTTTAGAAATTTTGATTTGCAAAGTTAAAAATTAAAGCAAGTGATTCTGATTTGTTGAAAATTTGATAATTGTGGAGACTGGTGGAGGGAAGTTTAAGTGATAAGTTTAGGTAATAGGTGGTAAGTGATAAGTGGTAAGTGATAAGTTGTAGGTAATAAGTGTTAGGTTTTAGGTGGAAAGTGATAGGTTCTAGGTTTTGGGCTGAAAGTTATCGAGGTTAAAAAACTCGGAAAAATCTAAATATTAATTTAAATTCGCAACCAAATTATAACTGCTCTATATGAAAAAATTCATCTTCACTTTATCAATGGCTACCATCAGCTTAGCCATTGCTTGTAACTCCTCCGAATCAAAAACTGCACAAAACACTGCTAGTAGCGACTCTAGCGTTGTAGCTGAAAAAACATCAGCAGAAAATCAATCAGCAGTGATCAATCACGAAGGAAAGAAAATTGCTGATGCAGCAACCATTTTAGCTAGAAAGCAGGTTCCTGTTTTATGCTACCACCAGATTAGAGATTGGACTGGAAAAGATTCACAATCTGCTAAGGATTATATTATTCCTGTAAAAGCATTTAAAGAACACATTAAAATGTTAGCAGATAGTGGTTACCATAGCATATTGCCTGATCAATATTATAATTATTTGGCTTACGGAGATCCATTGCCAGAAAAACCGGTAATGCTCACTTTTGATGATACCGATTACGACCAGTTTGAAGTTGGTGCTAAAGAATTAGAGAAATACGGATTTAAAGGTGTTTATTTCATCATGACGGTTTCCATTGGCAGGAATGGAAAAGTCCGTTACATGAGTAAAGATGATATTAAACAACTTTCTGACGAAGGGAATACGATTGGTAGCCATACTTATGATCACCAGAATGTGAAAAAATTAGTTGGCGAAGATTGGACCAAGCAAATTGATAAGCCTACCAAAACTTTAGAAGAAATTACCGGTAAAAAAATTGACCATTTTGCCTATCCTTTTGGGTTATGGAATAAAGAAGCCATTCCAGAATTAAAGAAAAGAGGGTTTAAAGACGCATATATTTTATCGACATCAAGAGATGAAAATGACCCCTTATATACCATTAGAAGGATTATAGCCAGCGGTTATTGGAGTGCTAAAACCCTGCATAACAGTATGGTGAACAGTTTTGGTGAAAAAAGGAATTAATTTATCTAATTGTTGCGTTAACTTTTTGAGAAGTGTGTGCGCTTAAATAACCTAGCGCACCATTATTAAAATTAGAATCGGGGTTGGCGGGTGCGGTAGGTGGCCCGCCATTTCCCTTTATTTGTGAAATGGCGTAAAAGTATTTGTAAGTTTTTTCATCAATACACTGAAAATCTAAATTTACAATATCTCCCGTTTTTAATTCGGGCTCTTCGCTAAAAATAGTGTTTGTCACCTTGTTTCCATTATAAAACCTATCCTCATCTACATAATAGGCATTTCTCAATTCATTATTTACTGATAGCTTATAATTGTAAAAATTTGGTCTGTCCGGCGGGTCAACGTAATTGACCTGAATAAATTTATTCTTTTTATTGAATAACGTGATTTCGGTTAAGGTAATGGAATCTAATATTACCTGCTTTGGCATGATGGAAAAAGCAGTATATGTTTTACCTTGTGATTTCACTTCCATACTGTATTTTCTACCTGGAATACCAATAAAAAAACCTGATTCATAACCCCCTGGAACTCGTTCATTATAGACAAATTTATTACCTAATTCATCTGTTACCGTAATTTGAGCATCAGTCACTGGAACAATAGAATTATCATCATTAAAATTCTTTGTTTGTGATATTGTAACTCTTTGGCGGTTCATATCATTTACTATTTCTGCCTCAATTACAATATTGGTATTGGCTTGATTGAGATCAATATCAATGACATCTTCACAGCCATTAAACAGAAAGGTAGAAATCATCAATATTGCAATTGTAGCTGTGATATTTAGTTTCTTCATCTTTCTAAAATTTAAAATTCCAAGTTACAGACGGAATGATGCCGAATAATGATGTTTTGACTGCCTGTGTTTTATTCGCGTTGTTAGGGTCTTCTCTGAAATCAATAGAGAAAACATTTTTTCTGGCATATAGATTATAAATACTGAAAGACCAGCTAGACTGATATTTTTTTCCTGGCTTTCCTTCTAAAGTTGCCGAAACATCCATCCGGTGGTAAGCCGGAGTTCTATAACCGTTTTTCTCTGTATAATAAAAAACCGTAGAACCGCTCAATTGGTATTTGCCACTTGGAAAAGTAACTGCAGAGCCCGTACTGTAAACAAAAGTAGAAGAGAATGTCCATCTTTTGCTCGCTTGGTAAATGCCCACTAATGATAAATCATGCGTACGATCTTGCTTTGCATTAAACCATTGTCCATTATTAATCTGATCAAATTGCCTTTCAGTTTTAGCCAATGTATAGCCAATCCATCCGTTAAAATCTCCAAATCTTTTCTTTAAAAATAGCTCTATCCCATAAGCTCGTCCATCTCCGTACAATAAATCAGCTTCTACATTTCTATTCCCTCTAAGATCTGTTCCGTTTCTATATTCTATCTGATTTTGCATCCATTTATAATAAACTTCAGCAGAAAACTCGTAGGTATTTTCTTTAAAATTTGAAAAATAACCCAGTGCCACCTGATCTGCAATTTCTGGCTTGGTGTTATTGCTGTTCATAATGTATAAATCTGTTGGGGAAGTGGAAGTAGAATTAGACATTAAATGTAAATTCTGCGTATTTCTTGTATAGGAAGCTTTAATGGCTTTTTCACTGCTTAACTGAAAGCTTGCTGATACCCTAGGTTCTATTTTTAAATAACTTTTTACTACCTCTCCTTTAGAAAAGCGAGCGGAGTCTATGATTATTCCTTCTGTATCATAAGTTTTAAATAAACCCGGACCTATTGAATTGAAATTGCTCAACCGAGCGCTATATACTAAGTTTATATTGTTGTTTACTTTAAGCTCATCAGAAAAATAAGCAGCCAGTTCTATTCCTTTTCTATCCTCAATAGTAGTTTGATTTACGCTTGAATTACCATTAGACGTCAACTTTCCAGGTGCAATTGTATGGTGTATTGCATTTAAACCAAACTTTAACTGATGATTATTAGCAGCATATTGAAAATCCTGCTTTAGGTTGTAATCTTTAATAGAGGAATTTACTTTAAAATTATTGTCTTCTAAAAAATTCTCAATAACGTAATTGTAATTGCTGTAGATTAATGAAGTGTTGGAAAATAATCTATTAGAAAATAAATGATTCCACCTTAATGTTCCGGTGGCATTTCCCCATTCAAAACCAAAAGTTTTGCCTAAACCTAACTTATCTCTCCCAAAATAACCCGAAAGGTAAATCACATTTTTATCATTCAATTTAAAATTTGCCTTAGCATTAAGATCGTAAAAATAAAGGGTATTGTCTTTTAAGCTTGAATCAGAAGAAAATGCGAGAAACGCATCCGCATAAGTTCTTCTACCGCTGATCATGAAAGAACTTTTATCCTTTTTAAAAGGACCTTCTACTTTCAGTCGGGAAGAAATTAAACCTATTCCTCCTTCTACAGTATAATCCTTTTTGTTGCCATCGTTCATTTTAATATCCAAAACCGACGCTAACCTTCCCCCATACTGAGCTGGCATTCCACCTTTATAAACGGTAACGTCTTTTATGGCATCAGAATTAAAAGTGGAGAAAAACCCCAACAAATGGGAGGCATTGTAAACAGGTGCTTCATCTAATAAAATTAAATTTTGGTCTGTTGCTCCTCCTCTTACATAAAAACCGCTATTGCCTTCACCAGCAGATTTTATTCCTGGTAAAAGCTGTAATACTTTTAAAATGTCTCTTTCTCCAAATAACACAGGGATATTCCTTAACTCTTTTACATCCAATTTCTGCACACCCATCTGTGGATTTACCACATTTTCATTCTTCTGATTGGCATTTACAATTACTTCTAAAAGCTGATTGGATGAAATTAACGCTACATTAAGTGTAGAATCAATATTGAGATTTAAATCTTGAACAATGCTTTGATAACCAACATAACTAAAAGTAATCTTATAATTTCCTGAGGGCAAACTAAGAGAATAAAAACCATAAGCATTGGTAATGGTTCCGTTTACTGTTACTCCGTTAACTTTAACTGAAGCACCAATTAGTGTTTCTCCATTTTCCGCATCTTTAAGCACTCCATTTAAAATGAGGTTCTTTTGGGCATGAGCATTCTCAACCAAAAAAAGTAAAGAAAAAGTAAACAGAAAAAGTAGCGTGTTTTTAAATAGATTCAATTTTTTGATTTTATAAAGAAAGGCTAAGTAATGAAACAAATGTGCTTCATTTTTTTGATTCTTTAGCAAAAGAACCTTAAAATGATATTTTGGTTGCTCTTAAACATCTAAATTTTACATAAAATAAATAATATAAAAACAAAAATTGAGTTACTTAGTTCAAATTTTAAACACATAAAACATTATTATGAAAAAACAAATTTCAATTCTTACTTCTTTGCTATTGCTTTTTGTAAGCGTAAGTTTATTTGCACAAGCAGACAAGAGCAAAAGACCAAGTCCACCAGATAAAGTAAGTGCAACTACAAAATCTGGAGTAGCTATTTCAGTAGATTACAGCCAGCCTTCTGTTAAAGGAAGAATGATTGGAAAAGAACTTGCCCCTTACGGAAAAGTTTGGAGAACTGGGGCAAATGAAGCCACTGTTTTTGAAATTAGTAAAGATGCTAAGATAAACGGTAAGATGCTGGCTGCCGGTAAATATGGTTTATATAGTATCCCTGGAGAAACTGAATGGACTTTTATTTTTAATAAAACCTGGAACCAATGGGGAACCAATTATACTGAAACTGATGATGCGCTTCGCGTTACTGCTAAGCCTTCTAAAACACCTGATATGATGGAAAAGATGACTTTTAAAGTTTCTGAAGGTGGAGATGTTGATCTTTATTGGGGAAATTTAAAAGTTGGCTTTAAGGTTAAATAAGAAAATAAATTTTGTTAGAAAAGCGTTGATTATATAATCAGCGCTTTTTTTTGCTTTTATTTTTTACCTTAGAGTTAATGAAAGGAACGTATGAACATTTAAAGCACTCGAGGATCCTTTTTTGTAATAAGACGGATTTAAATGGAAATTACACCTATTTATCTCCTTATTTCTCAGAGTTCTTTAACTATCCTGTTCAAAATTATATTGGAACTCCCTCTTTAGCAACTATTATAGAGGAAGATCATAAACAGTATATAGCTATTTTAAATCAGTGTCTCTTATCTCCAGAAAAATCTCACTCTGTTATTTTACGTAAACCGCTACATACTGGGGAGGTGATTCATACGCAATGGGAAATCACCTTAATCATTGATGATGAAGATCAGCCTTTAGAGTTTATTTCTGTAGGATATGATATTTCAAAAAATATAGAATCCGAAAGGAATTTAGAGCTTTTGAATTCAGAAATTGAGGATGAAAAGATAAAATATCAAACACTTTTTGAGACTTCCAGTTTAGGGATTGTTCTTCATGATTTAGATGGAACCATTGATTTAGCCAATGAAACTTTTTGCAGAATGGTTGGCATAAAAAAATCAAAAGCAAAGCAATACAACATTCTTGATTTTGTACCTGAAGAATTTAAAAAACAATTTATTGACGTTGTTAGCCTTCTTAAAACCACTAAATTAAATAGCTCCTTGGAATTAGAATTTCATGGAATTAAAGGTTTAATTGTACCTATTTCAGCAAATAAATTAATTTTCAAGGATCAATATGGCCAGCTAAAAATTTGGAATGTAATCAAAGATATTACAGACCGTAAGCATCAGAAAGAATTACTTAAAAAGCAAAATGAACTGCTACAAGAAACTGCAGATATTGCCAAATTGGGCGGCTGGGAACTTAATCTAGAGACCTCTAAGATAGAATGTACCAAAGAAGTTTACCACATTTACGATTTAGCTATAGGTTATGATCTTGATTTCAAAAACGGCCTTTCTTTCTATCATCCAGATTACAGAAAGAAAGTATCTAATGCAGTATATCATACCATTAAAAGCTTTGAACCATTTGATTTAGAGGTGCGGTTTATTTCTGCCAAAGGAAAAAATAAATGGTTAAAGATTTCAGGACGAGCCGTCTCAAAAGATGGAAAAATTGACACAATTAAAGGCATTATTCAGGACATCACTAAGAGAAAATTAGCTGAAGAAACCATTATCAAACAGAATGAACTTTTAAAGGAAGCCTATTTTGCACAATCTCATTTGGTTAGGCCACCAATTGCAAATATTATTGGCTTAATTACGCTTTTAGATATTACTCATGAGGATGTTGAAAGGTATCAGATTTATCAAAAAATTAAAAAAAGTGTCCATCAGCTGGATCTTATAATTAAAGATGTAGCTCAAAAAAAATTATAAATTAATTCTCTTCCTTTGAAATTTTCTTCTTGCGTTCTTTTACAACATATAACTCATCAGGCAGAGTTATCTGTTGCATTTTTTTACCTTGGATTTGTTCTAATTTTCTAATGTCAGAAAGCTCTAAATCAGTACAGAAAGTAAGAAAAAGTTGATCTGATTGCGACTCTTCTTTATTTAATACCCTTTGTGTGTACATCATTGAATCTTCTGGCAGATCAAAATGAATGATACAAGGAAAATCAGAAACGCTCATCTCTGTGACGTCTTCATTGGCAATTACCAATACCCTAAATTTTGGAGAAAGCTTAAAATCTTCTAAAGTGTTAAAGCTATATTCAGTAATTGCTCCGGCTTTGTAAACTGCTATTTCATCGTTAAAATCTTGGTGCAGGTTTTTATAAATGGTCTCAGCAGTAAATCTGGAATTTACAAAAACCAATACTTTTTCAAAAACTTCCTTGTCTTCTAAAAGCAATTGTAGCAAATTAATTTTTGTAGCAAAATTTGGCACCTGATACAATAATTGCTCTATGGTGTTCAGTTCCTGATCTCCTAAATCTTCTACTTCTACAAAATTAGGATGCTCTAATATAGTTGCTACCAGCTTATCTAACCGCTCATGCATTACTGAGGTAGTGACAATAAACTGAGATTTTCTAATTCCTCTGGCCAATTCTACGGTAGGTAAAGTCAATCCTTTTTTTACAATTAAATCTGCATCATCTACCACAAAAAGCAAGATCTTATTTAGATTTAAACCCAATTTTAAATAGGCTGCTCTTGCCCTATCCGGCGTGGCCACAATCACATCTACTCCGTCTGTCAATTCTAAAACCTGAGTGTCTAAACTAGATCCACCGGCAAATAAACCCATTATTCTTAAATCTCTGTTGCGGTTTAAAGTATGGAATTGGTCTAAAATCTCCTCTCCTGACTCAATATCTGGCACCAAATACAGCACTCGTGGCGCAATCTCTTCTATAAAATTAATTTTATTTAGCGATGCCAATACACAGGTGGTGCTTTTACCGCAACCATCAGGGCCAATGGCCACTAAATCCTGCCCACCGTTTATCCTCGGAAATAATTTAGATTGTATCTCTTTCGGATTTAAATACCCCTCACTTGCCATAGCAGCTAATAGCTGTTTGCTTAATTTTAATTTTTCTAACGTCGCCATATTCCCTGCAAAAGTACATCAATTGTAGGGAAATAAGAGTGGTGGGGAGTTAGAAAAGCAGATGAGGATTGAAAAATTGAAAAAAATAGTATTTTAATGCTACAAAAATAAACCAAAAAGCAGCAAGAATTTATTTGAGTTGTAGTTATTATTTATGGAGTAAATTAAGGCTTCAACCCAGTCATATATTCTGCTATGATCCTTTCATTTGAATCTTCACTTTTAGAAAGTGTACTGATGATCGCCAGTTTTTCTGTGTTAGATCTGTTCTGACTTAATTTTTCTTTGCCTTGTAAATCAGTGACCTTAATTTGGAAAGCAACAATACCCTTCATTAATTTCAACCTATAATCTTCTGGTAAATTATTCCATTGTTTTCTATAGGCTGTTTCATAAGTATCAATTGTATTTTCTAATACTTCAGCCGTTGCATGAATGTCCGTTAACAATTCTCCTTTTCCGTAAGCATGAACCGAGATATAATTCCAAGTAGGAACATTAGTTTCCTTCTCATAATTACTGGGGGAAATGTAAGCGTGAGGTTCGCTAAAAATGACCAATACTTTACTACTTTCAATATCTTTCCAATGATTGTTTGCTCTCGCAAAATGAGAGATCAAAGTAATTTCTTCATTTTCAAATTTAACAATGAAAGGAAGATGGGTGGCTACAGGAAGTTGTTCTTTAGCGGTAATGATAGTAGCAAAACTAAACCGTTGCATAAATTCAACAATTTCAGCTTTATTATTCATCAGATTGGTAGATGGGATATACATTTCTTATTTTTAATTAAGTAGTCTTATTACCCATCATTTTAGCAACATACTTCCCGATAATATCAAATTCCAGATTTACGGTGTCTCCAGGCTTTACATTTTGGAGGTTGGTATGCTCATAAGTATAAGGAATAATGGCTACAGAAAAAGTGTTGTCTCCAGAATTTACTACCGTTAAACTGATGCCATTTACACAAACAGATCCTTTTTCTACCGTTACATTTCCTTTGGAAGCATCATATTCAAAAGTATAAATCCAACTACCATCCGCTTCTTTTAAGTTTATACAAACTGCCGTTTGATCCACATGCCCTTGAACGATATGACCATCTAAACGACCGTTCATTTGCATACACCTTTCTAAGTTCACTAAATCTCCAACTTTAACATTTCCAATATTAGATTTCCGCAAAGTTTCATCAATTGCAGTGACCACATGTTGATTTTCATTTACGGAAACAACCGTTAAACAAACGCCATTATGCGCCACCGATTGGTCAATCTTTAACTCTTTAGCTATGGAAGAAGTAATGGTGAGGTGCAAATTACTTTGCTCTTTTTGGAGATGGGAAACGGTGCCCAAAGTCTCTATAATTCCTGTAAACAAACCTTTATGATTTAAGAGTATAATTTTCTGTTTTTCAGCCAATCAGATGCTTTTTGTTTCACTTGACTTTTTGAATTACTGCCAGCAGAATTGGCTAAAATATGTGTTGCTAACAGTGTGGCTATCTTCATTTCATCCTCATTTTCTACGGCTAATAATTCTGGCTTAAAGTAATTCGCTACAAAATGCGTATCGAAATTCCCTGAAACAAAAGCTTTGTGCTGCATCACAAATTTACCAAAAGCCAAAGTAGTTTCTATCCCTGTAATCTCATATTCGTCTATAGCTCTAATCATCCTTTCAATAGCTTCCTGTCTATCCTTCCCAAAAGAAACCAATTTTGCGATCATAGGGTCGTAATAAATGGGGATTTCCATTCCTTGTTCAAAACCATCATCCACTCTAATTCCGTTACCTTTTGGGGTAACATAGGTTTTTAAAGTTCCAATATCAGGTAAAAAATTATTTTTAGGATCCTCTGCATAAACCCTAAGCTCAATGGCATGTCCATTAATTTTTAGGTCTTCCTGCTTAAAGCTGAGGGCTTCTCCCCTAGCAATTCTAATCTGCTCTTTTACCAGGTCAATTCCTGTAATCAGTTCTGAAACTGGATGCTCTACCTGCAAACGGGTATTCATTTCCAGAAAGAAAAAATCAAGGTTTTCGTCCAATATAAATTCAACGGTACCGGCACCGGTATAATTTACAGATCTGGCTACATCCACTGCGCATTTCCCCATTTCAGCCCTAATCTCTTCCGTTAAAATTGAAGATGGCGCTTCCTCAATTACTTTTTGATGGCGACGCTGTACTGAACATTCCCGCTCAAAAAGATGAACAATATTACCATGTGTGTCTCCTAAAATCTGTATTTCTATATGTCTGGGTGAAGTGACGTAGCGTTCAATAAAAACAGCGCCATCTCCAAAAGCAGAGATGGCTTCAGAAACTGCCAATTCCATTTGTTCTTCAAAATCAGCTGCTTTTTCAACAATCCGCATTCCTTTACCGCCGCCACCGGCAGCCGCTTTAATTAAAATGGGAAAACCTACCTCTACCGCTCTTTTCTTAGCATCGTCTACATCTGAAATGGCTTCCTCTGTACCGGGAACCATAGGTATTTTATATTTTAACGCTGCCGCTTTCGCTGATAGCTTATTTCCCATGATCTCCATCGCCTCCGGTGAAGGGCCAATCAGCGTTAAGCCAGCGGCTTTCACTCTTCTGGCAAATTCAGCATTCTCAGAAAGAAAACCATAGCCTGGATGAATTCCCTGAGCACCAGTAATTTTACAGGCTTCTAAAATTTTATCAATCAATAAATAGGATTGATTGGAGGGTGCCGGTCCAATACAAATGGCTTCATCAGCAAAACGCACATGCAATGCTTGTCTATCTGCTTCAGAAAAAACGGCGACTGTTTTAATGCCCATTTCCTTGGCACTCCGCATTACCCTTAAGGCTATCTCCCCTCTGTTTGCAATTAAAATTTTATCCATTATTACAAATGTAAAAGAATAAGCCAATTTCTGTTCATCTCTACCAATACTTTAACCATGAAAAAAACGAGGTTTTTTTTATTTAACATGCACTTTTTTAGCTACAGAATATTTGATACCTTGCAAATAAAGTGTAACAAGCACACACATCTTTTTAATTTATGGACTTTACAGCACAGGAGTATAAAGAAAAAATGGATGAGATTTATAAACTCACCTCATTATTTCTTGACAACGATGAAAATACCTTGACTAATGTTCTGTCTTCTGCTTGTACATTTTTGGGCTTTGAAACCGGAATTATATGCCATATAGAAAATGGGAAATATCATGTTCTGGATTTTTATTCTACACTTGATAGAGAAAGTTTAAAAGGGAAAACTTTGGATTTAACCAAAACTTTTTGCGAGGCCACTATTAAAGAAAACAAGTTGTTGGCCGTAAGTAATATAGCTGATTCTAAATATAAAACTCACATTACTCATACCCTTAATAATTTACAGTCTTATATAGGAATCCCTATCCATTTTAGTGACCATGAAATAGGCACCTTAAATTTCTCTTCTTCCCAAGCAAAAGCCGAACATTTTAAGAGGGCCGAAACAGATCTTTTAGAATATTTAGGGCAGTGGGTGAACCACTATCTCGACAAACAATATTATAAGAATAAATTAGATAGCAAGACCTCTGAATTAGAAAGTTTAAACAAGAAGTTGGAGAAAAAGAACAGAAGCTTAAATGATTTGATGAAAGAAAAAAATGAGCTCATTCAAATATTGGTTCATGATCTTAAGTCTCCACTTAGTAACATCAAAATGCTTTCTTACTTATTTCAGGAGTTTTCTACTGATACTGATAGTGAGGAACTTGTAAGTATTTTTAATAAAAGTTTAGGAGATGTTTTTCATTTAATTGAGCAGATGGAAATACTAAACAGTGTAGAAAATTTCCCAATCAACAATTATATTGAAGAATTTGATCTGCAAAAGTTTTTAAAGGAAAATATTAAGAATTTTAATAATGTTGCTGAATCAAAATCAATTAAATTAAACTTTAACTGTAATGAGGAATCAGCAATGATTAAAACAGATAAGAATTTCTTAAACAGAATTCTAAACAATTTGATCTCCAATGCGCTTAAGTTCTCGTATTTTGATAAATCTATTACTATTAATCTATTAAAAAAGGACAACCAATTTATCATCTCTGTACAAGACGAAGGGCCGGGACTGAGTTTAGAAGATCAGAAAAAGTTGTTTGGAAAATTTAGTAAATTAACCAGTAAACCTACCAATAATGAGAGCTCTTCTGGTTTAGGTTTATTTATTGTAAATGAATTGGTGAAAAACTTAAAAGGAAGTATTAAAGTGGAAAGTACTTTAAATGAAGGAAGTACTTTCAGTGTGATCTTACCTGCTCAACTAAATAAGAAAGAATCATTAATTCATGCTTTTTAAAACTGCTAAAGTTTTAAAAACATCCTCTTCTTTAATATCTAAATGAGTTACAAACCTGATCATCTGTTTACCAAAAGTCCCGCACAAAATCCCTTTCTCTTTTAACTCCAACACAAATTGATCCGCATCTTTATGGTCATCCAGTTCAAAAATAATGATGTTGGTATCTACAGGCATTACTTGCTTCACAAAAGGCAAAGCACTTAAAACATTTCCAATTTCTTTTGCGTGTAAATGATCTTCTTTTAAACGATCTATATGATGGTCTAAAGCATAAATGCCCGCTGCAGCTAAAAATCCAGCCTGACGCATTCCACCACCTAATACTTTCCTGATTCTTCTAGCATATTGAATGGTTGATGCACTTGCCAATAAAACAGATCCTACTGGAGCACCTAAACCCTTTGACAGGCATACAGAAATCCCATCGAAATACTGCCCATAATGTTTTGCAAGATCGCCAGTGTTTTGCAGCGCATTAAATATTCTAGCGCCATCTAAATGGAGTTTCATCCCTTTCATCTTACATAAATGATAAATGGGCTCAATATTATTTAGCATGTAGCAACTGCCTCCGCCTCGGTTTACCGTGTTTTCTAAAACAACCAAACTACTATGCGGATGATGCACATCGCTTATAGGATTAACTTCTGCCTCAATCATATCAGCGGTTATCCTGCCACGGTCACCGTTCAAAAGCCTTACTGATGCTCCAGAATTAAACATAATTCCTCCACCTTCATATCGGTAAACATGTGCTGTCTGATCTGTAATCACCTCATCTAAAGGTTGTGTAAAACATTTAATGGCAATCTGATTGGTCATGGTGCCAGATGGGCAAAATAGCCCAGCCTCCATCCCAAACATAGCAGCTGTTTTTTCTTCCAATGCTTTCACCGTTTCGTCTTCCCCAAAAACATCATCTCCAACTTTAGCGGTAAACATAGTGGCCACCATTTCTGCTGTAGGTTTGGTTACGGTATCACTTCTGAAATCAATCATATCTTTTAAATTTATCATTGCAAAATCATGATTTTAATGGGTTAAACAAAATTGTAAGTCAAATTTTACCAAAAGTGTATCTTTGATTCATGGCTATCAAATCAGTTCCTGTTACTATTTTAACAGGTTTTTTAGGTGCTGGGAAAACCACACTTTTAAATCACATCATTAAAGAAAATCCAGATACAAAATTTGCAATTATTGAAAATGAGTTTGGGGAAATTAATATAGACAGTGAATTGGTGATCAAAACAGATGAAAACATCTTTGAACTTTCTAACGGTTGCATCTGCTGTTCCTTAAACGGAGATTTATTTGAGGTACTGAATAAATTGGTTACCGGAAAATATGATTATGATCATTTGATTATTGAAACCACCGGCATTGCAGATCCATCTGCGGTGGCAGCAACCTTCCTCACTAATTATAACATTCAAACCGCATTTAAATTAGACGGCACCGTTTGTTTGGTGGATGTGCAACATGTTTTAGATGTTTTAGGGGTGGATGAGGAAGCCAGCAAGCAACTCTCTTTTGCAGATCATATCATTTTTAATAAATGCCAAGGTTTTGATAATGCTTTCATTAATAAAGTGAAGGAAACGGTTGCCAATATTAATCCGCTTGCCTCACAATCTTTTGCTGATTACGCAAAGGTAAACACCAAAGAAATATTAGATTTAAAGGCATATGAAAAAACACAGGTCTCTTACAAATTGGGCTTCAGCCCGATAAAAAAACAAAGCATAGTTGCTATTAAACCTGAAAGCCATCATCATGATATTACTTCACAGAGTTTTGTGATGGATGCTCCTTTTGACCTTATCAAACTTCGCCATTATTTAACGGTAATGCTTTTTATTCAGGGAGGCTCGTTTTATAGGATAAAAGGAATATTAAATATTGAAGGGTTAAATAGAAAGCTGATTGTACAATCAGTAAAAGGTGCACCGGTTTTTATTGATGGAGCAGATTGGGGCGAAGAAAAAAGAGAAACAAGAATTGTATTTATCGGTAAAAAATTAAGAAGGGATATTTTAGAAAAGGGGATGAATCAATGCCGTTATCAATAGAATAAATATTTATTTTTTCAATTCCCTCAAATTATATTGCCAAATAAAATTCATCTAAATAATTAAGAACATTCCTAGCAAAGCTATTCAACGTTATTTTTTTGTCTTTAATTTTAATATGACTACTTTACACCTCTTATTTATCATTACTTAGTGTAGTTTGTACAATAACAAGATTTTACTAATTTAGAAGACCTAATATAAATATAAAAAATGATCTTAATTGCGGATGGTGGTTCAACAAAAACCAGTTGGTGTTTAATAGACAGTAAAGGAAAAAAAATATTGTTTAACACAGAAGGATATAATCCTTATTTCTCAGATACAGACTATATCATCGCATCGATGAAAAAAAATATGCCCTCTGATTTGCCAGTAGATAAAATTAAAGAAGTTTACTATTATGGTGCGGGCGTTCACAATGAGGAGAAAGCAGACATTGTACATAGAGCAATGGCTACAATTTTCAAAAGTGCAGATGTAAAAATAGGGCATGATTTATTGGCAGCTTCAAGAGCATTGTTGGGAGACCAAAGAGGCTTTGCTGCAATTTTAGGCACAGGAACCAACACATGTGTTTATGACGGAGAATATATTGAGCTTAATATTGATTCTTTGGCCTATATTTTAGGAGACGAAGGCAGTGGTTGCTACATTGGCAAAAAACTATTGAGTGATTATATTAGAGGCTATATGCCCAAAAATGTAAGAGACACTTTCTGGGAAACCTTCAAGCTTTCTCCGGATGATATTTTAAATGCCATTTATACCAAGCCTTTGCCAAATAGGTTTTGTGCAAGTTTTAGTAAATTTGTTTATGACATTACCAACAATATTGAATACTCAAGAAATATTGTGAGGTCATCTTTTGAAGATTTCTTTAAAAATTTAGTCAGTCATTATCCAAATTATCAAGATTATGAATTTAATTGCATTGGCTCTGTAGCTTATAATTTCAGGAATGTATTGGAAGAAGTAGCCATTGAGTATGGGATGAAAATGGGGAAGATTATGCGCTCTCCAATTGATGATTTAGTAAATTACCATATCAAACATAGTAAAGTATTATAAGTCTTTTCGGCTATAAAAAAATCCCCTTTTGGATAAAACCGAAAGGGGATTTTTATTTATTGCAAGAATTAAATTGCTGCTAGCACTTCCTATCAGGAATCTTTACTGAAAGATAACTCCTTATTAAAATATTTAGCGTACTTCCTTCTGTCGAATTTATAAAGTTTTGCAGCTCTATAAGAAACACCCTTTTGCTTTTCATCCAGCTCTCTTAAAATATCATAAGCCAACATTTTCTTTCTAAAATTACGCTTGTCTAATTTCTTGTTTAAAATTACCTCATAAAGGCTTTGAAGTTGAGTAAGCGTAAACTTTTCTGGCAAAAGCTCAAAAGCAATGGGCTGATAACTTATTTTATTTCTGATCTTCTCAAACCCTTTTCTAAAAATCCTGCTATGGTCAAAAGCCAGTTCTGGCATATCTTTTACAGGCATCCAAACCGCTTGGCGGGCAAAGTTTGTTACTGGTTTTAAAGTTTTTTCACCTGTTAACCTAATCATTGCATAATAAGCAACTGTAATTACCCTTCCTTGCGGATGCCTGCCTAAAGCACCAAAAGTGTAAAACTGCTCCATATAAATCCCTTTTAACCCAGTTGATTCATATAAAATACGCTGTGCAGCAGATTCTATACTTTCTGTATTCTCTACAAAATAACCAGGTAGGGCAAACCATCCTTTGAAAGGATCTTCACCCCTTTCAATTAACAATATCTTTAATTCGCCTTCATCAAAGCCAAAAATAATACAGTCGACCGTAAAGACCGACTCAAAATGTAATGGTAAATTTTCCAAATTAATACAGGTTTTGCTCTAATTGAGTTATACACAAAGTTGGAAAAAATAATCGAGAAAAAATTGCTTAGTGTAAAAAATACACCTTATATTAGCTACTCCAAACAAAATGAACCTTTATTCAGCATGTCAGATATAAAAAATATAGCCGTATTTACTTCAGGAGGAGATGCACCAGGAATGAATGCCTGCATCAGAGCGGTGGTAAGAACAGCATTATTTTATGGCTGTGAGGTTTCTGGGATAAAACAAGGTTATCAAGGAATGATTGATAACAATATTGAATCCATGAACCGCCATTCAGTAAGTAATATTATGCAATTGGGTGGTACCATTTTAAAAACTGCAAGATGTCTGGACTTTAAAACTCCAGAAGGGATGAAAAAAGCCTACGATAATTTAAAATCAAGAGGTATTGATGCTTTAGTAGCCATTGGCGGAGACGGCACATTTACAGGAGCCGAAAGATTTTCAGCTGTTTATGATATTCCGGTGATATGTATTCCGGGAACGATTGATAATGACCTTTATGGTTCTGATTTTACCTTAGGTTTTGATACTGCCACCAATACAGTAATAGAAGCCATTGATAAGATTAGGGACACCGCAGAATCTCACGACCGATTATTCTTTATAGAAGTGATGGGCAGGGATGCTGGTTGCATTGCTTTAAGAGCTGGTATTGCCGGCGGTGCAGAAGCCATTATGTTGCCTGAAAAAGATACTGCAATTATAGACCTCATTAGCACCTTAGAAGAAGGTGCTGCCAAGAAAAAAAGCTCTAGCATTGTCATTGTGGCAGAAGGAGATAAGAACGGCGGGGCTTTTGCAGTAGCTAAAATGGTAAAAGAAACATTTGACTTTTACGATACCAAAGTGACCATTTTAGGACACTTACAAAGAGGTGGCAGCCCGAGCAGTTTTGACCGGATTTTAGGAAGCAGAATGGGTTTTGCAGCAGTAAAAGCACTTTTAAAAGGCGAAAGCCGAAAAATGGTAGGTTTAAGAAGCAATGATATTGTATTAACTGATTTAAAAGAAGCTTTAACAGGACATGAATTTAAGTTGGAAGATGATCTTTTAGAAATGTCGGTAATACTGGCATAAAAATATGATAGCAGTAGTTTACAGCGGTTCAAAATTTGCAAATTGGAAACTTTCTGAGAAAGGGAAGGAAGTGGTGGATGTACGTACCAACGGCATCAATCCTTTTTTTAACGATGAGAAATTTGTACTGAACCTGCTGAATAAAAACACCGAACTGATCAATTACGCAGAACGCATCAAAAAAATATATTTCTTTGGCCCTGGCGCTTCATCCCCGGAAAGAATTGGCGTGGTAAAAGATGCCCTTTCTCAATTTTTTAAGTACAGCAAAGTATTTGTAGCGCATGATGTGGAAGCCGCCGCAAAAGCCACTTGTGATGATAAACCCGGGATCATCTGCATTATTGGCAGTGGTTCTAACACCGGCTTTTTTGACGGTAAAAAAGTA
>JBDSHZ010000041.1:0-4094 GCA_039918235.1 Pelobium sp.
GGATCAGCTATATTGCGCCATTACTCACAGAAGTGGGCGGTTTTTCTGCCGATACGGTGCCTTACGTTTTGGTACTGGCCGGCTTGGGCATGGTGGTTGGCAATATTTTCGGGGGTAAACTTGCAGACCGGGTTTCACCTGTAAAAGCCTGTTTAATACTGTTATTATGTATGGCCAGCACCCTGCTGCTCATTTATTTTACTGCCGAAAGCAAACCCATGGCTTTAATCATGACTTTTATTGCAGGTGCGCTCTCTTTAGCCATTGGCTCTCCAATACAAATTTTGATGATTAAAACGGCTAGAGAAGCAGAAATGCTGGGTGCAGCCGCGAGTCAAGCCGCTTTTAATGTTGGCAATGCACTTGGTGCATTTTTTGGAGGAATACCCATTGCAATGGGTTATGGTTTTACTTCCGCGGAACTGGTAGGCGCTACTATGGCTATCATAGGAGCTGTTTTGGCTTTTGCACTCCTGAAACAACAAGCCAATCCAAACGCTAAAGATTTGGAAGCTTCTGTAGCTAATTGATACGCTTCCCTTTCATAAATATTTAAACTTTTGGAAATTTAAATGTCCTCCAAATTTATACACAGGGTCTTTTTCAAGAGACCCTGCTTGAATTCTCAATCTTCCTAATTATTTTAATTTAGGTTTCAACTCATCAGGGCTATCCTTGGTAAAAGTATCAAACACCTCACGAGAACCAGTTTTGAACAAATCATCAATGGTATTAAAATTTACTGAAGATTTTGGTTGAAATTCTTCCGACTGCATGTAACGTTGCAGGCTGTAGAACAACTGGCGGGCAACCGGTTCTTTCACCTCTAAATCTGGGGAAAGATTGGCACTGGAAACTAACAGCTTCCCCTTCCCTACTTTTGCTTCAAAGATCATCGCTAAACGGCGGTTCATAAACCAGGTATCAATCGGTTGTACCAAAGGCTTAAATTCAGCCGGGAAATCTTCCAGATTCATCACTTGTGTTTTATTTACAATCTCCCACCATTGCAAATCCGAATGGTATGCGGTTGGGAAATTTTTGAATGCAGGATTTTTTGGATCTAACAAAATGCCTAAAGTATGTGGCGGACGCATTTTAAACCAGGAAGTATTCCAGAACACTGGCAAAAATGTTTGCACCACTTCTTTTCCCTTTACCACTTTTCCAGAAGTATTCAGGAATACATTGCCCCCTTCATCTAAAATTTTCTTTGCTTGCGCATCAAAACTGGTGGTATAATAAAAGCTGGTTTTATACTTTGGCAATTCTTCTGGGTAAACCCAGATGTCCCAATCATTTGCAAACTCGGTTCCTTCAATGGTTACCTCCAAATTCAGTTTTTCTGCTTTAGTAAAGCGGTTTAACAAAAATGAAATTTCTCCAATTTTATTGATCCCTATCTTAATTCCCTGCTCAGGGCTAAAATCCTGATTAAACAGCACTTTACCTGTGGCATCTTTTAAACGGGCATGCACCAAAGGGTTTACGATTGCTTTTTCACCATAATGGGCAACTTCAATAGTAGCTTCAAAAGTTTCAGCGCTGTTGTAAACAAATTTAGGCATTAGCGCAAGCGGAACTGTTGGACTGCAAAAACGGCTGAACTCTTTTGCGTTGATATATCCTTTCTCCTCCCAAAAAGGATTTAATACTCCTACCAAAGCAGTGCCCTGTCCTGTATAATCGTTTAAGCTTAAAAGTTGAAAGCCAGAATAGCCAGGCGTACGTAAGGCCTTTTCTATTTCATTTTTATAACATAGTGCCTGCAAATTTCCAGATGCCATCATGAAATCATGCGCCTGATCTGCCATATCATGATCCGCCAAATCTTCCTGAAAAAGTTCTAGGTTTTTAACATGATAAGCTCCAGTGTATTTTTTAATCTCCCTAAAATCTGGGAATACACAATACTGTCCCATTTCATGAGCTACAAAAGGAACTTTAAACTGATTGATCTGACTTTCATAAGTAGTCTCACTTTCGGGCTGAAGGTTCCATGCCAAACCTCTTGCTCCTGCCCTTACCATTACTTCATTATTCGGAATTACCGGCCAGCTCCCACCAACTGATGCGCCAACATATAAATGCCTGCTGTCTTTGGCTTTCCAATAGTTATTAAATTTTGTCAAATATTCAACCTGTTTACCGCTTGGCTCATTACCATAAGCCAACATACAGAAAGAGGCATAATTGCCATAAAAGTCATTGATACGATTGGTTTCGTCATAAATATATTGATCAATTGGCTTTCCATTACCCAAAGAACTGCCGTGGTTTGCCCAGCTTGGCCCCTCTGTAAGTAAGTAAAAACCCATTTTATCCGCAGCGCTAAAAGCTGCTTCCGGTGGTGAATAAGAGTGAAAACGCATATGGTTTAAACCGAAGGATTTGGCAATCTTAAAAATCCTGATCCATGACGCTTCATCCATAGGTGCATAGCCTGTTAAAGGGAATACACAGTTCTCTACCGTTCCGCGTAAAAAAGTCTGTTGGTTGTTAATGTATAAATCTTTCCCTCTTGCCTCAAATTTCCGCATGCCAAAAGTGGTTGACTTTCGCTCATCAATAGTTCCAGATTGATAAATGACGCTGAGCTTAAATAGATTGGGATGAAACTCGTCCCATAGCAATACATCATCACCCATAGGAATTTCAACTGAAACAGTATCAGAAGTACCAATAGGATATAAATCTACCGTCGCTCCGGCTTCCTGTAAAGGCTGGTCAGAATTAAAGCTTTCCGCCTTAAAATAAAGTTTTCCTTTTTTTCCTTTCTTTCCTATATTTTTTAAAACTACCTGTATACGGGCCGACTTTTGATCTACATACGGAAAAACTTTAATCTGGTCAATGTAGGTGGTTGCGCTGGCCTGTAATTCCATTTTCCCCACTATGCCATTCCAATTCCCTTGCGTTTGGTCACTGATGCTATGAGAATCAGGACCCACATTAATGTCTTTTATCCGGTTGTCTATTCTTAAAGTGAGGAGGTGTTTGCCAGGTTTGAGAGCAGTCCCTAAAGCATAAACATGTGGTGCTACCAAACTGTTCTGCATCCCTATCGCTTTGCCATCTACCCATAATAGTGTTTCGATATGTGCCCGCTCCAAAAACAGGGTTATATCTTTATTTTCCCAACCTTCGGGAATGGTCACGGTTTTCTGGTACCAAACTGCACCTACATAATATTTATTCGGCGTAAGCCAGAAAGGGATTTTAATATTTCCAGGCTGACGATATTTAGCCAACCGTGGTTGAAAGTAAAACGAGCTATCGTAAATACTAGCCGTCCAAGGCGTTTTTAACGTGATGGGTTTCCCTATATTTTGCTCATTTAAAGAACCAGGCAGTTTCAGCGTTTGCTTAAAGCTTTGGTTAAACCATTGCTGTTTAATACCTACATCTAAAGAATCTAGCTTATAGTTCCATTCTCCAGCTACTGAAATTTGTAGAGAAACTTTACTTTGTCCATAGCTGTATTGGACCGTGAAAAAACATATCAATAGAAAAAGGATTTTTCTGATCATAATTGGTTTAGGCAAATTGGTGAATTGCAAAGCGATATTAGGGCTTTTTAAGGAGGAAAGCAACCTGCTTTATCCTGAAAGGCTTTAGATACTGAAAAATGTTCACGCAAAGAAAAACAAGAAGCGCAGAGAACGCTAAGCTGATTTAACAATAAATCTTTGCGAGAAAACTTTGCGCTCTTTGCGTTAAATCTATTAGTTCACGCAAAGAAAAATAAGAAGCGCAAAGAACGCTAAGCTGAATTATACATTAAATCTTTGCGAAAAAACTTTGCGCCCTTTGCGTGAAATCTATTAGTTCACGCAAAGAAAAATAAGAAGCGCAAAGAACGCTAAGCTGAATTTAACATTAAATCTTTGCGTGAAAACTTTGCGGCCTTTGCGAGAAAACTTTGCGCCTTTGCGTGAAAAAACACAATATTAACCCTTCATTTCCGGAACATCGATAGAGATAATCAATTTACCGGAAGTTGCTTTCTTAATTTCTTCTACACTTACGCCGGGTGCTCTTTCCAATAGATGAAAAGCACCGTCTTTTAACTCATAAACTCCCAACTCGGTCAC
>JBDSHZ010000042.1:0-14417 GCA_039918235.1 Pelobium sp.
AAAAAGAATCCAACGGAAATATTTGGCTATAATTACAGTACGGTTGCCTGGAATGAAGAGCGTGACACACTAGCAATATTGAATACGGTTGTGTTCCCAAAAATAAACATGACCGAAGACAAAAAAGGAAATTTTTTGTATTTGAGTGTTGAAAAAACAGCTAAACAACCTCAAGATTACGAGAAGGTAAAATCTTATTTCGAAAAGAACTGTAAGAAAGTTTCACTAGAGGATGAAGAAGCAGGGGAGACTTATTACGAAAATGATAATTCCTTTTTTAAGCTTACCAAAAAGCTAAACCAAATAGAGGAAATCTTAGGCTATGATTTAAAAGGAAACAAAGACTCTAAAATGGTCGACGTGACAGAAATTCGTTTAGAAATGTACCAAAAGGAGTATTTAAAAAAAATGGAGGAACTAAAAATCTATTCTCCAGGGAGGATATTTTGGAAAAAGCCTAATTAAAAATTTTGAAGCAATTATTACAATCTTTAGCTATCGTAATGAATTTTTCCAAAATTTACTTGTCAATATCTAATTTTATGAGTGTGAAAAAAGTTTTAACAGTTATCATTATAATCTTCTTCAGCAATCTGGTAGGTGCACAGTCAAAACCAGAAAAAATTCAATCCAAAAAGTTGTATGAAGGGACTTGGGTAAATAAAAAAGCCAAAAGGTTTATTGCTTTCTACTATGACGATGATGTTGATTATGTGACGATAAATGATTGGACTGGTTCCAGTAATCGAAACAAAAACAATAACATTGATGCTTACAAAGCATTTATTAAGGGTAACAAATTAATTATTCCGGCAGAAAATAGCGATCATCATGCGCCGTATTGTGAAATTGAGATTTTAGACCACAAGCTCATTTATAAATGTAACACCGGAACCAATTTTATAGACGGGAGTTTACTTAAAGATAATTCAAACAGTACTGTTTTTGAGCGAATCAATAAAAAATAAAGATAGAACCTCGAAATCTTTAACAAACTATAACAACAATTATTTCCATTTTCTCCTAAAACAAAAAAGCCTGCAATCGTTTGATTTGCAGGCTTTTTTGTTTTTGATAATCATTTCAGCGGAGAGAGAGGGATTCGAACCCTCGGTACCGTTGCCAGTACGACAGTTTAGCAAACTGTTCCTTTCGGCCACTCAGGCATCTCTCCAATTCCCTTTTTAAGATGATTTGTGAATAAAATCCTTCTTTTCGGGAGTGCAAATATAGCATTCCACTACTATCTACAAAAAGAATTTTCAATTCTCTTTTAAGTAATCTATCCGCACATGGTAAATGCCCATCAGCATTGTCTTAAATATCAGCTTGATAGTCTCAATTTCCTTTAATGTAATGTTACTATCATTTAACTGATTTTGCGCTAATTTATAGTCAATAATCCGCTCTACCAGTGTATTTATGCTCTCCGCATCAGGTTCTTTAATACTTCTGGATGCGGCTTCCACGGAATCTGCCAGCATTAAAACCGCCGTTTCTTTGGTAAAAGGAATGGGTCCGGGATACCTGAAAGTATTCTCATCTACAATTTTCTCTGGAAAGTTTTTCAGAAATGACTGATAAAAATAATCTACCCGGGTATTGCCATGATGCGTTCTGATGAAATCTACAATTACTTCTGGTAGGTTATGTCTTCTGGCCATTTCTACGCCATTGCTCACGTGTCTGATGATGATCTGTGCACTTTCTTCATAAGGCAACTTATCATGCGGATTAAGTCCTTTATTCTGATTCTCTATAAAGAACTGCGGATTTTCCATTTTACCGATGTCATGATACAGCGCACCTGCTCTTACCAGGAGTGCATTTCCTCCAATTTTAAAAATGGCAGACTCGGCTAAATTGGCAACTTGTAAAGAATGCTGAAAAGTACCGGGCGCTTTAAAAGCCAATTCTCTCAAAATACTGGAATTGGTATTGGTGAGTTCCATCAGCGTAATATCTGAAGTGATGCCAAATACTTTTTCAAACACATAAATTAATGGATAGGCCAATAAGGAAAGTAGCACACTAAAAATAAAAGGTACGAACTTTACCCATTGTATCGCTTCTAAAGAGCCTTCTTTAATCAGCGAGATCCCTAAATAGGCAATAAAATAATTTAGTAAGATAAGTAAGGCAGAAATTAAAAACTGCTCTCTCTTCACTAAGTTTTTGATACTATAAATGGCGGCCATCCCTGCCGTAACCTGTAGAAATGCAAACTCAAAGCTATTGGGTACAAAAAAACTGGCGATCAATACCACTAGCAAATGGATATTCATGGCCAAGCGGGTATCAAATAAAATTCTGATAATAATGGGGACTATACAATAAGGGATATAATACAAGCTTGGAAGCTTTACGGAAATGGCATAGGATAAAAATACCAGCATCCCTGTGACTACCAGTAAAATTAATGAAATCTGCCTATTGTCAATAAATATATCCTTTCTAAAAAGGAACAGAAATACCATCAACAAAGAGATGATCATGCCTACCAAAAGAAATTGCCCGGAGATGATGGGAAGCCGGTTATGACTGGTACTGGCACTGTCTTCATAGCTCAGTCTTAAGGACTCTAATTTCTGATAAATTTCTTCAGTAATGGTGCTTCCGGTAGATACAATCAACTCTCCTTTCTGAACCATTCCTCTGGTAGAGGAAACGTTTTCTATCGCCTGTTTTTCTATTTTATCTGTAAACCTTTCATTATAAATTACATTGGGAGAAATACGGTCTTTGATGATGGCAATCAGTAATTCAGCTTCCGCACCTTTATTGTCTATTAATTTTGCCCCTAACGTACTGATGGCCGAAGATTGTGTGTAAAGAGATGCTGTACTGGTTTGAGTTTCTACGCCGTTTTTAAGTAAAGAAATGGGATATTGTTCCCCTTCTTTCTGGTATTTTTTATTCAGTCCAATCACTCCTTTCTGGTAAATCTGCTCCAGAATGGCATAGCCTATTTTGAAATTGTTTTCTTTATGCTCATCATCTTTTAAACCCGAATTCCGCCATTTGGCTTCAAAATCTGCTCTAAATTGATCAGTCTGATTCTGAAATACATCTTCATCCAGCTCGTAAATTGGTAAAACAGATTTAAGAATGCTTTCCTTGTCTTTTTTGATTTCATCCGCTGTTTTCTTGATGGGGAAATTGTAAGGAGAAACCAAATCTTCATGTAACCATACATTCCCTTTTTCAAACTCATACTTAAACCTGGCCTGTTTAGGCAGGATAAAAGTAATGATGAGCACACTTAAAGTCATCAAAACATATTTGATAAGCGAAGTGTATTTCCTGTAAATGATTTTATGCGAATTGCGATTAATATTTGCCACCAGAATTTATGATTTGTTCAAATTTAAAATAATTTATCTATTGAACAGTTCTGTAATTATTTAAACCTTAATATTAGCAGATTCGCTCTGCTTGTTAATATTGTTAAATTTGTAGCTCCAATTAATATTCAATATCAATTTTTATGAAAGAAGTATATATCGTTTCTGCAGTGAGAACACCTATTGGTAGTTTTGCTGGAAGTTTAGCCTCATTTAGTGCAACGCAGCTTGGTGGCTTTGCCATTAAAGGAGCAATAGAAAAAGCAGGAATAAAAGCAGAGCAGGTTCAAGAAGTTTTTATGGGAAATGTGCTTTCAGCAAATTTAGGTCAAGCCCCTGCAACACAAGCCGCCAAATTTGCCGGTTTGCCTGATGTTCCCAATACCACCATCAACAAAGTTTGCGCATCAGGCATGAAAGCAGTGATGTTGGCGGCACAGAGTATTGCATCTGGTGATCAGGACATTATTGTTGCCGGTGGTATGGAAAGCATGAGTAATGTTCCTTATTATATTGATAAAGCCAGAAGTGGCTACAAGCTAGGACATGGACAATTAACAGATGGACTCATCAAAGACGGTTTGTGGGATGTATATAATGATTACCACATGGGAGCTGCAGCAGAGCTATGTGCTACCGATTGCCATATCTCTAGGGAAGATCAGGACGCTTACGCGATAGCGTCTTACCATAGGTCGCAAAAAGCAATTGCAGATGGAAAATTTAAAGATGAAATTATACCAGTAGCGCTTAAAGATAGAAAAGGCAATGTAACAATGATAATAGATGATGAAGAACCTGCCAATGTTAAATTTGATAAAATAGCAGGTTTAAGACCAGTTTTTAAAAAGGAAGGAACTGTAACTGCCGCTAATGCATCTTCTTTAAATGATGGAGCTGCAGCATTGGTATTAATGAGTAGAGAGAAAGCAGAAGAGCTGGGCATAAAACCATTGGCAAAAATTTTGGCTTTCGCCGATGCACAGCAAGCGCCAGAATGGTTTACAACAGCACCTTCAAAAGCCATTCCTATTGCATTGAATAAAGCTGGATTGAAAATTTCAGCTATTGACATGTTCGAAATAAATGAAGCATTTTCTGTAGTTTCTTTAGCAAACAATAAAGAACTGAGCTTAGATGCCGGCAAGGTGAATGTTAATGGTGGAGCAGTTTCTTTAGGACATCCGCTTGGAGCATCGGGTGCTAGAATCATTGTTACATTAATTAATACGCTTTCACAAAATAAAGGTAAATTAGGGGTAGCTGGAATCTGTAATGGTGGCGGTGGTGCCAGTGCAATTGTTATAGAGAATTTGCGTTAATGCTTTCAATGAAGAAAATCATTCTTTTTCTGTTCATCATAACTTTTAATTGGTCAAATGCTTTTTCACAAAGTAAGTTGGCCTTTTATGAAGACTCGCTGAAAAGACTGGGAACCATCATCACCAATGATACCATTGAACGCAACAGGGTAGAAGCAAATTATAAATTTGTGAAAACGTTGGTAAGCGCATTAAAAGAGAAATATTCTTACAATTATCCTTTTGATGAATTAAATGATTTTATTTCTCAGAAAAGATCAGAAGATAGCAAGTTCAGAATTTTCACTTGGTTTGTACAGAGCGATGATGGAACCTACCGTTATTACGGTGCCATGCAGCTGAATAACCCAAAGGAATTAGAGCTCTATCCTTTGATTGATAACTCACAGAATTTAAAATTAACCACCAACTTAAGTGATACCACTTTGCAAACCAACCAATGGTGGGGAAGTGTATATTATCAGGTGATTTCATTAAACTCACTTAAAAACCCTTATTATATTCTATTGGGCTGGAAAGGAATTGATTTACAATCGAGTAGTAAAGTAATTGAGACCCTTTATTTTAAAGATGGGAAGCCAGTTTTTGGTGTTCCAGCTTTAGAAGTTAAACCTAAAACCAATCTTTTCGCAAAAAGAATGATCTTTAATTATACAAAAGATGCTTCCATGTTGCTAAGGTATGCTAAAGATGATCAATTGCTCGTTTTTGATCACCTAGTGCCACCCAGTGACAAAGTTATCGGGATGAAAGAGCTTTATGCGCCAGATCTTTCTTATGACGGCTATAAGTTAAAGTCGGGCAAATGGTATTTACATGAAAATTTAAAATTGAAAAACCTTCCAGACGAAGAAGCAGATGAATTGTTTATTGATCCTGCTAAGGATAGTCAGAATACAAATCCGATGATAAAGCAATAACGCTTTTAAATTATATATTTAGAATATCATACTTGATAAGCCTCATCTATAAAAAAAAATATTTATACTTGACTTTTAGGCTAAAACTAAAATAGTCAATACTAAACACTATTTAATAATATATGAAAAATCAGAAGGAACTTTTTGGACATCCAGTTGGACTGTATATCTTATTCTTTACAGAATTATGGGAACGTTTCAGCTATTATGGCATGCGGGCAATTCTCGTTTTGTTTTTGGTAGCATCTTCTACTGGAGATAATCCTGGTTTTGGTTGGTCAAAAATAGAAGCTTTAAAACTTTATGGTATTTATACCGCTCTGGTTTATATTGCCTCCATTCCTGGTGGAATGATTGCTGACAAGTGGTTAGGACAGAAAAAAACAGTGATTTTAGGAGGTTGGCTATTGGTTGTGGGTCACAGTATTTTAGCTATTCAGGCTGAGTGGGCATTTTATACTGGTATTGCGTTTATTATAGCGGGTGTGGGTTGTTTAAAACCAAATATTTCTACTATGGTAGGCGGGCTTTATCCTAAAGGAGACGATAGAAGAGACAAGGGTTTTACCATTTTCTATATAGGGATTAATGTAGGCGCTTTCTTGGCGGGATTAATTGTGGGGTCTGTTGCAGTGAACTATGGCTGGCATTATGGTTTTGGATTGGCTGGTATAGGAATGGCATTAGGTCAGATTGGTTTCATGTACGGACAGAAATATTTAGTAGGAATTGGTGAAGCTACCAAAGCTTTGCCAGAAGCAGAAAGATTAGCAGTAAGCAAACCTTTAACTAGGATAGAGAAAGATAGAATGATTGTAATGTTTATTGCTTTTGTAATGATCATTGTTTTCTGGGGAGCTTTTGAGCAGGCTGGAGGCCTAATGAATCTTTATGCGAGTGAAAAAACAGATCGCGTGATCAGTTTCTTAAACTTTGAGGTTCCCGCTCCTTGGTTTCAATCGGTTAACTCATTCTTTATCATTACACTAGGTACAACAATTGCAGCTTTTTGGTACAACAGGAAGAAAAAAGGAAAAGAAGCATCTTCTATTCTTAAAATGGCAGTAGGGATTATTATTATGGGATGGGGTTTTTTGTTTATGAGCGCCGCATCTATGCAGTATGAAGCTAACGGTTCATCAGCAATGTATTGGTTGATATTTGCTTATTTGTTCCATACCGTTGGAGAATTAAGCGCATCACCTGTTGCGCTTTCATATGTAACTAAATTGGCGCCGCTTAAATATGCTTCTTTAATGATGGGTGCTTACTTCGCCGCTACCGGAATGGGTAATTATGTAGCAGGATGGGTAGGAGAGTGGTCACAAACTGCTGGAGAGCTAGAGATTTTTACTGGCATTGCAATATTTTGTACCGTATTTGGCGTTCTTGTTTTATTATTATTAAAACCTCTAAAAAGATTGGCTCATGGAGCAGAGGATTTCTCTGATGAAACCATGAACCCTTTGAAAAATACGGAACAGATAGAAATGAACTAGAGAATTGAAAATTCTTAATTCAATTAAATATAAAGGAGGAAATGTTAACATTTCCTCCTTTTTTAATGAAATCATCAATTTGATTTTTTAATTATTTACCTTTGAAATTCATCTAATCAAATTTTAAATTGCCTGATAGCTTAGTCATCATTCCTACCTATAATGAGAAGGAAAACATAGAGAAAATTATCCGTAAGGTTTTTTCCCTTCCTCATGCATTTCATGTTTTAATTATTGATGATGGTTCTCCAGACGGAACAGCGGCCATCGTTAAAAACTTGCAGGGCGAATATGCAAACCATCTTTTTATAGAAGAGCGTAAAGGAAAGCTAGGATTAGGAACTGCTTATATCCACGGCTTTAAATGGGCTTTAGCGCATCAGTACGACTATATCTTTGAAATGGATGCCGACTTTTCCCATAACCCGGAAGATTTAATCAGGTTACGTGAAGCATGTGCGAGTGGTGCGGATATGGCTATTGGATCACGGTATATTAAAGGAGTAAATGTGGTGAACTGGCCAATGGGTAGGGTACTCATGTCTTATTTTGCCTCGGTATATGTGAGGTTTATTACCGGGATTGATATTCAGGATGCTACTGCAGGTTTTAAATGTTATAAAAGCCGAGTGTTAAAAACTATTAAATTCGATAAAATAAAATTTGTGGGCTATGCTTTTCAGATTGAAATGAAATTCACGGCAATTAAGCATGGTTTTAACGTAGTGGAAGTGCCTATTATTTTTACCGATAGGACGGAAGGAACTTCTAAAATGAGTACCAGTATTTTTAGAGAAGCTTTTTTAGGTGTTTTAGAGCTCAAAATAAACAGTTGGTTTAGAAAATACGATAAACCAACTGCTTGATTTTTTATACCCCGAATTGCGACAAATGGTGGTCTAAATGTTTATAAAACATATTATTCCATTCTTCTTTAGATAATACTCCAAAAGAATGAGATTCCTTACCCTCAAAATGTGATTCTCCTAATTGCTGGGTTTGCTCTAGATGTTCAATCAATCTCTTTTTCTCGACCTCGAAATCTTTCTCATCTTTAATAATAAACATTGGCGCAGTTTGTAAACTTTTCTTGTAAGGTTTATCGCCAACCACAGTAGATTTTGCCATTAATTTTACAATGAATTTCATCACTAGATTTGGCTTAGGATGAAGATTTGTATAAACAAGCTCATACGTAACATTACAATGTGCAAGCATTTGAGAAACATTCATTTTTCCCCAGTTTGCTTTTGTATCAGAACCGAGTTGATTGATACGTTCAATCACTTGCTGACAATCTTTCAGATTAAATACACTTTTCATCAATCAATTTTTCTTCTAATTTAAGATCAATTTTTAATTGATTATAAAGATTAAGGAATTAATTCATAAAGCTACCGTCGCCTCTTCTTCTAATACCCTGTCCATTTTTCCCTATTGCACCGCTCCATTTCTGTAGGTTCATACTCAGGTTCAACATCACATATCTACTGTTAGGATTACTTAAAATCTCCGTAAATCCGTTTTCATTCTGGTTTCTATTGATGAAATTATTCTGGTTCAAAAGATCATAAGCCCTCAGCTGTAAAGACCCTTTATTTTTGAATACTTTCATCTGTAGCATCGTATTAATAATCAATGGATTATTAGTTACGTTATTTCCTATACCGCTCACAAAGTTTTTACTTACCGCATAACCAAATTGCATGCTCTTCAAAAAATAGAAGTTTCCATCTACACTCAATGCCCAAATCTTCTGATTGATATCTGTTGACCTAGGTAATGAATAATCTGTTTTGGTAACATCATAAGAGATATAAGGATTGATATCCAGCCAGTTATTTGGAGTAATTCTTGGACCTAAACTTTCCTTAAAACCCCAAGTGGTAGCGGTATTCAGCTCGTCATTACTCATAGATACCCTGTGCGAATTATCAACATTACCATTGAAAGATAGGTTATATTTTCTATCACTTAATTGTTTAGAAATGGAATAGTCTATGCTATTGCTTCTGTTTCCGTTTAAATTCACATAACGTGTTTCATTTTTCAAACTGCCATAAGCATCCTTAATCTGCACCGTATTGTTGCTTACCTGATTCTCGGTAAAGGAAGTACTGCCCCTTAAACTGTAATTTAGTTTGGAGTTTGCAATGTAATTACTGTATTGCCCAATAATAGCATGTGAAAAAGCAACTTTTAAGTTAGGATTACCCACAATTGGGTTTTGAGGGTTAGACACATCTCTAACTGGCTGTATCTGATTAAAATTAGGTTCATTTGCCCTGCCATTATAGTAAAGAGTCAGTCTGTGCGTATTGGAAAGACGAAGTTGGAAACGGGCAATAGGAATCAATTTAAAATAACTTTGATCTGTAGTGGTGCCTAAACTTACTTTTTGCCCTACCAAAGAAGTGGAAACCGCCGTGGCCCCTAAAGAAAAACTATACTTGCTGTTATTATTCCCATATTTATAGTTTACCGAGTTACGGTATTGCGTAAAGAAATAATCAAAAATATTACTTAACGAATCGATAAGGGTAGGGTTATTGGAATTATCCAGATTGCTGGTTAACCTGCTATTGTCATATCCTCTGCGTTCTACATTTGCATTAAATTCCATTCTAGAAAGTGTACTCAATGGCTCTGCATAAGTCACACTTAAGCGGTAATTTTTCTGGGTATTATCTGTGGTAATGCCTCTGTGAATAATTGAATCTTTTAAAATGATAGTAGGATCATTGCTGTCTCTGTAAAGGATGTTGTTGTTCTGGATAGATCCATTGTCATTTTTTTGCTGACCAATGGTGGCTTCCACTGCAAATGATCTTGCGGTATTCTTTAACCAAACGTGTTGATAAGCAAGCGTCAACTTTAAATCAGGTGTGGAATTATCTGTAGTACTGTTATTGATCTGATCCTGATTGATGAGCCCTGTTTGGTAATTTTGAGAAAAGTTGCCTGTTCCAGAATTGTTGGAGCTAAATTCTGGAGTAATTTGTAAATAGTTGGCACTATCTATATTGTATTCAATTTCAAACTTTATATTATGTGCTTTAGAAATATTATCACCGTTGGAATATCTGTTTCCCACGGTTGTGCCTAGCGTACTAAAAGTTTGTGAGTTACTGTTGATGATCGAGTTATTATCCGTGTATCTGTAAGAATAGTTTGCTAAAAACTCCACCTTTTCACCAAATTTATCTCTATAAGTAAAAGCGGGGAGTGCCCTTAGGTTAGCACCACCACTTGCAGAATTTCCGCCGCCACCACCAAAACCGCCACTTCTTCCACCACGATTTTGTGCACCTCCCAATCTTCCAACACTGCTGTTTCCTCCGGCTATCCCATTTGGTGTTTTCATGAAAGTCCCGTTAAAAGTGAGGGTTTGGTTACCGTTAATTCTGGTAAGGTTTGCGCTACCTTCAAACTGATCAATAGTTCCTACACCACCGTTTAACCTTGCCATATTCCCTACAGATTTGTCCGTTCGGGTGGTAATATTTAACACCTTAGTGGGGTCCCCTTCTTTTATGCCTGTTCTTTTTGCAGTATTACCATAATCATCAACAACTTGAATTCTATCTACAATTTCGGCAGGTAGGTTTTGTACAGCGGTAGCAACATCTCCGCCATAAATATCCTTCCCATTTATCCTCGCTTTAGTAATGGCTGTTCCGTTAACAGTAACAGAACCGTCATTGCCAACTTCCATTCCTTCCATCTTTTGCAACAGCTCATCAACAGTAGCACCTTTCCTCACCACATAATCACTTGCCCTATATTCTACAGTATCAGTTTTATATACAATAGAAGGCGTTCCATTTACCACAACTTCATTTAATAAATTGTGTTCTTCTTTTATAACGATAGGATCTAAAGTAAGCTTAGGAGTTGCATCGTTATATTTTCCGGCAATTACTTTAGCACCATAACCTAATGAACTTACTTTTATAGAGAAAATCCACGATTTTACATTTTTGAATATAAAAATCCCATCTTCATTAGTCACGGTATTGATGGTGTCTGCTGATGAAGTAAGGGTAACTGCCGCCCCAATCACACCCTGGTCAGTAGAATCTTTAACAATACCGCTCACTTGTCTTAAGGGAATAGGTTGCGAAGTAGTCGGTCTGGTTTGAGCCATCAACTGGAAAGATGAAATCAAGAAAATTAACGTTAGCAGGTTTTTAATGATGGATGAAGTATGTTTAAAAGAAGCAACAGGTAGTTTTGATTTCATGTAAGCAAGGTTATTTTAGGTAATAAGGTTTGATGAAAATTATTTTTTCGCTAATGTGTATTTGCCCCATAAGTCTGTTGGTGTCATTAAGGACTGAAAATCGATATTATTTCCGGGTCTGCCACCGCCAAAGTTTCCTCCGCCACCTTGAACCCTAATAACATTTCCTCCGCCACCATTTCCTCCGCCTCTATTGCCACCATCACCACCGCCAAAATTTATTTGTAAGCCGTTCAGTTTAATGTTGTAGGAGAATTCTTGAGCATTATCTACAGTGAGGTTCATTAATGCTAATGGAATGGCCAATTCGTAATTAAAAATGCCAGCATCATCTAGTTTAGCTACAGTTTTAATACCGTACTCATTGTAAATAGAAATTAAGCTATCAGTAATACCTGAAAAACCAAAAACCTTAATGTCTTTTGCCGCTGCCAATTGAGCTCTTCCCTGTGCAATTGCCATAGAATCCCGCTGTACTTGGGTCATGTCCTGAAAGTTGATTCGCTGTCCGCCACCACCAGCTGGTCTTGTCCCTTGAAATCCTTGTCTTCTATTGATCACTGGGTAAGTAAGTGAAAAACCTTCTTTTGATTTCTTTTTACCATCGGGATTAATAGTGAGCGTAATTCCTCCGGCTATAATTTTTGCTTTGGTTGTTAAATCTTTTGTGCTGATAGCCAGGTAGATATTTTTTCCATCGTTAGCGATGGTATAAGAAAGGTTGGTACTCTTATTATTTGCTTTTAAAGTTTCTCCCCATTCATTCAGCTTACCGTCTACCTTGGTATCCTTAGCCCAAAGATTGTTGGATTGTACCTCTTCTGCCTTTTGAGCAAATGCGTTAAACTGTAAACAGGAAAGTAAAACAACAGCGGCTAGTACTTTTTTAAGAATTGATGATGAATTTAATTTCATGAACACTCGAATTTTAAATTTATGTAAGCAATATCAGTGTAGAATATTTAACCCTGAATTAAAATATACAGAATGGCGAAAAAACGCTGCCACATGGTGAAATTTGTCGTAGAAATTAAGCTTCATCAGACATAGCTACACCATGTATTTATAAACTTGATGGGTGAATAATTCATTACAGTTGGTAAGAGGTGTAGAAAACAGCTATAAATTCCAATGTATCAAGTAGTAGTGATAGAGTTCTTACGAGAATTTATAAGCATAAAAATGCCAAAGGTGATTTCTATAATTGAACCTGTTATTGCCGAACCAAAAGATTGAACTTTAAGGCTAAAAAGTAAATAGGCTGCAATTCCTAAAACAGCTCCTAAAATCCAGTAAAGTTTAATACCATAAATAGATGCAAAAGTCAAATACCTTCCGCCAATAATCATCAGCATAGCTTGAAAAAACCATTCGTGATGTTGTAACGATAGGCCAAAAGCTAGAGGCATACACATGAGCATAAATAGGGTTCCTTCCATAGCTAAATTGCCCAGCGTATTTCCTTTTGAATGTGTCCCACTTCTCCCCATTGCTTTGGCTACAATTACACTTAAAGGGAAAATAAATACACCGCCAATTAGGAGTGCCCAAATACCTTGCTTAGCAGAAAATTGTAAACATACTATTGCTGAGGTAAGCCAGATTAATCCTGAAATAATGATGCCGATAGCGCCATCAGCATATCCTTTGCACATATCTGTTTGCGCCTGATTGATGGTGTCAGTTTGGTTAATTTTACTGTTTGAAAGATTTTTATCCATGATGAAGTTTTTTATAGCTGGTTAATTTTGAACTGTTTACAAACAAAGCTTAAAGTTAAATGAAATTGACGATTTCTAAGCAAAAAAACTTGCTATGAAGCCCAAGGCTTCATTTACCAATTGAACCGCCAATTTCTTGTAGGTGCCATAAAATGATGTGCTTTTATACTTTCTGTCGTTTCCACGCTATTACTTTTACTCCGTCAGAATAATATGATAAAGTTGGTTGTTTGTCGATTAGGTTTAACCCATCAATTTCATAGCTCAAATTAAGTTTTTTAAGGACAACCTTTTTTAAATTCCATTCTTTATGATGAATATCGTAGCGGTAAAATTTACCGGCTAATTCAAGATATAAACAATAGCGTTCCGTTAACCATTTGTCTAATTCAGTTTTATTTTGGATTTCGTTTTCAATTTCAAACTCCGTGTTAAGTTCAAATCCTTTTTTTATGTTTTTTGAACAATAAGTATTTTCTGTCCTTTTGATATTAGATTTTTCATAAGGAAGTCCAGATACTGCTTTTGCTATATAAGTTGATAGTATTTTTCCTGCCTCAATGTTCAAAAAGTAAACTCCCTTTTTATGGTCATTGTCAATATATGTTCTCAAATTTATTTCATCAAAATTTGAAATAAATTCCAATTGCAGGTAAAAATCTTGGCCTTATTTTTTCCATTGTAAACGCTACTAAAGAAACATAGCATTCCCCGTTAAAGGTGTCAATGTTTAAATGTTCAGGTAAAATGTCAAACGGAATTGTCCAATGAAAAAATAAAGCATTATTCCATTCTTGGTAATATTTCCATTTTCCATTCGGTATTTTAAAAGGTCGGTGCGAAATGTCAGAAAGTATGTCTTCAATATTTGTCATTCGTTGTCGTCTTTCAGTATTACAGTTTACGTTTTGGAGCAATGGCATTGCTTGCAGCACCATTATAATACCCCACCAAATTAAATAAATAACAGTGAATGAACGTGAACCCTAAATTTTAGCACAAAAACGAGCTGTTAGGAATTGGGTAAAGGCTTCTTATGCTATTTATTTTAAAGTATAAGTATTCATTTCAAAGTCTCTGGTTAAATAATTGAGCCAAGCCAGGGTTTTTTAGCACAAATTTCAATAGAATTAATGATGTTGAACCTTTAACAAATGGCCAATCGAAGCTTTTCAGTTCTGCTTTTGGCAATACCTTGACAGCCACAGTTATTTTTCATCTATTTTCCATTCGTTTTTTTTAAACACAAAATTTCCATTCCCTGATTTAATCCTGTTTGAGTATCGTTCAAATCTGGCTTTGTCAAATGTCCAAGCCATACACCAATCATTAAACATTTCAGGTTTCTTTTTCAGTTCAATTATATTT
>JBDSHZ010000043.1:0-93897 GCA_039918235.1 Pelobium sp.
TTCTTGCGAAGCGTTGATTGCTAGAAATGGTTCAATTATGATCAGTAATGGAAATGCATCTGGCAGAAGGTTAAGTATTTTTCCTCATGCACATATTGTAATTGCCTACTCTTCTCAATTGGTGATGGATTTAAAAGACGGATTTAAAATCATCAAACAAAAATACGGAAATAACCTTCCATCAATTATTTCTGCCGTTACAGGACCAAGCAGAACAGCTGATATTGAAAAAACATTGGTTTTGGGTGCCCATGGACCAAAAGAGCTTTACGTTTTTTTATTGGATGATACCAATTCCTAACGGTTTTCAAAATTAAAATTCACTACCGAATTTCTGGTATTTTTAGGCTTTTTAGCTTATTCTTTTGGTTAATTTCTGAAAAAATGAATTAGTGATGCTATCTTAGTATTTACCAATCATTAAAAACTTAAACTCATGAAAGAAATTAAAAAAGAATTTGCTTTAGAATGTATTAAGGAATACCATGAATTAATGAAAAATTTGGGTGTTGATTCTCATGCAAAACAAACCAATTGCGTATCTTTTAATACCGCAAAACTGAGAGACTATTTAAACAATCATGATTTGCAAAATAATTCTGATGAGATAAAGATCTTCTTCGGGGTTTATCCAAAAAATATTCCTTCTGATATGCCTGATGCAAAACCAGGAAGATTAACTGCTATTATGTGGCCTCATAAAGGAGGTAAACCTAGCACCAAACCCGCTAGTGGAAAAGATGGAGGAATAGAGGAGATTGCGCCACTAAATTATGCCGAATTAACACCTTAGGCTGTGATATTTCATTATTATCATTTTTTTTTATACTTAGTTTAATTCTGTCGATAGTCTTTTATCCCGAATTAAAAAAACGACGATTGGAAGCATATAGCTTCCTTTTGTTATTAACCGTAGTAGTAGAAATTTTGGCTTCTAATTGGAAATTATGGACAGGATTGGGAAGAAACGATATTGTTTACAATATATTTTTTTTAGTCAGTTTCCCTGTACAGTTTTATATTTTCTATCGGATGCTCAATTTAGAAGCTATAGCCAAAGTAATCTTTAAAGTTTTCTCCGCTTTGGTTTTAATCTTGGCTTTTATTAACTGTTTTCTATTTCAGGGTCTTTTTGAATTTAACAATTACAGCTTTGTTTTAAATCAGCTCATTAATATCTTCTTTAGCGTGATGATTTTATTTAAACTGGCTGTTAGGGACGATATAGATGTAAATTTTTTAAAAGAACCTTATTTTTGGATTTGTGGAGGAACGCTACTTTTTTCTTTAGGAGCATTAGTTGTAATTGGACTAAGAGAATTTACAATCCTTTATGATTTGCAAATTAACGGAACCAGAGTTTATAGATATTTAATGCCGGTGCTTTGTGTGGTACTGTACAGTTGTTACTCCTACGGATTTTTTCTATGCAAAAAGCAAACGATGAAATAATATTCATTATCATTTCCATTATCATATTTCTCATCTTTTTAGGCGTAATGTTTATGGTTACGCTTGTTTATTACAATAACAAAAAGAGAAGAATGAAACGTGAGAAAGAGGAAATGAAAAAAATTTATGAGCAAACTTTATTAGAATCTCAGATAGAGATTCAGGAGCAAACCTTAAGGCACATTAGTCAAGAAATTCATGATAATATTGGACAGATTTTAAGCCTAGTTTCTCTTAATGTAAGTTCTATTGTAACTGTAGATTTAGAAAAGCGAGCTTTTACAAGAGAGTTACTTTCAAAAGCCATGAACGATTTAAGGGGATTGAGCAAAAGCTTAAATCCAGAAAGAATTATGATGGTAGAGCTGGAAGTAGCAATTAAAAACGAATTAGAAAAACTGGAAAGATCTGGAGATTATAAAACAGAACTGATTATAAAAAACAAGATTTCTATCGTTAATGAAAATAATAAAATTATTCTTTTTAGGATGATTCAAGAAATCATGAATAATGTTATAAAACATGCTAAAGCAACTCAAATAAAAATAACTTTTGACACTGATGATTCGCAAGATTTCTTAACAATTGAAGACAATGGGATTGGTTTTGATATTCTTAAGCTCAATAATAACGGGATAGGTTTAAGTAATATTGAAAAAAGATCGCAAATGATAAATGCTACAGTAAATATTGAAAGTGAGCTGAATAAAGGAACTGCTATTACCTTCATTATTAAAAAGTAATTCCCTCGCTTTTTGCTAAAATTATTAGCAAATTTGGGTTATGGAATTTCATGAAAAAGATACTTTTTTAAAAGGCAGAGGCTCACAATCTAATCCAAACAATAAATTTCATCAACAAAAATTCAGTACAGAAAATATTGAAGGATTGGATGAACCCTTCATAGAATCTTGTGCTACAGCGTTTCTCAAAGAATCTCCAAAAAAAATCATCAGCGTAAGCAACAGTCCTGATATTCCATTTTTATATTCTATTAATCCTTACCAAGGTTGTGAACATGGCTGTATTTATTGCTATGCGAGAAATTCCCATGAATATTGGGGCTTTAGTGCAGGGCTAGATTTTGAAAGGAAAATTCTTTATAAACCCGATGCCACAATATTGCTAGAAAAACAATTTCAAAATAAAAATTATAAACCACAGGTAATCATGCTTTCTGGCAATACCGATTGCTACCAGCCAGCGGAAAGAAAATTTAAAATTACACAGTCTCTGTTGAAAGTATTTTTAAAGTATAAACATCCGGTAAGTATCATTACTAAGAACAACCTTATCTTAAGAGATATTGATTTGTTAGAGGAATTAAACAAACTAAATCTTATTCATGTTAACGTAAGCATTACTTCGTTAAATGAAGAGCTGAGGTTAAAATTAGAACCAAGAACGGTTACCGGAAAAGGAAGATTAAAAGTAATAGAAAAGTTAGCAGAAAAAGGTATCCCAATAAGGGTGATGGTAGCGCCAATAATTCCAGGTTTAAATAGTGATGAAATTCCTACTATTATCAAAGAAGCCGCAAAAGCTGGTGCACAATCCGCTAGCTTCACCATAGTGAGATTAAATGGGGCGACAGCAGCTATTTTTAAGGATTGGATTTTTAAAGCTTTTCCGGATAAAGCCGAAAAAGTACTACACCAAATTGCGGCTTGCCACGATGGTAATTTAAATGATTCAAGATGGGGAAAAAGAATGGCTGGTGACGGAAATGAAGCGATGGCAATTCACCAATTGTTTAAACTGTCTGTAAAAAAATATATGCCTAACCAAAACATTAAACCGCTCAGCTTTGATCATTTTCTTAAGAGAGATAAACAATTAAATCTGTTTGATTGATAGTAGGATTTATTATTTTAGTTCTTCAGATTGTTTTATTAATTTTCATAATCAAACTAAATTATAAAAGACCACCAATTGTCTATTAAAATATTATTCCTACCTTTATACTAAAATCGTTTTTAGTCTAAATTATAGCTTATGTATAGCAAAATCAGTTCTTTTATTAGTGGCACTGGAAAATGCATTCCTAAAAATATTGTAAAAAACGAAGATTTTATCTCTAATTCATTCTATGAAAGAGACGGCTCTCTTGTAAAAAGGAAAAATGCGGATGTTATTGATAAGTTTCAAGCAATAACAGAGATTGAAGAAAGACGTTATGCGGCTGCCGAGCAGGTCACTTCCGATTTAGCATTTATAGCTGCGAAAGATGCTTTGGAAAGCTCTGGTGAAAATCCTGAAGAGCTAGATTATATTATAGTTGCTCACAATTTTGGAGACATTAAATTTGGTGGCAACAGAACCGATATGGTTCCTACCTTGGCCAGCCGTGTAAAGTTTAAACTAGGAATTAAGAACCCGGATTGTGTTGCTTATGATTTACCTTTTGGTTGCCCGGGATGGTTACAGGGAATGATTCAGGCTGATTATTATATCAAATCAGGTGATGCAAAAAAAGTAATGGTGATTGGAGCAGAAACCTTATCAAGAATTATTGATCCTCATGATAGGGACAGTATGATTTATTCTGATGGCGCCGGTGCCACTATACTTTCTGCATCACAAAATAAGGAGGGTGGGATTCTCAGTCACAAATCACAAACTCACACACAAGACCAGACCTGGTTTTTAAAAATGGAAGCTTCTAGCAACTTAGCCTATAATACGCCTGAAGATTTATACCTTAAAATGGAGGGAAGAAAAGTGTATGAATACGCTTTAACAAATGTGCCATTGGTTATGAAAACTGCGGTAGAAAAAGCTGGAATAGATTTTCTGAAAATTAAAAAGGTTTTGGTCCATCAGGCCAACGGAAAAATGGATGAAGCTATATTAAAGCGGTTTTTTAAGCTTTATGATTTGGATACACCTCCTGAAAACATTATGCCAATGTCTATCGCAAAACTCGGGAATTCTTCTGTTGCTACTATCCCAACACTGTTAGATTTGATCCTTAAAAAAGAATTAGACGGTCATCAAATTCAAGATGGGGATGTTGTACTTTTCGCCTCGGTAGGTGCGGGTATGAATATTAATGCCTTGGTTTATCAGTTCTAATACTGTCTAATAACATATAAATTACTAAGAAAGTAAATATTTACTTTCTTAGTAAAAATCTTACCAAAGACTGCTCACCTACCTTCATTATTATAGTTGTTTTAGATGGTGCACTTATGCTACTGAACTCTTCTTGAGGAGAATAGCTACTTTTCATTGTTAAAGATAAACCAATAAATAATACTACTGGTAAAATCATCATTAAGAATGGAGATACGGAAGTGGATAACTTTTTCATGTTGTTTTCTTTTGATGATCAAATATTCAACTAATTTTTAGGCTGATAAAATCTATTAGACCAATGGTAATTATTTGAAGACGAACAGGATTAAGGGACGATGAGCTCCTTTTTTGCTATTTTTTCCAGTTGGTAGATAAAAACAAGGCGTTGGTCTAAAGATGCCGTATTAAGAAATTCTTTCCCTAATTTTATTTCATGACCGCATTACAAAAGTTTTCCTTGCATACCATGGTGTGGATTTTCCTCATCACGTTATTCACCTTTGTTGCTACTGCAGGTTTTGATTCCAGCATGGGTAAGTATATCCTTTTTATTGGCTTATCTATTCTTAATGCTGTTATATTCTATACCAACCTCTACCTCATCATTCCAATAACTTTAGATAAAAGAAAATTCTTCCTTTGGATGTTTGCGTGTTTAATTATTGTGGTTTCATTCCTAGCTATTAAATACGGTTTCATATTTTATATGTATAAAGTTAGTGGGTTAAAAATGATAATCAAAGACCGAGAAATGTTGTTTAATGACCCTCAGAGTTTGATTTTTAGTACTTTTGTGACCAATGGTTTTTTTCTGTTTCTAAGTACGGCTTATAAGTTTACAGTAGATTGGTTTTTTAATGAGCGGGAAAAATCTGATCTGGAAAAACAAAGTTTAACCGCCGAACTGGCTTTTTTAAAGTCGCAGATCAATCCTCATTTTCTGTTTAACGCTCTCAATAATATTTATTCTTTAGCCTATCAAAAATCTGACGCCACACCCAACGCTATTTTAAAGCTTTCAGAAATTATGCGCTATATGCTGTATGAGAGTAATGATAACAGGGTAGAATTAGAAAAAGAAATTATCTATTTAAAGAGCTTTATCGAATTACAAAAATTGCGGTTTAAAGGAAATGCTTATGTGGTTTTGGAAGTAGAAGGACAGATAGCGGGTCAACATATTGTGCCGTTAATCTTGATTTCCTTTGTAGAAAATGCTTTTAAACATGGTTTAGCAACCGATGAGAAAAATCCAATTCACATCAATATTTCTGTTTTTGAGGATAGCCTCCTCTTCACCATCAAAAACAAAAAAAATAATCAGAATAAAGATCAAACAGGTGGCATTGGAATGGTGAATGTTAAAAGAAGATTAGAACTTACTTACCCACAAAAGTATAAACTCACTATTGAAAACAGAGAAAACGACTATTATTCCGAATTATATTTAAATTTATAGCATGATTAATTGCCTGGTTGTTGACGACGAGCCTTTGGCTATAGATATTATTGAAGATTATATTTCGAAGATTCCGTTCTTAACTTTAGTAAAGAGTTTTCAAAACCCTATTGAGGCACTAACCGCAGTACAAGAGGGCAATATTGATCTTGTTTTTTTAGACGTACAAATGCCTGAATTAACAGGAATGCAGTTTCTTAAAATCGCTAATAATAAATGTAAAGTGATATTAACTACGGCTTATCCTCAATACGCATTAGAAGGTTACGAGCATAATGTGGTTGACTATTTATTAAAACCCATCGCCTTCGACCGTTTTTATAAAGCTGCCCAAAAAGCGCAAGAATTATTCTGTTTGATCCCTTCACAACCAATGCCAGCAACTGAGGTAAAAGTGCAGGCGCCTTTGCCTATTGCCAATGATTTTATATTTGTAAAGACGGAATATAAGATCCAAAAAATTTATTTGAATGACATTTTATTTATTGAAGGGCTTAAAGATTATATCTCTATTTATACCAAAACAGAAAGAATTATTACGTTGCAAAGTATGAAGAAAATTGATGAGGGCTTGCCTGATCATCGCTTTGTAAGGGTACACAAATCATATATAGTAGCTTTAGATAAAATTGAAAGTATTGAGCGTAGCCGTATTTCAATAGCAGACAAAATTATCCCGATAGGAGATACGCATCGGGATTATTTCTTTAAAATGATTGAGGATAAGAATATCTAGCTAAGCTTCTACTACTTTCTTAATTGAAAGTTCTGCTTCTTTTACCAAGTTTTCAAAATCCTTTCCGGCTGGCTCTATCGGGGCTAAAACGGTTAATTTCATTGGCACAAAGGCATGTAACCAAACCAGTCCATTTTTAACAATTTTCCAAGAGTTTTCAATAGCGACTGGAACAATTAAAGCATTGGGTGCCTTTTTAAGAATAGTTGCAATTCCACCTACTTGAAAGTCTTTTATTTTGCCATCTTTTGACCTTGTGCCTTCAGGAAAAATTACTGCAGACCAATTATTTTTTTGCATCCGCTCGCCCAATTTCAAAATTGCTCCCACAGATTGCTTTTTGTCAGTTCTATCAATATTTGCGCCTCCGCCATATTTTAAATTGAAAGAAATTGAGGGTATTCCTTTTGTGAGTTCTACTTTAGAAATAAATTTCGCATGATTCTTTCTTAAAAACCAAATCAAAGGCGGGATGTCATACATGCTTTGGTGGTTAGCTATAAAAATGATGGGACGGTCTGTTGGTAACTGATATTTATTTGTAAAACTTACAGCACATCCCAGCGCATAATAAGAGCTGATCAAAAAAAAGTTCATTACATCAACCGATTTTTTATGAGCGTTGTAGCCGCCAAGCTTCAGCGCTATCCATTGAATTGGATGAAAAACGACTAAAAAGAAAAAGAATAAAAAATGATGTAATGGACTGAGGATAAAACCAACGATTCTGCTCATAAATACAAATATATGCCAAAGATTTAAAAACCTTCCCTTAAGAGCTTAACTTTCAGAATTCCAGCTACACTTAAAGAATCTGTTATTTCTCCGTTCATTACCATTTGATAAGCTTCTTCAAAAAGTACTTTTTTAACAATCAACTGCTCAGTCTTCCGGTTCTGGTTCAAATTGTTCAAAATCCTTTGCCAAATATAAGATTCCAAGTTCATCACTCACAGAGTTAGAAAGGTGCATTCTCATCACTTCTTCCCATTGTTTAGCCACTAAACCTGTTTCTTCCAATAGTTCTCTTTTTGCATCGTCTAAAGGATCTCCATCTAATGACCCGCCACCTTCTGGCAATTCCCAACTATATTGTTTTAAAGGAAACCGGTACTGACCTACCAAATAAATGTTGTCTTTATCATCAATCGCAATAATGCCAATTGCATAATTTTTAAAATGTACTTCTCCGTAAATTCCTTTTCCTCCAGAAGGATTGAGTACTTGATGTTCGGTTAAGCCAATCCAAGGGTTATCATAAATTATTTTGCTAGAAAGGGTTTTCCAGGGATTTTGCTCAGACATTAACTTTTACTTTTAGCATCAAAAATAAATAATTCTACTCACTCCTTTTAATTATTAAACTAAAAATTTCCCGCTCAATTTTTAAAAAGTAAATCCCTAAAGCCTGGAAATCTATAGTTTTTATTAGCCACGAATACACTAATTTTCACGAATAATTAGTGCTTATTCGTGAATTAGTGGCTAAATCTTTTTAAAAGCTAAACCTAGATTCAATGAAAGTGCCTAGTTTTAAACTATTGGTATGAAAAATAAATCCCTGAAACTTTTACGTTTTCAGGGATTTACACTAGCTAATTAGTATAAAAAACTATTCAGCTTTTATACCATATTTATCAGCATACTTTTTATAAAGTTGCTTTTGAACATTGTTTAAATCAATAGCTCTCCCTTGAATGTAAGCCTGGGTAATTCTATTGGTTAACTGATCTAAAGCGTCTCCTTCAGAAATAACAATATTAGCATCTTTTCCTTCTTCTAGTGTGCCTGTAATTGCATCAATCCCTAAAATTTTCGCGGTGTTAGAAGTGATGGTTGCCAATGCTTCTTCTTTAGTTAAACCATAGGCTGCCGCTGTACCCGCCATAAAAGGGAGGTTGCGCTGTTGCCAATAACCATTAATACTCATGGCAATTAAAATTCCTGCATCATGCAAAATTTTTGCTGTTTTGTAAGGAAGATAAACATCATCATCATTATTTCCGGGTAAAGCTTGGCTTTCTTTCATAATCACAGGAATATTGTGGTCTTTTAAAAAACCGGTGATTTCAACTGCATCTGCTGCGCCTACCAATACTGGCGTTATGCCAAATTCTTCAAGGAATTTTACGGCTACAATGATGTCTTTTTGGTTGTCAACATTTACAAAAGCCTTTTTAGTTCCACTGAACAAGCCAGCCATTGCTTCAAATCTAGCGTTTACTACTTCTGGCTTAGTGGCGGCATAGGCTTTTGCCTGAGAGAAATAATTCTTCAATTCAGAAATTTGATTCTGATAACGTTCTTTTTGTTGCTCTTCAGAAAGAGTTGGACCTCCAAATCTTCTTCCACCGCCTCTTTGTTGCGATGTTGGCCAATTGAAATGCACACCCATGTCCATTTTGTAAGCGGCATCTTCCCAGTTCCAAGCATCTAACTGTACTATGGAAGAAGTACCAGAAACAGTACCTCCTTCCGGAGTGGGTTGAGACAATAATGTGCCGTTTGATCTAACCGTAGGAATGATTCTAGAGTCTGTATTATAGGCAATTATAGAGCGTACATGGGGGTTTATTGACCCAACTTCCTGCGCATCTAAAGTAGCCCTTACCGATTCTACTTCCACTAATCCCATATCATTTACAGGAGCAATAAAACCAGGATAGATTTGTTTGCCATCTGCTTTGATAACTACGATATCCTGCGGAACGGCACTTCCTTCTTTTACAGAAGTAATTTTTCCATTAGAAAAGATAATCGTACCATTCTGAATTACTTTTCCATTCCCTACATGGATGGTTCCTCCAACAATCGCAATTGTTCCCGATTGTTTTTTTGCTGGAGATATAGTTGCCTGCGCAAAAGCTGCCGTAGTTGCTATGCTTAATGCTAGGAATTGATATATAAATTTTTTCATTTTCTGAATTTTAAAATTGAGCACCTGTTGCTTATTTAGAATTTGCCTTAGTCTGATAATCCTCTTCAATGGTATCACAAGTATCCAAAGTTGGTCTTGTAAAAGCTGGGCGTTGTGTTTTGCTTCCGCCATTTTTTGAGTCTAACATTTTCTGAATCAAACGGCCTTCTTCCTTTTTAAGGTCCATTATTTTCTGAGTGTCTTTAACCATGTCCCAATATGGAATTCCATCCACAAATGTTTTCTCGGCTTTTGCGTAAACAGATAAAGGATTGTCTGACCATAACACTAAATCAGCATCTTTTCCTGCTTTAACACTTCCTACTTTATTATCAATGTGCAACATTTTAGCAGGGTTCAAAGTCACAAACTTGAAAGCTTCTTCCTGACTTACATTACCGTACATTACCGCTTTACCGGCTTCCTGATTTAACCTTCTGGCCATTTCAGCATCATCAGAGTTAAAAGCTACTAAAACACCAGCATCATGCATTAACTTTCCGTTATAAGGAATAGCATCCCAAACTTCCATTTTATATGCCCACCAATCAGAGAAGGTTGAACCAGCAATTCCTCTGGCAGCCATTTTATCGGCAACTTTATATCCTTCTAAAATGTGTGTGAAAGTATTGATCTTAAAGCCCATACTATCTGCAACGTTCATCAGCATATTAATTTCTGACTGTACATAAGAGTGACAGGTAATGTGTCTGGTATCATTTAAAATCTCTACTAATGCCTCTAATTCTAAATCTTTTCTTGGGGCGGTTAAGCCAGCTTTATTTTTTGTGGCATTATACGCACTCCAATTTGCTTGATATTGTTTTGCTCTGGTAAAGGCATCTACATAAACTTGCTCCACACCCATACGTGTTTGTGGAAAACGAATGCTGTTAAAATCTCCTGCGTTACTCTGTTTTACATTTTCACCTAAAGCAAACTTGATGAATCCTTCCCATCCTTTGAATTTCATCTCTTCTGGCGTTTTTCCCCATCTCAATTTAAGCAATTGAGTTTGCCCGCCTATAGGATTTGCAGAACCGTGAAGAATATGCGATGTAGTTACTCCGCCTGCCAACTGACGATAAATATTGATATCTTCAGAATCAATTACATCTCCAATTCTAACTTCAGCAGTCACCGCTTGCGTACCCTCATTAATTCCTCTACTTATTGCAATGTGGGAATGTTCATCAATTATACCCGGAGTTAGGTGCTTCCCTGTTGCATCAATTACTTTTGCACCAGTTGCACTTAAATCTTTTCCAATACTTTTGATCTTTCCGTTTTCAATCAGCACATCCGTGTTTTTTAGGATGCCGTCTTTCTCATTGGTCCAAACGGTGGCGTTTTTAAATAATATTGTTTCCTGTTTAGGAACTTCAGTATTTCCAAAAGCAACAAATGGATAAATGATGGGACCAAGTTTAGGTGTTGGTGTTTTAGGGTCTTCCTTTTTTTCACGTTCTTTAAAAGGAGTTGCCAAAGTTGCGCTCCAAGTTCCGGTTGTACCATCTCCTGTAACAGACTCCCCTTTAAAAGTAATTGGATTAATTTTATCCAAATATCCAGAAAGTCTAAGGTCTCCTTTGGGGTTTTTCTTTAAATCAAAAAACATGTTGATCAAATCTCCGTTTCTGCCCAACGTTCCTTTTACTTTAACGCTATCCGCACCGGTACGTTCTATGTTTAAATCATAGGCACCAACGGTTCCTCCAACTTTCATGGTTAAAGCCCCAACTCCGGCAATTACTAAATTGTAATCTCCCCTAAGGTCTTTTACATCCATTTGGGCAACAATATTACGCTCTCCCTGTATCCAATTTTCAAAAATGATATTCCCTTTTTTGAACAAAGAGTCTGAAGTGATCAGGAAATTAGCTTCTTTCCCTTTAGAAATTGTTCCTACCACATTTTCAATACCCAATATTTTAGCAGGCGTCTCTGTCAAAGATTTTAAAGCTTGTTTAACCGTTAATCCATTATCAATTGCTGCTCTAATATTTGTCCAGAAATCTCTTGAGCTCTCTAAACCGTCAGCAGTAATTGCAAAATCAATTCCTGCTTTTTCCATTACTGCAGGATTGGTAGGCGCAAGTTCCCAATTCTTCATTTGCGCATAAGTGACATTCTTTGCGTCAGCTGGGTCCTCTACATCAAAAGCTTTCGGGAAGTTTAGTGGAATAATAAACTTAGCGCCTAAAGCCTTAATATCATTAATTCTTTGGTATTCATCACCTCCGGATTTGAAAATATATTTCTTCCCAAACTCATTGGCAATATTGTTGGCTCTTAAGATATCTTCCCAACTTCCAACTTCAAAAATTTGAGGTAAGGTTTGCTGTTTATTAAACTCTTCTAAAGAGATATTATACTCTTTGTTTTGATTTTTGTACCACTGCGCATCTAAGTAAGTTTGTCTTATCAAGGCAATAGCACCCATTAATGAGCTAGGGTAATTTGTTTTAGCTGTTCCTTTATTAAAAGAATAATTAGCTGCAGTTTCTCCTTTTAAAATCACCAAGTTTGAGCTTTCTGAACCCAATGTTACCGCCACCGAAGTTCCTCTTGCAATACCGTCTTTAATTACTGTATTTACAGTTCCAAATCCATTCTTTTTAAGCTCATCAGCTTTTTTGCTATCGATATTAAAAATGGTATTGGCATGCATTTCTGGTCTAATGGCCTCGTTCCAGCTATATGCTCCTTCTTTTGTTGAAGTAAAAATTGGAGCAGTTCTAAAGCTGAAGCTTTGGCGGGGTGTTTCTGGTATTCCATAACCTGAGAAAGCATCAATTAAAGAAGGATAAATAAATTTCCCTTTTAAATCAATCACTACATAGCCTTTTGGAATGCTGATGCCAGCTCCAACATTTTCAATCTTATGGTCTTTAATCACTAAAATACCATTAGAAATAATTTGATCGGCACTGACGACAATATTTGCATTAGTAAATGCAAATTTCCCTGAACGGATATCCGCTGAGCCGTTTACCGGATAAGTTTCTTGGGCTTTAACCAAGAAAACTAATGATAAAGAAAATAGTAAAAGTATAATTTTTTTCATGTACAAAAATTTTAGAAACTAAATCTAAATATTTGAACAGTTAATTGCTATAAATCCCGAAATTAACTGTGTAATTTTTTTGTGTAGCTAACATCTATCTAGCACTTTACGTCGTATGTGAAGACGTCTATGAAAATATAGTTTTAGGTTAAATTAAAGTGTTTTATAAAGAATATTGATGAGTGAGGGTTAGCGGAGCTGTATTTATTTACGCTCCGCTTTTTTTTATCTTATATTTGCTTAAAAAAAACTATGTATACAGGATTATTACACCTTCACTCCATATTAAGATATGTAGTCTTGATATTGGTCTTACTTTCAATCTTTCAGGCAATTGCCGCTGGCAGCAAACCGTACACGCCTACAAATAAAAAAATAAATTTATTTGCATTGATTTCAGCACATACCCAATTGCTGTTAGGTTTAGGTTTATATTTTGTCAGCCCTAATGTTGATTTCTCTAAAATGAGTGACCCAACTTTCAGGTATTGGAATGTAGAACATATTTCAATGATGATTTTAGCCATCATTTTAATCACTATTGGCTATTCAAAAGCTAAAAAAGCAATAGAAACAAAAGCAAAGCATAGAGCAATCTATATCTACTACACTTTGGCTATTGTGATTGTTCTTTTAGCCATTTTTACGATGAAAGATCGTAACCCTTGGTATAATATGTAAAAAGGGTGTTTTTTGATTTATTTTAAAAAAAAATTCCAAAAGTCGATTTTCTTTATATTTTTGCAACGCAATGATAAAAAACAGATATACAAATAAAGGTTGGTGGCGCTCATTAGAAGTAGCATCGGCTAAGCTTATTTGTATAGTTTAAAAAGAATTAAACCCAACCTAAACAAATATACCCGACGCTAAACCGTCGGGTTTTTTTTTGCCTTTTTTGTAAATAGAATAAATAAACATGAAGAAGTTTAAATTAAAAGTCAGTTTTAAAAAGCTATTAGCAGATACCACCACTCCGGTTAGTATTTATTTACGCTTAAGGGATGTCTTTCCAAATAGCCTGCTCCTAGAAAGTTCTGACTACCATAGCCGGGAAAACAGCATGAGTTATGTTTGTTGTGATCCAATTGCCGGAATCATGATTGCAAACGGAGTGTTAAAGAAAACTTATCCAGACGGGAGTTCAGAAAATTTAAAACAGTTTAATTTAACCGAGGAAGTTTATGCCTTCAGAAAGCAGTTTGAGAGTAATGCCGATACTGATTTGAAATTTATTTCAGATGGTTTATTTGGGTATTTTACTCACGAGGCGGTTGAATATTTTGAAGATATCAAGTTAAAGAAAGATGATCATAACGAAAGAGAAATCCCAACTTTTCAGTATCATATTTACCGCTATATCATTGCCATTGACCATTTTAAAAACGAGCTGCATATTGTAAAAAATGAGAGTGATTTTGAAAAGGAAGAAAACGGTTTAGACAAGATTGAATACCTCATCCAAAACAAAAATTTTCCTGAATATCATTTTAAAACACAAGGAGAAGAAAGCTCTAACTTGACAAATGAAGAGTTTAAAGCTTTAGTAGAAAAAATGAAAACGCATATTTACCGTGGTGATGTTTTCCAAATTGTGCCTTCTAGAGCTTTTCAAACCTCCTTTTTAGGTGATGAGTTTAATGTTTACAGAGCTTTACGCTCCATCAATCCTTCTCCCTATCTTTTCTACTTTGATTATGGCAGTTTCAAAATTTTTGGGTCGTCGCCCGAGGCTCAATTGACTATAAAAAACAAAATAGCCTCTATTTATCCTATTGCCGGCACTTTTAAAAGAACAGGTAATGATATCGAAGATAAAATCATTGCTGAAAAGTTGGAAAATGATCCAAAAGAATCTGCAGAACATGTGATGCTGGTAGATTTGGCAAGGAATGATTTAAGCCGTCATTGTGAAAATGTAGAAGTGAAAGCCTATAAAGAAGTACAGTTCTATTCTCACTTAATTCACTTAGTTTCTAAAGTAAGTGGCAAATTAAAAGAGGGGGTAAATCCTTTTAAAATTGTTGCTGATACTTTCCCGGCCGGTACTTTAAGCGGTGCACCAAAGTATAGGGCAATGGAATTAATTGATCAGTATGAAAAAGGGAAACGGAGTTTCTATAGTGGCGCAATTGGCTTTATGGGTTTTAACGGAGATTTTAACCATGCCATCATGATCCGTTCTTTTTTAAGCAAGAACAATCGCCTCCATTATCAGGCTGGAGCAGGAATTGTTGCTGATTCTGATCCAGAATCTGAATTGAATGAGGTAAACAACAAAATTGCAGCCTTAAGAAATGCCATAAAACAAGCTCAAGAAATTTAAATCTATAAAAATGAAAATCACCTCCATACTCATATCTAACATCTCATATCTAAATTAATGAAAATACTGGTTATAGATAATTACGATTCCTTTACCTACAATTTGGTCCACTTGCTTAATGAGTTAGATCATGATGCGGAAGTTTGGAGGAATGATAAATTTAAATTAGAAGAAGTAGCTGTTTTTGACAAAATTTTACTTTCCCCAGGACCAGGGATTCCTTCTGAAGCTGGCTTATTATTAGAAGTAATCAAAACTTATGCTGCTACAAAAAGTATTTTAGGCGTTTGTTTAGGGCAGCAAGCCATTGCAGAAGTTTTTGGTGGTGAATTGTATAATTTATCAAAACCTGTTCACGGGACAGCCACCAGCATCGATATAAAAGATGAAAATGAAATTCTTTTTAAAGGATTGCCACAAAATTTCAAAGTAGGCCGTTACCATTCTTGGGCAGTAAAAACTGAAGGCCTTCCGAAAGAATTAATAATTACCGCCGAAGACGAAAAAGGCGTGATGATGGGTTTACGTCATCATACTTTGGATGTTAGAGGTGTACAATTTCATCCAGAATCTGTATTGACAGAATTTGGAAAGGAAATGATTGCTAATTGGCTTAACAATTAGCAGAAGGCAGAAAGCTCAAAGCTAATTGCCTGTTGGAAAGAATGATTGAAATTAAACTACAAAATAGCGCTTAAGCCTTTTGCTTTAAGCCTTCAGCTTAAAAAAATGAACATCTTAGACAAAATAGTTGCCCGCAAAAAAGAAGAAGTAGCCGAAGCAAAGGCAAAAAAAAGCATCAAAGAATTAGAAGCCAACGATACTTTTAAAAGAGAAACCTTTTCCTTAAAAGACTTTTTAACTGATCCTTCTAAAACCGGAATCATTGCGGAATTTAAAAGGAAATCTCCTTCTAAGGGAATTATTAACGATCAGGTAACTGTTGAGGAAGTGACAACTGGCTATGCAGCTGCGGGTGCATCGGCTTTATCTGTTTTAACAGATCATGATTTTTTTATGGGTCATGAGGATGATTTAATTGCTGCCAGAAAAGTGAATCAAATCCCTATTCTGCGAAAAGATTTTATGGTTGACGAATATCAGATTATTGAAGCTAAAGCATTAGGTGCTGATATTATCCTATTAATTGCCGCCTGTTTAACGCCTTCAGAAATTCTGACGTTTGCAAAACTGGCTAAATCTTTAGGTTTAAGTACACTTTTAGAGGTACATAATCTTGATGAACTAGATAGAAGCTTAAATCCTTATCTGGATGTAGTGGGTGTGAACAATCGTAACCTTAAAGATTTTTCAGTAGACATTAACACATCGCTATCTCTGGCAAAAGTGATTCCTTCACAATTTTTAAAGATTTCCGAAAGTGCCATCAGCAATGCAGAAACTATTAAACTGTTGAAATCAGCAGGTTTTAATGGTTTTTTGATTGGAGAAAATTTTATGAGAACGGAAAACCCTGGCCAAGCAATGGCAGATTTTGTAAAAGAACTTTAATTTAGATTATAGCTAGGTTTAAAAATTTCCTCTTATTTTTACCTCAAATTTTAGAATATGAATTTTCCTTCAGAATTAAAGTACACTAAAGATCACGAATGGATCAGGGTGGAGGGCAATGAAGCCTTTGTTGGTGTTACTGAATTTGCGCAACGTGAATTGGGTGATATTGTTTATGTAGATATCAATACCGTGGGTAAAGAAGTTGCCGAAGGTGACGTTTTTGGCACAGTTGAGGCCGTTAAAACAGTTTCAGATCTGTTTATGCCATTAGCAGGAACGGTGTTGGAAGTAAATGCATCTTTAGACGCTAATCCTGAATTGGTAAATTCTGATCCTTATGGAGAAGGATGGATGGTGAAAATTTCTTTAGCGCAAAGCGCAGATGGCCTACTTTCTGCTGATGATTATAAAAGCCTAATTGGCGTTTAATTATGTTTAAAACTTTAAGGTTTCAGTGGCCGGCTATTCTTTGGGCTATGCTGGTCCTGATTCTTTGTGATTTGCCTACTAGTGATTTGCCAAGTGCAGAACGTTTTTTTGAAGGTTTTGATAAAATGGCACACCTTGGTTTCTTCTTTGTATTAACGGTTTTTCTGTTTTATGGAAAAATTCGACAACAAAACAGCTTCAATTACCGTATACTAACCATCATTAAAATTGTACTCATCAATATTATTTTGGGTGGCGGAATCGAACTTTTGCAGTGGAAAGTTTTTACTTACCGATCTGCAGAATGGTGGGATTTCTTTGCAGATATGGTGGGTTTGGGAATGGGTGTGTTTAGTTATTTACTTCTGCACCGCAGTTTTTATGTAATGAAAAGAAGGGTAAAATCTAAACAACATGAAGAAGCTAATTAAACTGTCTTTTATCATCTTAATGGCATCGGTTATCAGCAGTTGTAGCCTATTTAAAAAAGGCTGTAAATGCCCAAAATTTAGCCAAGAAAAACTGCCTGTTCAAACAGGAATGGGCCAATAAGTATTCATAGTTTGTTTTTTTAAATAAAATTCTTTTAAGAATCTTTGTATTCTTATTTGGATTTAATTTAAATAAGCTTTATTTTCGCAATACATATTTACAATCCATGAAGCTATCGCAACTAGAAATAGGACAACAAGGTGTAATTAAAGAGTTTACTGATTTAGAAATGTCGGTAAAATTAATGGAAATGGGCTGTTTGCCGGGTGAACTTGTGAAATTAGAGCGTATTGCCCCAATGGGAGACCCTATCGCTGTTTCTGTTTCTGGCTATCAATTATCTTTAAGAAGAAGAGAAGCTTCAACCATAGAATTGGTTTAATCCAAAATATTGAAAGACAAATTAAGAGTAGCGTTAGTAGGTAATCCCAATACCGGAAAATCAACCATATTTAATGCGCTTACCGGTCTTAATCAAAAAATAGGAAATTTTCCCGGCGTTACAGTTGATAAGAAAACAGGTATTTCAAAATTGGCCGATGGCCGTAGCATTGAAATTGTAGATTTACCCGGTACCTATAGCCTTTATCCAAAAAGTGCAGATGAAACAATCGTTTTTGAAGTTTTATCAGATAAAAATAATTCCTCCTTTCCAGATTTAGTACTCATTGTGGCTGATGCCACCAATTTAAAGAGAAATTTACTGCTGTATACCCAAATCGCAGATTTAGGTTTACCAATCATCATTGCTTTAAATATGATGGATCTTGCCGCAAAAGGCAATATGGAGATTGATATTGATGCTTTAGCGAACAGGTTGAGTGTCCCTGTAATCGCATTAGCGGCAAGGAAAACCCAAGGAATTGAGGAATTGAAAAAAGCCATTTCCTTCAGCACAAAAGTGGCTATTCAGGTACCTACTATTGATGTGGAAGTTCTCGCTCCAGACTTAATTAGAGAAATTTCTGAAGAGTTGCAACTCAATAACCCTTATATAGCATTACAGGTTGCCCATCAATATGAAAATTTAAACTACTTAAACAAAGCACAAAAAAATAAAATTGAGTCGTTAGAAAAGAAATATGATTTTCATTCTCAAAAGTCTCAAGCTGCGGAAACCATAGCCCGTTATGGGTTTATAAATGATGTTTTATTAGATACTGTAGTTTATAAATCAGTTGCATTAGAGGAAAACATCAGCAATAAAATAGATCATTACCTTACCCATAAGGTATGGGGTTTTGCGATTTTTATCGTGATACTTTTTGCAATTTTTCAATCTATTTTTGCGTGGTCTGAGTATCCTATGCTCCTGATAGAAACCGTATTTGTATGGTTAGCAGAGATGGGGCATCAGTATTTACCTGATGGGGCTTTAACAGATTTATTGATTGATGGGGTTTTAGCAGGCTTAAGCGGCGTGATGGTATTTATCCCTCAAATTGCTTTGCTTTTTGCGTTTATATCCGTTTTGGAAGATACCGGGTATATGTCTCGGGTAACTTTTATGATGGATAAATTAATGAGGAAAGTGGGCTTAAACGGAAAATCTGTTGTGCCTTTGATTGGTGGTTTAGCCTGTGCCGTACCCTCTATTATGAGCGCCCGGACTATCGAAAACTGGAAAGAAAGGATCATTACCATTATGGTTACTCCTTTGGTGGGCTGTTCTGCCAGATTACCTATTTACACCTTATTGATTTCATTAGTAGTACCCAAAAAAATGCTGCTTGGCTTTATAAATTTACAGGGCCTGGCTTTAATGTCTATGTATTTATTGAGCATTATCATGGCAGTATTAGTCGCTTGGGTAATGAAAGGAATTATACGGAGTAAAATACGGGGTTACTTTATCATGGAATTACCGGTTTACCGTATGCCCCGGTGGAACAACGTTGGAATCACCATGTTTGAAAGTGTAAAAACCTTTGTAACGCAGGCAGGAAAGGTAATTATAGCAGTTTCCATTATTTTATGGGTTTTAGCTAGTTATGGTCCATCAGATAATTTTGAAAAAATTGAAAAGAAATACCAATCAAAAGAGCTATTAAGTCAATTTCAACCACAGGAAATTGAACGGTTAGAGGCTTCTGAAAAGTTAGAAAGCTCTTATGCGGGAATGTTGGGGAAAAGTATTGAACCTGCTATTAAGCCTTTAGGATTTGATTGGAAAATAGGAATTGCATTAATTACTTCTTTTGCTGCCCGTGAAGTTTTTGTTGGAACAATGGCCACGCTATATTCTGTTGACGGAGATGACACTAAAATGGAATCTGTGAGAGAGAAAATGGCGGGTGCGAAGAATACTGAAGGTGCGGTTGTTTTTACCACTGCAACAGCGTTTTCGTTAATGATGTTTTATGCTTTTGCCATGCAGTGTATGAGTACAATGGCCGTGGTTTACAGAGAGACTAAAAATATTAAATGGCCTGTAATACAATTTTTTTATATGTTGGTTCTGGCTTATGTATCAAGTTTTATTGTCTATCAGTTCTTGAAATAAGCTTTCTTACTCACATAAAAGTGTGATGTAAAAAGTACTGCCTTTTCCTACTTCGCTTTCAAACCCAATTTCGCCTCCCAATTTTTGTATATACTCTTTACAAAGCACCAAACCCAAACCTGTTCCTCTTTCATTTTGAGTGCCTGATGATGATTTTATTTTTAAAGAAAATAAATCTGCTTGATCTGCTTGAGCTATACCCATGCCATCGTCTTTTATAGATATTCGGCATATCTTGTCTTTAACCTCAGTCGCTAATTTAATATATCCATTAGGATGCGTAAATTTTATCGCATTATTGAGCAGGTTACGTACAATCATTTCAATCATATGCTTGTTTAGAAAACAATTTATATCTCTATCAATATCATTAATGAAGGTAATTTCCTTTTTTTCACACAGGCCCTTTGCATTTTTAACAGTATCAACTAAACATTCCTCTAAATTCAGATATTCTAAAGCTAAAGGTCGTCCTTCAATTTGGTTCCTTGACCAATCTAATAAATTATGTAAAAGGTTTTGAGTGCCTATGGTAGTAATCAAAAGCTGTTCTTCAATAAATTTCCTTTCTTCCGGTGTTAAATTTCCTTCATTAAGAAATTCTAAATACTGCTTAACTGCGTTTAGTGGCGTTTTTAAATCATGAGAAATAATTGAAAAAAGCTTGTCTTTTTCATCATTCATTTTAATTAAAGATATTGCGGAATTCTCCAAAGCTGCTTTTTGCTGATGATTGTTTTTTCTGAGAAAGTAAATCCCACAGGCAATTAATGAACTTACAAGAATGTACGATATCACATTATCTGTGTACATGTCTGTCCTGTTTTTATAAGTAGATAAGATGGATTGAGGATAGTAAAGTTCTACACTACTGATGAGCACTATCGTAATCAGATTAAAAAACAAGTAGATAATTATCTTTTTAATTTCTACAATACTTGCCAATAAGAAAAGGGTAGTGATGAGGCATACTAATAAAGGGCTGTGAATTCCGCCTTTTAAAAAGTAGACAATTCCGATGTATAGATTACACTCTATACTGGTTAAAAAGATGGCTAACTTAAATTTACCTTTAACCCTACTTAAATAAACTATAAAAGAATGAATTAGAATAATTGGGACGATAATAATGGCTACGGTGGTAAAGCCAATACTTAAATTAACTATGGTTAATATCGCACAAAATATAAATATCAAGTAGGATAAACTGTGGTATATTCTTTCTTCAAAGGAGAAATGCTCCTTATCTCCACATAGGATAGCCCAAATATTTATTACCTTATCTTTATTAATTAACATTGAAGAATAAACTTAACATAAATTCTTCAAAAAATCATTTTAAATGAACTTTAATACTTAATAATCAATGTTTTAAATAAAATGATAGAGAAAAACTACTTCTCCTGTGAAGGCAGGTTTCTTTTGATCTTTAATTTCTAATTCTATCCCAATGTTTGCTTTTGTAACTCCCCTTAAATTGGCAATGGCAGCTAATTTCACTTTTAACCTTACTTCAGCATCAACAGTAACAGCTTGCGCAAACCTTAATTTCTCAATCCCATAATTGATTTCCATTTTTAAATTTTGGATACTTACCACCTGCTTCCACAAAAAAGGAATCAATGAAAGTGTTAAATAACCATGGGCAATTGTTTTTTGAAAAGGGCTTTCAGTTACTGCCCTTTCTGGATCTGTATGGATCCATTGATGATCTAAGGTAGCATCAGCAAAAAGATTAATCTGTTTTTGATCAATGGTATGCCAATTAGAAATTCCCATTTCTTCGCCTAAATGCGATTCAAATTCCTCGTAACTATTAATGATGAGCATTTATTTATTTTTTAATTTTATGACTATAATGAATGTCTAACTATTTGTAGAAGTGAAAGCATTCCAGCCCTGTGCTTTAATTTCATGAACATTTCCTGCTTTAGTAATGAGGTAATTTCCTTCATTTTCAGCAGTAATATAACCAATGATGCTAATATCTACATCATGTTTCATTCTATCGTAATCGGCTTGTTTAATGGTAAAAAGTAATTCATAATCTTCACCTCCATTTAAGGCACAAACGGTTGGGTCTAATCCAAACGCTATTGCCGTTTCAGAGGTCATAGGATCTAATGGGATTTTCTCCTCATAAATCTTACATCCTTTTTTTGATTGACGTGTAATGTGCAAAATTTCTGAAGCTAAACCGTCAGAAACATCTATCATGGAGGTTGGGGTAATTTCCATCTTTCTCAATAGATCCACAATATCAATTCTTGCTTCAGGTTTAAGCTGTCTTTCTACAATGTAATCCTTCCCTTCTAAATCAGGCTGAATATTTGGATTGGTTAAAAAAACTTGTTTTTCTCTTTCTAATAATTGCAAGCCTACATACGCTCCTCCCAAATCTCCTGAGACACATATTAAGTCTCCTTCCTCAGCTCCATTTCTATAAACAATGTCTTTCTCGTTTGCATAACCAATACTGGTTATAGAGATCACTAGGCCTTGTCTGGATGAGGTGGTGTCGCCACCTACTAAATCAATATTAAATTTTTCACAGGCCAATAACATTCCAGCATAAAGTTCTTCAATTGCTTCTAATGGAAATTTACTTGAAAAACCTAAGGAAACTGTTACTTGAGATGCAGTGCCATTCATGGCATAAATATCACTAAGGTTAACCTGAATGGCTTTATATCCGAGATGTTTTAGTGGTGTAAATGCTAAATCGAAATGAATTCCTTCCAACAGCATATCTGTTGAAATCAATGTTTTTTTATCCTTAAAATCTAACACAGCAGCGTCGTCTCCTACGCCTTTTGTAGTACTTTCATTTTTGATGATGATGTGCTTGGTGAGGTGGTCTATTAAACCAAACTCTCCTAAATTTGCAATCTCTGTTTTATCTGTCTGCTCAAACATTTTACTCCATTTTTGAACTACAAAAATGCGAAAATTTATTGGGATGCTTATATTATTGAGCTTTCACCAGTTCCTTAGCCTTATTTAAAATAATATCCCTTTTATGCAATACATCCTCAAAACTTTCTTTTACTTCATATTCAGGAAAAACACCTCTTCCATAAAGCTTCCTTTGATCAGTAATTTGTATGACTTTTAAAGGTAAGCGCAATTTTAAACCGGTGTTTGGTAATTTTATATAAGGAATACTGCCAGCGGTACATTGGTTATAACCTCCTCCAGTTTCTTCACCAACAAATTTTCCTCTACCAACTTCTTGTAGGTTTGCACATAATAAGGAAGTTGCAGAGAATGAATATCCGTTGGTTAAAACTATTAAATCATTTTCAAAACCCTTTTTTAAAGGTTTTTTTTGATGTGTAGTTGGGATATATCCATAAATTCCTATACTATCTTTATGGGTAAGAAAAATATTTGCGACTACACTAATTGGATAACTTATAATTTTAGCCACTTTTAAAAAAGGAGATATTTCTTGATATTTAATGGAATGTAGATAAGCATTATTCATGTAAGCTCTTCCGGTATATTGATGTGGCTGATTATATAAATACCTAAATAACCTATTGCAATCCATTAAGTTACCGCCTCCATTATTTCTTACGTCTAAAATTAGGTGCTGTATGTTTTTTTCTTTTAACTCTTCAAAACTTTCCCTAAAAAATTTTCTAAAATTCGATTTATTAAAAGAAAAACTTTTAACCGTCATGATAGCGGTACTATTTAAAACGGAATCAAATTTTAAATCCAATAAAGGATTTCCAAAATCATCAGAACCTTTATATCTGTTTTTTAATTTTAGCTTACGGGCCTGTTTATCAGTAATTTTTTTCTTTCCTATTTCTTCTGGAGTCAATAATTTTTTTTCTCCTTTAGCTGGTTTTATAGTTTTAATAATATAATTAAAAGTACTTTCTGCTCTTTTTAAAGTGAGTTTAGAAGAGTCGCTTTTTCCATAACCTAGATAGTAATAAGCATCAAAAGATTTGTCTAAAACCTGATCATAAAATGTTGTATTATAACCATCAGATGAATATAAACTTTTTGTTTTTTTTATGATTTCAGAAGCCGGCTTTCCATCTATAGCTAAAATCTCTGACCCTTTTATAGGTGCTACCAAACTTTTATCGCTTACTGCTTTTATAAAAAGTCTATTGCTATCAACAAAATAAAATAATTGGGATAATGGTTTTAAACCTTCTTTTTTTATACTATCCTTTTGAAATTTATTTAATTGTATACCAGGGAAAAACAACTTTGTATGTCCACATTTTACAGCTGCTACGATGGGTGCTAATTCTCTATAAAATTGAAGTGGAACGAGCGAATCGTTTAAAGTTTTTTTTAAACTATCAAATTTAAAATCTAACTCTTTTTTACTGGTGTAGAGATAAACACCCGGATGATTTTCTTCTAAAGAATTTCTTACTATTTCTAAATCTTTAATTAATTCCTCAGGAGCATGTTTAGCTTTTATTTTAGCATTAAATTTTTGCTGAGATTTACAGGAAAACAAAATGGTAGCTAAGGCTAAAAAAATAAGAATTTTTGTTTTCATTATATTTTTTGAAGGTAGATCTAACAAATATTTTAAAAAATATTACAAACCTAATTCGGCTGAAATCTGAAGCATTCTTTCTATCGGTTTTCTGGCTTTTTCAATTATTTCACGTGGAACATCTACCTCCGGCATTTCATTTTTTAAACAGAGGTACAATTTTTCTAAAGTATTTCTTTTCATGTGCGGGCAATCATTACAGGCACAGGCATTATTAGGTGGCGCTGGAATAAAAGTTTTATTCGGACTAGATTTTTCCATCTGATGGATAATTCCAGACTCGGTAGCAACTATAAATTCCTGAGCTGGATTATTGATGGTATAATTCAACAATCCAGTTGTAGAGCCTACAAAATCTGCCATTTCTAAAACTAATTCCTCACACTCGGGGTGGGCAATAAATTTTGCTTCAGGGTGTCTTTCTTTTAATTTAGTTATTTTCTCACGGGCAAAAATTTCATGAACCATACACGCTCCATTCCATAAAACCATGTCCCTTCCTGTTTTTTTGATTACGTAAGCTCCTAGGTTTTTATCCGGACCAAATATTATTTTCTGATCTTTTGGTAAACTATTTACAATTTGAACGGCATTACTGGAAGTACAAACAATATCACTCAAGGCTTTTAATTCGGCAGTACAGTTTACATAAGTAATGACCAAATGATCAGGATACTTTTCTTTAAATTTTTTAAAAAGATGTGGCGGGCAACTGTCAGATAAGGAACATCCTGCTTTACTATCTGGCAACAAAACTTTTTTATCAGGAGATAATATTTTAGCAGTCTCGGCCATAAAATGAACCCCTGCAAAAACAATCATACTGGCATCTGTTTTGGCAGCTTCCTGAGAAAGACCTAAACTATCTCCAATATAATCTGCAATATCCTGTATATCAGATTCTTGATAGTAATGTGCTAAAATTACAGCATTCTTTTCCTTCTTTAATCTATCGATCTCTGCAAAGAGGTCTAAGGTAGGATCAATGGCTTCATCAATGTAACCTTTTAAATTTATTTCTTCTGTTGCGTTCATTATTTCTTATTCAAATGTAGAAATTCAAATTTAGACTTTTCAACTTTTCCAATAACAAACAATTTACTTTTATAAGAAGAACTTATTATTTATTAAGGTGTTGGTATGGTGTATAAGTTCTATCTTTTTTTCTTTGATAAGTGATTAGTTAAATAGAATTAACAACTTGTTAACATATTATTAATATTATCTCATTGATTATCAGAACTACTTGAAAATACAAAAAGAATTTTACTTTTTTATACTGTGAATGCTTTTACTTTTATAAACGTTAGTTACTATAGAATAGTTGGAGGGTAAAAGCTTAAATATTTATAGGTGTTTAAACGGATAGGAGAGTTATCCACAAATATTAAAACTTTTCATAATTTACATACATTAAATCAACACCTTTAAGCCTTGTTATAAACAATGGCATAAGATGTGCACAAACTGAAAAATGAATATAAAAAATGTTGATTTCCTAGTGATAGGATCTGGGATTGCAGGATTAAGTTTTGCCCTTAAGGCCGCAAAACATGGTAAAGTTCTGATAGTTACCAAATCAAATGAAGACGAGTCTAACACTAAGTACGCCCAAGGCGGAGTAGCCGTAGTTGTTGATAAAGAAGAAGATTCTTTTGAAAAGCATATTCAGGATACATTAATTGCCGGTGACGGTTTGTGTGATAAAGAAATTGTAGAGATTGTAGTAAAAGAAGGTCCGGACAGAATTAATGAGATTATAGCTTACGGAACTAACTTTGATAAAACTAAAGGCGGGGTTTATGATCTTGCAAAAGAAGGAGGACATTCAGAACATCGCGTACTGCATTATAAGGATATAACAGGTTTTGAAATAGAAAGGGCCTTATTGGCAGAGATTCATGAAAATCCTAATATTGAGTTGCTTTCTCATTATTTTGTTGTCGATTTAATTACACAGCATCATTTGGGTAAATTAGTTACCCGTCATTCTTCAGATATTGAATGTTATGGTGCTTATGCTTTAGATACCAAAACAGGAAAGATTGATAAATTCTTAGCAAAAATAACTTTAATGGCTGCTGGTGGTGCAGGACATATTTATAGCTCTACTACTAATCCAACTATTGCAACTGGGGATGGAGTGGCCATGGCTTACCGGGCTAAAGCAAAGATCAGAAATATGGAATTTATACAATTCCATCCAACTGCTTTATATAATCCAGGTGAATATCCGTCTTTTTTAATTTCTGAAGCGGTAAGAGGTTTTGGAGGCGTATTAAAGCGGAAAGATGGGGTGGAATTTATGTATGAATACGATGAGCGTGGTTCATTGGCACCAAGGGATATTGTAGCCAGAGCGATTGATAATGAAATGAAAAAATCTGGTGACGACTTTGTTTATTTAGATATAAAGCATCGTAAAAAACAGGATATTTTAACTCATTTCCCAAATATTTATGCGAAATGCCTCTCTATTGGTTTAGACATGACGAAAGACATGATTCCGGTTACACCCGCTTGTCATTATATGTGTGGAGGAGTAATGGTTGATAAGAACGGAAAATCTTCTTTAAGAGGTCTATATGCCTGTGGCGAAGTCACCTCTACTGGTTTACATGGTGCTAACAGATTGGCTTCTAATTCTTTACTGGAGGCATTGGTTTTTGCACATCGTATTTATCTAGATTCAAAAGATAGATTGACTGAATTTACCATTCCTGAAGGTATACCAGAATGGAATGATAAAAACACGCAACTATCTAATGAGGATATTTTAGTAACACATAATGTGCGTGAAATGCAAAAGATGATGAGCGACTATGTTGGGATTGTACGTTCTGATTTTAGATTGGAAAGAGCAATGAGGAGGTTGGGTCTTTTGTATGAAGAAACAGAAGATTTTTATAAAAAGACAAAACTTTCCGTTAAACTTTGTGAACTCAGAAACCTTATTCAAGTTGCCTACATTGTAATTAAATCTGCTACAGAAAGGAAAGAAAGTAGGGGATTACATTATACCACAGATTATCCAAATCACGCAGAAAATTTAACAGATACGATATTATAAGATGCCTTTAATACTTCCAGTAAAAGATAAAAGTCCAGCTTGGGGCAACAATTGCTTTATTGCAGAAAACAGCACCCTTGTTGGCGATGTAACTATAGGGAATCATTGCTCTGTTTGGTTTAATGCAGTAATTAGAGGTGATGTAAATTATATTAGGATTGGAGATTATACCAATATACAAGACGGGGTAGTTATTCACGCTACTTATTTAAAAGCAGCTACAACTATTGGGAATTATGTTTCTATTGGTCATAATGCTTTGGTGCATGGCTGTACACTAAAAGACAATGTTTTGATTGGAATGGGAGCCATTGTAATGGATGATGCTGTTGTGGAAGAATTTGTAATTATTGCGGCAGGGGCTGTTGTTTTGGAGCGAACCATTTGTGAATCAGGCTATTTATATGCAGGTATTCCGGCAAAAAAAATTAAGCCTTTAACAGATGAGCAGAAAGAGATGTTAAAGAAATTGCCACATAATTATGTAATTTATGCGGAGTGGTTTAAATAGTTTTTTTCAATAAAAACCTTTCGGAATTACGATCACCTCTTCCCTATCCCAGTTTGCTCTGGTAACAATTTCTTTATCCCAAAACCAGCTTTTTTCCGGCTGAATTTTTAGCCTTACATTTCCAGTATCATATTCTCCATTGCTATTTGCATCTTCAATAACTTTAACAGTGAATTTATTGGTGGGGATATTATTGAATATTTTAGTCATTGTTTTGGTAACAGGGAATTCACTGTAAACAGCATTCTTTTCCGTTAAGAGTTGAACTACGTAGTTTTTTAGGCTGTCTTCTTTAGAGAATTTAATGCTCAGATTGCCATAATTCTCGGTTTCATCTAATTCAAAGTCTAGTTTCAATTGTTTATTTGGCGTACCATAAATATCAGTAATTGCGCCTTCTTTAAAACCTAAACTATAACGTTTCTTTATTTTCCATGGAAAATTTACCTGGTACTTTCTTTCTGAGTTTGCGATTTTTGTGAACGTAAAATTACTTTTTGAAACTGAATCTTCTAATAATGCGGCATTCGCAGGATTAATAGAGGCAACGGGCAGGTTAAAGGTTAAAATTAAGGATGAACCGGGTTTAATTTTTCCGCCAGATAAATTGTTACTGAACAAGATGGTTCTGTCATAACTGTCTTTTTTACCTCTTTTAAAAGTTACCGTGTCTAATGCTTTATTATCTGAATTGATGGCAATTTTAAGAGAATCAAAATTGATCTCCGGAAGCCACACGAGAGCTGTATCTCCTTTTAATGAGAAATCAACAATCGGATTTTTTAATGAAGGAGCATCAATAAAGGTAAGGGAAGGGTTTTTTAGCCCTTTATTAAAATACATACTGATTCTTCCGTCGCTTTCTATTTTTCTATCAACAATCCTAAAGCGTTCCGGTACTTCTTTAAAAAGTTTAAGAATAATTTGAGAGGTATCTTTATTGAGTTTAATACTTGAATTACTAAAGGCAATTTCTTCATTTGGCGAATTATAAATTCTATCTACACCAGTTTCCTTAAGTGCGTAAATGGTGTATTCACTTTCTCTTAAATTCTTTAAACTAAAATTTCCAGAGCTGTCTGTATTTGTATAAAAGGAAGGTTTCTTTTTACCGAATAATGAATCTCTTTCTATTTGAAAAATAAAAACAGTAGCATCCAATACAGGTTTGTTGTCAGATGAGCTAACTACCTGACCACTAATTTGTAATGAATCTAATTTTGGGCCGGTTGAAAAAACAAAACTGTAGTTTTTTAAGGTGTTTGCTTCATTAACATCTTGTATCGCTTTTCCAAAGTTAATGGTGTAGGTCGTATTTGTTTGTAAGGAATCCTTAAAGTTAATTTCTAAACTTTTTTGTCTAATCTTGAAAATAGGCGGAATATCTTGAGCAGGTGAAACACTAATTTCTGTATACTCGCTGTTCAGTTTGAAATATTCGTCAAAGGTGATGAGTATTTTATCTCCTGTAAAGTTGGTGCTTAAATTTTTTGGAAATTCTTCTAAAACTTTCGGCGGAGTGATATCTCTTGGCCCACCTTGAGGAGTTTGTAAACTCGCACAGGCCGCAAACAGTAAAACTGTAAAAAGAAGTAAGTTGAATTGGCGGATTTTCACTCGTTTTTTATTTAAGCTAGTTTTTAAGCGATGTAGTTAATTTTAAGTTTTTTAGACACATTATATCTCAGAAACGAAAATAATGGATTCTAAACAAAGTTTTTTATTTATAGTTAATAGTCTAATTATCAATGATTTATAATTATCTTGATATGTGAACCATTAAGACAGAGACATCTGAAGGAGTCACGCCAGAAATTCTGGACGCTTGGCCTAAAGTCCTTGGTTTTATATTCATCAGTTTTTCTCTTGCTTCTTTAGAGAGAGATTGTAAACTGTGATAATTGAAATCTGGATTGATTTCTTTGTCTTCCATTTTTTTCATCTTAGCAACAATTTCTAATTCCTTTTCAAAGTAGCTGTCATATTTAATTTTTATTTCAGCTTGCTCAATAGTTTCCTTATCAAAGGATTTTAAGAATTCATCAAATTCATTACTTATTCTTCTAAGGCCTTCGGTATTAACTTGTGGCCTGCCTAATAACGCAAACAACTTTACATTCTGATTTAAGGGAGCAGTTCCTAATTCTTCCAAAATCGGATTAGCTATATCTTTAACAGCCGTATGTTCTTTTGTGTATTTAACAATAGCTAAAGCATTAGTTATTTTCTTATTCACCTTTTCTATTCTCTGTTCATTAATCAATCCCAACTCGTAAGCAATCGGGCTCAACCTCTCATCTGCATTATCCTGTCTCAGCAATAATCTATGTTCTGCTCTTGAGGTAAACATCCGGTAAGGCTCCTCGGTTCCTTTGGTTACCAAGTCATCAATCAATACCCCAATATAAGATTCACTTCTTTTTAAGATTAAAGGATCTTTAGCGTTTATTTTTTGATGCGCATTGATGCCTGCAATAAAACCTTGAGCTGCCGCTTCTTCATAACCGGTAGTTCCATTAATTTGACCAGCAAAGAATAAGTTTGAGATGAGCTTAGTTTCTAAGCTTAATCCTAATTGGGTAGGAGGGAAGAAATCATATTCTATGGCATAACCCGGTCTAAACATTTTTACGTTTTCAAAACCGGGGATTAATTTTAATGCTTTTAATTGAATGTCTTCTGGTAGAGAGGTGGAAAATCCGTTTACATAAATCTCTACGGTATTCCATCCTTCAGGTTCAACAAATATTTGATGACGTTCTCTTTCTGCAAATCTGTTTATTTTATCTTCAATAGATGGACAATATCTAGGGCCTAAACCTTTTATTCGTCCAGTGAACATTGGGGATTTTTCAAACCCTTCTTTTAAGGTTTCATGAACTGCAGCATTGGTATAAGTAATCCAGCAACACCTTTGTTCTTTAGGAGCTTCGGTATTTGTATAGGAGAATTTCCCTCCATCTTCATCTCCCCACTGTTCCTCCATTTTAGAATAATCCAAAGATCTTCCGTCTACTCGTGGAGGAGTTCCAGTTTTCATTCTTCCAGATTCAAACCCTAGGCTTTTCAATTGCTCTGTAATACCTGTCGCTGCTCTTTCTGCAGCTCTGCCACCGCCCATCTTTTTCTCACCTATATGGATGATGCCATTAAGAAATGTGCCGTTAGTGAGCACTACAGATGCTGATTCAATTTCTACTCCAAGAGAAGTGGTGACACCACATACCTTGCCATCCTTTATAATTAAACCAGAAACCATGTCTTGCCAGAAATCAACGTTAGGCGTTTGTTCCAAAGCCAAGCGCCATTCCTCTGCAAATCTCATTCTGTCATTCTGGGTACGTGGAGACCACATAGCAGGACCTTTTGACCTATTGAGCATTCTAAACTGTATAGTGGTTTTATCCGAAATAATTCCCGAGTAACCGCCCATTGCATCAATCTCTCTCACTATTTGGCCTTTTGCCACGCCACCCATTGCGGGGTTACAGCTCATTTGAGCGATAGTCCCCATGTTCATGGTTACTAGTAAAACAGAAGAACCTAAGTTGGCCGCCGCTGCCGCCGCTTCACATCCCGCGTGTCCGCCACCAACTACTATAACATCGTATTTCTTAAACATAATTTGATTGTTTCACGTGAAACATATTAGTAACAAAGATAAGACTTAATCTAAGTTTTGAGATTATCCATTTAATCTTTACGCGCTATTGAATGTTTCACGTGAAACATTCAATAAAATTTGAGCCAGATTCCTTTATGCTCATTCGCTTAAGGCTATCCAACGGAAAGATTTTTCTTCTAAAAGCTTATTGTTGTTTTCGATTTTTTGCGCCATTTCAATCAATTCTTCATGACTGGCGTTTGAGTTGTTTAATTGCTCAGTCATTGATTTAGTTATATTTTCTATCTCAGCAATTTCTTTCTCTAGCGTTTCCAGTTCCAATTTTTCTTTAAAAGTTAGCTTGCTTTTTGTAGCTTCATTTTTTGCTTCAATAACCGGAGCAACTTTTTCCTCTTTTTGTTGAGCCTTTAACAATTCCTGTTCATAACGATAAGATGAGTAATTTCCATTATATATGCGGATATCTCCATTTCCTTCCAAGACAAAAAGTTGATCCGTTAATTTATCTACCAAGTACCTATCGTGAGACACCAAAACCAGCACACCTGGATAAGTTTCTAAAAAATCCTCCAAAACATTCAGCGTATCAATATCTAAATCATTTGTTGGCTCATCTAGAATTAAAAAATTTGGATTCTTAATCAAAACCTTCATCAGGTGAAGACGTTTTTTCTCGCCACCGCTTAATAAACTAACGAAACCATGTTGTTTTTTAGGAGGGAAAAGAAAATGCGTAAGTAATTGCGAGGCTGAAATGGTTTTTCCATCAGACATGGTGATAAATTCCGCAATGTTCTTAACTACATCAATTACCCTTTCTGATTCATCAAAACTTAATCCAGATTGATGATAATAGCCATATACTGTTGTTTCGCCAATTTTTACCTCACCTTTATCTGGCTTCAGCTCGTTGGTCATGATGTTTAACAGGGTTGATTTTCCACTTCCATTTTTACCTGTTAATCCAATTTTATCTCCCTTTTTAAAAACATAAGAAAAATCATCTAGGATTTCTTTCCCCTGAAAAGTTTTTGAAACATTTTTTATTTCTAAAATCTGATTTCCTTGTCTGCTTACTTTAACATCTAATTTAACCGACTCTTTGTTAAACTGCCCTTTGGTTTTGTCTTCCAAATCATAAAAAGCGTCAATCCTGGCTTTAGATTTTGTTCCCCTTGCTTGAGGCATCCTGCGCATCCACTCTAATTCCTTTTTTAGAAGATTCTTGTTTTTTCCTAATACGGTACTGTTAATGGCGTCTTGTTCTGCTTTCTTCTCTAAATAATAAGCGTATTTGCCTTTATAAGTATAAACCTGCCCGTTTTCTAATTCAATAATCTCATTACAAACGTTATCCAGGAAATACCTATCATGGGTAACCATTAAAATGGTTTTACCACCAGTTGTTAAAAAGCTTTCTAGCCATTCAATGGTATCAATATCTAAATGGTTGGTAGGCTCATCAATCACGTACACTTCAGGTTCATCTATTAACAGCTTTGCTAAGCTCAATCTTTTCTTTTGTCCACCAGATAGGGTGTCAATTTTTTGATCTAAATGGTGAATATCTAACCTGCCAAGAATGGTTTTAATCTGGTGCTCATATTCCCATGCTTCCAAGTTGCTCAACTCTTCTGTTAATCTATTAATCTCATCAACATCTGGGTTTTCATTTTCCAAAAGCTCTTCATATTCTCTGATGATCTGTTGCTGTCGATTATCCATGCTGAAAATAAAGTCGCTGATGGTTTGCCCAGATTCGAATTTTGGATCCTGTTCTAGGTAACCAAATTTAACATCCTTTGCTTTTACAACTTTTCCTTCACTTGGTTTTATTTTTTCTGCCAATAGCTTTAATAGTGTAGATTTGCCTGCGCCATTAATTCCCACTAAAGCTACTCGTTGCCCTTGTTGAAGCCCAAAAGTTAAATTTTTAAAAAGCCATTGGTCATTAAATGCATGACCTAGTTGTTCTGCTGATACAATACTCACGTTAATTCCTTAATTTTATCTGATTCGATGACAAAGATGCCTCTTTTATTTGTAATTGATTCATTTAACATCGCTTTAGCCACATCTAAAGCCTCAATACTCCTATATTTTTTTAAAGGACCAAATAGCAATAAATCTAAAACTGACATGATTGGATTTAAAATTTTTTCTATTGGTCTGTTTTCACTTCTGTTTCCCTTTAAAAAAGAAGGCTGATATATAAACGTAGAATCAAATCCTATTTCCTTTAAATCATCTTCAATCTCGCCTTTCATTTTGGTGTAGAAATTGGAAGATTTTGAATCTGCCCCTAGTGAAGAAACAATATGAAAAGATTTTATTCCATTTTTTAAGCCTTCATGGGCAAAATACAATGGATAATCATGGTCAATTTTTTTATATACAGCTAAATCTGGTGTTTTATTTTTTGTAGAGCCCAAGCAACTAAAAATCACATCCCCGCTTATTTCATTTTTTAAATGATCTAAATTTTTAAAATCAGTGATGATTTGATTTAATTTTGGATGATCTAATGCCATCTTACTTCTAACAAAAACAGTAAATGATTCATATTTTTCATGCTGAATTAAAAGTGTCAGCAATTTACTGCCAATTAGTCCGGTTGCGCCTAATAAAATTGCTTTTTTACCCATTTTTTATATTTTTATAGGAGTAAAAGTACGGATTAAAGTATTGGAATAAAAATTGTGTGTTTAAACATGTATTTTATTTAAAACAAAAGGATTCAATATGAAAACGATTTTTCATCCAGCATCAGAAAGAGGCTTCGCTAACATAGGTTGGTTAAAAAGCCATCATTCATTCAGTTTCAGCCAGTTTTATGATCCCGAGAAAATGAACTTTGGGTTATTAAGAGTGCTCAACGATGATTTTGTAGCACAAGGAATGGGTTTTGGAACGCATGGCCATGACAATATGGAAATAGTGAGTATTCCGCTATCTGGTGCATTAAAACATAACGACAGCACCGGCAGAGAGGCCATAATTAATCAAGGAGATGTACAGATCATGTCGGCGGGTAGTGGCATCAAACATTCTGAGCAAAATAATTCTAAAACGGAACCAGTTAAGTTTCTGCAGATTTGGGTGATCCCTAAAGAAAGAGATATCACGCCAAGATACGAGCAAAAGACATTTAATGATGAAGATAAAAAGAATCAATTTTTAACAGTGGTTTCTCCTGAAAAAGAAGGGAATAACATCTGGATTAATCAGGATGCTTATTTTTCTTTAGGACATTTAGATGCTGACAAGCAGTTAAATTACAAATTGCACCATGATAATAATGGCGTTTATGTTTTTCTATTGGAAGGAAATATTGAAGTTGCCAATCAAAATTTAAATGAAAGAGATGCTTTAGGCGTTTATGAAGTAGATGAGATTTCTGTTTTAGCTAAAACTGATGCAAAAGTTTTAGTGATTGAAGTACCAATGGCTTAAAAGAACAGCTTAAATATAGATGAGGCAATCCGAAATAAGGGTTGCCTTTTTTGTTGACCGAAAATTTTGCCACGAATTCACGAATAAATATCAAAGATTAGTGCATTAGTGGCAATTAAAAAAACGATACAGGGATTAAAAATCTCTTTTAGAAAGGTAAAAATCTTCTTTTTGTGTCATCAACGCTTTATCTTTTTTGCTTTTATCTAAGTAGCCTAAAAGATGTAAGGTACCGTGAATCATTACCCGATGGAGTTCATCATAGAAATCAACATCAAAAGTTTTAGCGTTTTCTTTAACCCTATTAATGCTGACGAAGATATCTCCGGCAATATTTTCTTCACTTTCTGAATGGTCAAAGGTGATGATGTCTGTATAGGTATCGTGACTAAGGTATTCCTTATTGATTTTCAATAGGTAATCATCAGTGCAGAAAATAAAATTTAGCTCTTGGAGGTGATATTTTTCTTCTTCTACCGTTTGATTGATCCAGTTCCTAAGTACGGTTTTAGACTTTATATTGAATACTATTTCTTCGCTGAAAAAGTGAATAGGGATTTTTGCCATTTAATATTTAAAATGGAGTTCCACTTCATTGCCACGGCTGTTGAAAATACATTGATCAGCCAATTTTTTCATAATGTAAACACCTCTTCCTGTCAATTTCTCCAAATTATCGGGTTCAGTTGGATCAGGAATACTGCTAAAATCGAAACCCTCACCTTCATCAGCAATTGTAAATAATAACCTTTTGTTATTGATGACTTCTAAGTTTACAAAAATCTTTTTCTCAGGATCCTGCTTATTTCCATGATAAATAGCATTGGTAATTGCTTCATTTAAGCAGGTCATTAGGTTTGCATAAACATCATCTCCAATACTCAAGTTTGCTACTAAATCATCAATAAAATTCTCCAAAACAGCCACACTCTGACCTTCTGAGGATAATTGTAATGAATATAAGCCATTCTCCATAGTGTCTGTAAAGGTACTCATTTTAACTTTCCTGAATTTAGTTTTTTAAAATACTCACTTATTTTGGACTTGTAAAAATAATTTAGCGCCGGCGGAACTGTTTTAATCTGTTCAACTTCTTTGGCTTTCAATTTTTGATATTCTTGCAAAATCAAGTTATAATCTGGTGCAAATTCTTTTGCGGCTTTGCTTTCTCTCTTGTTATCCTGCTCACGTTCTCTGTCTGCATTTTCAGCTTCCAATAATCTGGTCTGAATATCTTGCTGACGAATTAAAGCTTCTTGGGTGATGCGTTTGTTTACGAGATCTGTTTCTGTTTGTTCCATATCTTTCATTATTTTTTCCAGATCCCCTAATTTTCCCTGCCCATCTTTATTCAGATTGTTATTAATTTCCTGCAAAGCCTGCCTAATCATCTGCTGCTGTTGCGCCATTTTAGCCATTTGCTCACTCATCTGCCGATTACCTTTTTGCCCGGGTTGCATTCCTTGCTTTTGCATCTGTTCTTTTGCCTGCTGCATATTTTTATTCAACTGTTTCTGCATTTCAGAAAGTTGTGAAAGCCCCGGTTTAGGTTTTCCTTTTCCTCCTGATTTTGCATTTTTCATTGCATCCTGTAATTGTTGTAAGGCTTCACTTAACATTAATGCCAAGTTATTGATAGCTGTTAATGCAAACTGCTGGTTTCTATTTGCTTCCCCAATCTTTCTTTCTGTTAACTGATCCAGAGATTCGGTAATCTGTTGATTGATGTTTTGTATTTCTTTGTTTACGGTAGACTCAATTTGCGGAACTCTTTTACTCAAGCTGTACAAACTATCTTCTACCATTTTAAGGTTGTCTTTAATATCACGTTGCTTTTGACCAATTTTTAAAAAATTTGGATCATTGGTGTCGATATTTTTCAAATCAAGCATCACTTTTTCTTGATCAAAAGAGGATTTAAGTAAGTTTTGAAGAATTTGTCTCAGTTCTTGTGCATTCACTTTGCTCTCCTCTTCCTGCCCACTGTCCTGCATCTTTTGCAATTTCTGTGACAGCTGCTGCATCTTTTGAGCGGCGTTTTTTTGTGATTGGGAAGCCTTTTGGTTTTGCTTTTTTTCTAAACTTTCTTCGGCATTATCCATTTCCTCTTGGATATCTTTTTGATCCTCTTTCGGGTTATCAAAGTTTTCAGGCTGATCTAAAGCTTGATTTTTTTCATCCAATTCTTTAAGGTCTTTTTTAAGATCAGAAAACTCCTTTTCCAATTGTTGTTGCTTTTGTTGCTGCGCTTTAGTGTCGCTCTTTTTATCGTTGCTTTCTTTACTTAGCTGCTCCTGATCTTTTGAAAGTTCATCCAGTTTATCAATAGCATCGTTTAATTTTTGTTCTACTTCCAGCTTTTTATAAAGCTCCAAAATCCTGTCTAATTCCTTTTCTAAAGATTTATTATCAACCTGCATTTGTTGCAATTGATCTTGAGTTAATTCCTTTTGATTCTGATCTAATAATTTCTGAAGGTTTTCTAACAGTTTTTTGGTCTTTTCATCCAATACATTATCAAACAAATCCTGAATCTGCTTTTGCTTTTCTAAAATTTCCTTATTTTCTGGCTGTAATTCCTTACGTTCAAATAGATTTTGTTTGCTGTCTTTCTGTATGTCTTTTATCAGTTCCTGAAGCTTATTTTGTTTGTCTAAAAGCTGTTCTATTTGCTTTTTCTGCTCATATCCCATTGCCTTTTGATCTATTAAATCTTGGCTTACTTTTTTAGCTTCCTGCTGAATTTTTTCAGCTTGTCTCATAGCCGTTTGCATTTTTTGTTTGATGGCCTGAGAAGTTTCATCAATATTCTTCAATGCTTCATCTTTAGAAGCTAACTTATAAATCCCAGTATTGGATTTAGTATGTTTTGCACCAAAAACACCATCATTATCTGCCACATCAAAGTAATAGGCAATTTCTTCACCTGGCTGTACTCCCAATTCTTTCAGTTGCCATAAGTAAAAGAAATTACTTTGAACACTTCCCGCATCAAACTTCACAGGAACTGTAAATGTTTTTCCTTTTCTACTTTCCTCCTCTGATTTTAGAATCTGGTAATGAAAACTCAAAGCACTTAATCCATAATCATCATTTGCTTTCCCTATAAAATAAACAACTCTGGCATTTGCCGAATCGGGCCTTTCCGTTACCTCTATTTTTGGGTATTCGTCAGCAATTACATTTAGTTGATATGAAATAGAATCTCTAGCGAACAAATCTTCATTCTGTAGCAAAAGTGCATACCTGGAATTTTTCAGTATTCTTTCCTGATGGCTAAATCCTTTATTTACAGTGGGTTTTAAAGGGGTATTTTTTTGATTGATTTTGAAGTTGATGAGCGACACATTTTCTGTATCAAAAACCCATTTAATTATTGTGCCTGCTGGGATATTTAAATCGCTAGGATTTTTAATTCTTTCTGTTGGTTTTTTTAGATAAGCCGGATAAATCAGTTCCACATTAAAACTTAATAAAGCTGGTTTGTTCTTCACTTCTAAAGTAAATTCATCTGATGAAAATTTCCCTGCAACCAACCTAAATTTTTTGCTTTGCTGTATGTTTTTAAACCGATAGCTGAAGTTGATAATGTCTTTTTTATCAAGTTTAAATGTATTTACACCATCTTCTATATAAATATCCTGTGGAATTTCATCACCGCTTAATTTAACCTTTAAGTCAAAATCATCGCCTTGTACAGCTTCTAAGTTTTGATTCAATATTTTAAAATCAAACGGAGCTTTCTTTTTATAAAACTTATTGTGATTGATAAATCGGGTTGTTCCGTCAGTTAAAATTGAAGGGGCAGCAAAAGCAATAACAATCATTGTTGCCAAGGGCAATAAAGCATAGCGCAAATATTTTTTATTGTCTCTTATTTTAATGGCCGAAACAAAAGGAATAGGTTTAAAAGTAGCGATCCGTTGCGCAATACTCGCTTCAATCAGGTTTTTTTGATAAGGATTTTCCTGAGATTGTTTCTTAAGCTGTATGGTGTTGATCAGCTTATCTTTAATATTAGGAAAGTGGGCTCCTATAATTTCTGAAGCCTGTTCATGGCTAATCACAGCACCTAATTTAAGGTAGTTGATCAAATGCCTCAGCACCAGATAATAAAGTAGTAATAATTGAGAAGCTGAAAATGTGTAAAAAAGAACAGTTCTTACATTACTGTTAAAATAGCTAAAGTATTCTGATACAATAATCAATAGATAGCTCAGGATAAATATTCCGGCTAGCCAAATCAATCCTCTAACCACTTTATTCAGATAATATTTTCTGATAAAGTCGTCGATTTTGTTGATCAGCTCTAAATAATTCCCGCCCATGTTCAAAATATAAACTTAATAAACCAGATTGATATTGTAATCGCTCATTACAAATCAATTTTAATTTAATTTAAAGAAAATGAAATAGTACAGTAAAATATACAGTATTAATTTGTCTCCTTGTCTTAAGAGGTTTAAACGGCATTAGCATTATAATTGTACAAAGGTTAAAAATCAATTGTTTAATTAAATTAAAAGTCATGAAAATTAAATCATTAGTACTATTGGCCGGTTTGGCGATGTTGGTGGCGTCTTGCTCGGCACCTCGTATGCTTAGAGAAGCGCAAGCTGAAAACACGAGATTAGACAGCCTTTATAGAGATTTGCAAAATCAATTACTGGCCTGTGAAAATGCCCGTAAGAGTAGCAGTTCTGATTATGAGATGAGGATTAAAAATTTGAATGAGCAACTATCAAGCGTGAAAGCTAATAATGGACAGATGGTTGATCAGTTAAAAGATTTATCTGTAATCACAGGAAAACAAGCAGAGAGCATCAACAAATCTTTAGAAAACATTGGTGCTAAAGACAACTATATTATCAATCTTCAATCTGCAATTGCTAGAAAGGATTCTTTAAATATGGCCTTGGTCATGAATCTAAAAGGAGCCATTGGAAATATGGATGACAAGGATATCAATATTAAAGTTGATAAAGGTGTTGTTTACATTGACATTTCAGACAAACTTTTATTCAAAAGTGGAAGTTATGATGTAAATGATGGTGCAAAGGGTGTTTTAGGAAAAGTAGCTAAAGTATTAATGAACCAACCAGAGATTGAGTTTATGGTGGAAGGACATACAGATAATGTTCCTCTTAAAGGAAACGGAGTGTTAATGGATAATTGGGATTTAAGTGTAAAAAGAGCTACATCTGTTGTTAGAATATTGCAGAACCAATACAATATCCCAGCAGCTAAAATGACTGCAGCAGGTAGAGGAGAATATGTTCCCGTAAGTAGTAACGATACCGTAGAAGGTAAAGCAGCCAATAGAAGAACAAGAATTGTGATTTTACCGCAATTAGATCAGTTCTTTAAACTGTTAGAAACTCCTCAAAGAAAGTAACATATTAAAATATTGTAAAAAAAGCTAGATGATGAGTCTGGCTTTTTTTGTTTACAACGTGTTCTCATTCAAAGTAGGATTCATACTTGCATTTACCTGATAGGTATAGATATGATCATCTTTATCAATTTCCACTATTCGATATCCCATATAGCTAGTTCCCCAATTGCCTCCAAAATGCGCATCAAAAAAATGCGGTAATTTGTTGGTATATCTTACACCATCAATATTATGGTCATGCCCATGAAAAGTTGCTTTAACATTTGGGTATTCATGTAAAATTTTAATGGTATCAGGGCAATTGGCGTAAAAGGTGTCTTCTGGCAACCATTGATGGGGCGGAATATGCAGAACAACAAAAATGGTTTTCTTATCCTTATAAAGCTCTAAACTATCCTTTAAGAATTTATTATCTGGGCAGAGGTATTCTCCTTTAATGTTTGAAGTATTGCCCATCACAAACCCAATATTTCCCTTTTCAAAAATGTAATTATAACCATAGCCAAAAACTTTTGTCCATAAATCAGTATCTGCATGGTCATGGTTTCCCGGAAGGGTATAATAAGGGAATTTAAATCTTTTAAAAAATTTTTGATCTACGGAAGCCAATAAATCAGGACGGTCATGAACAATATCTCCGTTGATAATGGCAAAATCCAGATGGTTTTTTTCATGATCTTGATTTAACCATTTTAACAAATCTTCAAACTGTTGGTCGCTGTTTACATCTTTTTGTCCGTAATGCCCATCTGAAGCAAGCGCAAAACGAAGTTTTAACTTTTTAGCTCTTTTATTAGTTTGAGAATCATGAGCAAAAAGATTAATTGAAGGCAGTAAGCTAATGGTTGCGCCTGCAATTCCGGTTTTGATAAAGTTTCTTCTGTTGCTCATAATTTCAATTTATTTTAAAACAAGATGAGCCGTCATAATTGACAGCTCACCAAATTAACTAAACCTAAACAATTTTATATGAAACATCCTCTTCGGATTTTTAATACTCACAAAAGTACCATGGAATTATTAGCAGAGTATTAATTTTTTATGAAGTTAAAAACCTCCTTTAACCTTAATGACATTCCCACACTGCATCTACAAACCAGCTCTTTTCATCTAAAAAATGATGAACAGGAGCAAAGCCTGTTTTTAATGCTAAATCATTAGTTTCCTGAAGGCTATATTTCTGAGAAATCTCCATAAAAACAGGTTCATTTTCTTCAAATTTGATAAAATCGGCCTCGCCAATTCTCACCGTCTGCTCTTTTAAACTGATTAAATAACTTTTGCAGGATCCAGTAAGGGGATCGTACATTGGATAATGTTCAAAAGCATCTAAATTAAAATCTGCCTCTAAAGTTTTATTCATTCTCTTTAAAAGATTGAGGTTGAAATCTCTGGTGAAACCAGCTTTATCATTGTAAGCAGCCCTTATGGTTTTAGGGTTTTTCTTAAGATCAATGCCCATTAAAACCAAGTCGGTTTTGGTTAAGTTGGCTCTTAATTTTTTACAGAAATCTTCCGCTTCTGAGATGGGCATATTTCCAATATTAGCGCCCAAAAAAAGCACAACTTTTCTTCGGGAAGAAAATGAATTTGCTTTTTCTAACATTTCGAAATATTCTCCATTAAAACCTTTAATATTTAAACCAGGGATTTCTTTCGGTAATTCTTGTTCCAGGTGATGGATTACATTACTTGAAATATCAATAGGGAAATAATTAAAATCTACGCCTTCCTTAACCAACTGCTTTAAAAGATGTGAAGATTTGGTAGCGTCACCAGCACCCAGCTCTACTAAGTCAAACGAATTAAATCCATTTTTTAAAGCTTTAGCTATCTCAACGGTTTGCTGCGTAAAAATTTCCATTTCACAGTCAGTGAGATAATATTCCTCAGAAGCCATAATCTGTTGGAAGATTTTATCGCCGCTCTCGTCATAAAAATACTTAGCATGTAAATGTTTTGGTGTTGCACTTAGGCCTTCCAAAACCTCTTGTAAAAATTTGTTCATAGATAGGTTATTTTGCAAGCCTGACACCATTATAATGCCAACGCAATTGTGGGTGAAAAAAATTGCGGTAGCTTATTCTTTTATGATTTGGAGAGGTAGCAATTGAAGCCCCTCTCAGTACTTTTTGGTTTACCATAAATTTGCCGTTATATTCCCCTATGGCACCAGGGGCTTTTGAGAAGCCAGGATAAGGCAAATAAGCACTTTCTGTCCATTCCCACAATTGGCCCCAATTAAATTGACGGGCAGCTACTTCCCATTCAAATTCTGTTGGCAAACGCATTCCTTTCCAAGATGCAAATGCCGAAGCCTCATAATAGCTGATATGCGTAACCGGCTCATCCAATCTCAGCTCGTTTAATCCTGAAAGATTATAACGAAACCATTGATCACCCAGTTTATGCCAATACAATGGAGCATTTATACCGTTGGTTTTTACCCAATCCCAAGCTTCTGCATGCCAATGCCTAAAATCACCATAAACGTTATCGTTTATAAATTCTAAATATTCTCCATTGCTTACCAAGGCAGTAGAAATTTCGAAATCATTTAAATAAACCTGATGTTTTCCCAATTCGTTATCAAAACAGAATTCCTCACCTTGATGTCCAATCTGATATAAACCAGCTTCAATATTTAGCCATTCTGATTTTTCAGCCTTTAAGTTTTGTTCAATATTTTCATCAGCGTAAGCAGGAAAAAGAGGGTTGTGGCCTAAAATATATTTAATATCGTAACATAATAATTCCTGATGCTGTTGTTCATGATTTAAGCCTAAAATCAATATTTCTTTTATTTCTTCATTAGGTTCTCGGCATAAAAAACGTTCCATTGCTTCATCTACATAAGCTCTATATTTATAAACATCAACAACGGTAGGCCTACTTAAATTACCTCTATCTGTTCTAATGACTCTGGCACCAACAGTTTCATAGTAGCTATTGAAAACATAATTGTAATTAGGGTCAAACTCTTGATAAGCCGTAAAATATGGTTTAAGAATCATGGTTTCAAAAAACCAAGTGGTATGGCCTAGATGCCATTTTGGAGGGCTAACATCAGCGATGGGTTGTACTACATAATCTTCAGTCTGCAGCGGAATACAAATTTCTTCTGAGTGTTTTCTTACAGATTGATAGTGAGATAGTATATTCATTAATAAGGATTTTAATTTTTTTAACAAACATAATGCCTCATAAGTTTGAGAAATTTTAGAAAAAAATTAAGGTATCGTATTTTATTGGTCTAAATATTCTTTCAAATTACTCACACTTTTAATTGCCAATTTCTTTGCTTGTGCTTTTCGCATCATTAAAGCATAAGTGTTGTTAAAACCAATGGGTTTTAGCCATTTAATTTTATAGTTCTTTTGAAACGCAGTTTGTACGTACCGAAAAACTTTTTCTTTGTCGCTCATCATGGTAGCAAATAGCTCAGGTTGCTGTGGAAGAATCACCAACAGACCGGTTCCTGTATATTCTGGATAAAAATCTATCTGCTGATTGGTTAAAGCATCAAAACAGATTTTTGTGCCGCCTAAACCAGTTTTGGTTTCTACCTGTAAATCCGAATTTCCTAAAATGAGCATTTTATAGATCTGTGCCAAAATATACTGCTCCCCAAATATTTTAGAACCAATTCTGATGGTTTCTCCGTTTCCGTTTTTTGGAGATTTATATAATTTCTTTTCCATCAGGAAATCTTTAGCCACTTGCTCTGGCAATTGATGGAGGTAATCAACTTTGTAATTTAAATTGGTCATGGTGCTATCATCAATCACGCCTGAAAGCTGGTTTAAAATTGATTCCAATTCTGGATGCTTGTTTAAAACTGCTTGATTAATAATTGGCGCTGCAAAGTAAGTAGGGAAGATATGTTTGTTATCTTCAAGGGTAATGAGTCCGAAAGCTTTTAACCTCCCATCTGTACTGTAGCCACTAATCACGTCCAGCTTTTTTTCAAAAGCGGCTTTGTACATGACCGCATCACTGATCACTACTGTTCTTATTTTTAAACCATAAATTTTTTTGAGTCCCAAATCTCCATCTTGCCGGCCCATAAATTCGGGTGTGAAACCAGCCAACATTTTTCCTTCAATTGTAGTGGGTAAAAAATAAAAGGAAGAAAGTAGGAAGAGTAAAACAGGGAGAAATAATAGATAGTTTTTAGTTTTTCTCCATCTTATTTTTTGAACTCGGGACAGTAAAAAATCAAAAATAATGGCTAACAAAGCTGCGGGTATGGCACCAGCTAAAATCATATTGGAGTTATTCAGCGCTATTCCACCAAAAATAAATTCTCCTAAACCTCCGGCAGCAATGTAAGCCGCAAGTGTTGCTACTCCCACATTAATCACGGTTGCTGTTCTTATGCCTGCCATAATGATTGGGAATGCCAAAGGCAATTCTACTTTTTTTAGAATTTGGGCCCGGTTCATACCCATTGCTTTTGCAGCTTCTAAAATTTGGGGCTCAATATTTTTAATTCCGGTATAAGTGTTTCTAATAATGGGTAACAGCGCATATAAAAATAAAGCAACAATTGCAGGTTTAACACCGATACCCAGAACAGGAATCATTACGCCTAGCAGTGCAATACTTGGAATGGTTTGTAAAATACCGGCAAAACCTAAAATTGGTCCAGCTAATTTAGCGCTCCTGCTAATCCAGATGCCCAATGGCAACGCAACTAAAATGGCAATAAATAAAGAAATAAAAGTTAAGCCGATATGCTGTAAGGTCTGATGTAGCAACTGATCAGACTCTTGACTAATAAAATGAAAGAAACTGTTATTTGTCTCCATTTCTTTCTTTTTTATAGTTTTCCAAAGCCTGCATTAAAGATGCTGACGTAATGTTTTTTACTTCACCATTGTATTCAAAAGCAGTTGACCCTGTTTCCGCTAATTGCTCTAACGTATCCCAAACATTGAGATTTTTGATGGGAGAAGTTTCTAAATGGTTGTTAACGTGATTATTTAAAAATCCCCATAATTTCTCTAATTGGATAGATTTCAAGGAAAGCTGTAATTGATGACCTTTAAAAAAGTCGCGGACCATTTTGTTGACAGGTTTTTGCATCAAATCTCTAGGTTCGCCAATCTGAAGTACCTCGCCTTCACTCATTAAACAAATTCGGTCTCCAAGTTCAAATGCTTCGTTAATATCATGGGTAACCATCACTATTGTTTTGCTTTGCAGTTCATCCAAAGACAAAAATTCTTGTTTAATGCTGTTTCTAGTAATGGGATCTAAAGCACCTAAAGGTTCATCCATCAATAATATTGGAGGATTAGCGGATAAAGCCCGGGCTAGACCTATTCTTTGTTGTTGCCCGCCACTTAATTCATTAGGAAATTTATTTTTAAGCGTTAAAGGAAGATGAAGCTTTTCCATGAGCTCATCTGTTCTTTTGGTAATTTTATCTGGTTTCCATTTCAATAATTGAGGAACAATTTCAATATTTTGTGCAATGTTATAATGGGGGAAAAGGCCATGGTTTTGCATGACATAGCCAATCCCAAGCCTAAGCTCTTCAGGTTGAATGGCAGCACTATCTTTCCCATTGATAAAAATACTTCCATGATCAGGATTGATAAGCCTATTGATCATTTTTAAAGTGGTGGTTTTACCGCAGCCACTAGTGCCCAATAAGATTAAAGTCTCGCCTTTTTCAACAGTAAAGCTCAAAGCTTTTACGGCTTTTGTTTTTCCAAAATCTTTGCTGATCTGTTTGACTTCAATCATTGATTAATGATGTTTTAGAGTTATTTAAATATAAAAAATCTAAAAGGAAGTTCTAATCTAAAGACATAAAAAGATTGTTGAGTGATTCGGCATATAAAGGATGTGCGAAAATATTATACCGGATTTGTTCATAGGTAATATTACCCAACATTGCGATTTGTAAAATAGACATGATTTCTCCGCCTTCTGCTCCAATCACTGTTGCGCCTAAAATCATTTTTGTTTCGGGATCTACAATAGCTTTCATAAATCCATTTGTTTCCCCAGTTTCTAAGGCTCTGGCTACGTATTTCATGGGTAGTTTAGCCACTTTATAATTGATGCCTTTTTCTTTTGCCTCTTTTTCAGATATCCCTACACGCCCTAATTGAGGATCGGTGAACATACAATAGGGAAGTGCTCTTCCTTTAGTAGTCATGTCTCCATTTTGCAAAATATTCTTACTCACAATCACAAAATCATTGTAAGAAATATGTGTAAAAGCTGGTCCTCCTTTTACATCGCCTAAGGCATAAATATTTTTCGCAGAAGTTTTTAGTTTGTCATCTACTTTAACATATCCTTTCTCATCGGTATCTACTCCGGCAAAAGATAAACGGAGATTTTTTGTTTGTGGAGCTCTTCCAGAAGCTATTAAAATATGGCTACAGCTAAATGTGTGGTTTTTTCCATTGATCTCTGCTGTTACTGTTTTTTCCTTTTTCCCTTCAACTCTTATCACATCGGCATTGGTGTGAATTTCAATACCTTCCTGCTTAAAAACATCGGATATGGAGGTACATACATCTTCATCCTCATGAGGTAATAAAGTTTTTGATTTTTCTAAGATGGTAACTTTGGAGCCAAACCTGCTCATCATTTGCCCAAATTCCAAAGCAATATAACCGCCACCAACAATAACCAAATGTTTGGGTATCTCTTCTAAATCTAAAAGTGTTGTAGAAGTTAAATATTCAGTCTCCTTAATGCCCTCTATTTCTGGAATATAGGGAGTACAGCCAGTATTAATGAAAATCAGTTCTCCCTTAATTTCTGTCTCTTCTTGTCCGTTTTTTATGAGCATTGTTTCATTGTCTATAAATGAAGCTTCACCCATTATTATATGCAGATTAGGAGTTTTTTCTAATCCTTTGATTGCGCCATTTCTAAAAGATTCTACAATGTTATTTTTTAACTTAAGAGCGGTATCATAATTGATTTTTAAATGATCAGTTTCTACACCCCAATTTTTTCCGTTTCTTGCTAAATGAGCTACTCTTGCAGAAAAAATCATTGTTTTTGTGGGCGAACAGCCATCGTTTATACAGGTTCCACCAATTATTCTCTTTTCAATAATTGCTACGCTTTTTCCAGATGAAGCTAATTTTTTTGCCAGAGGAATTCCTGCTTGTCCGGCACCAATAACAATGGCATCAAATTTTTTAGGATTTTTCAACTTTTACTCCTTTCCAAAACGCCACATAATCTTTAATCTCTTTAGCGGCATCTTTAGGTTGAGGATAGAACCAAGCGACTTCCTTATTTTCATCTCCATTTACATCAATATTGTAGTAAGAAGCTTCCCCTTTCCAAGGACAGGAAGTATGTTTATTGGAGGGTGTAAAAAAGGTTTTATTGATAGAAGAAGGCGGGAAATAATGATTGTTCTCTATAACAATTGTCTCCTCACTTTCTGCAATGGTTTTTCCGTTCCAAATGGCTTTCATAATTTCCTATTTAAGTTTATCTTATTCTATAAACAATAAATGCTCCAAATTGATTTGGAGCATTTAAATTGAGAAATCCGATTTGGATGATCTATTTCATTACTAAATAAATCTTACTTAAAAATAGAGGTCACTTCTGTGATTTTCCAGCTTTGGTTTGTTCTTACCATGGTAACATAATCTTCTCTAACAAAAGTTGGATAAATCATGCTGATTTTCACCAAACTGTAATTAGTTGTGCTCACCAATGCGCTTGAGGCAAGCTTGCAGTTTTGTATGATTCCAACATTTGATTTCATGAAAGCCAGCTCTTCATTTTTTCCGTGAGTCATCATTTTTCCGTTTCTCTCCAGGTTAAATTTTACATCGTTAGAAAGAATATTTGAAAAGTCTTCACTGTATCCAGTTTTGATTTTTTTAATATAGGTTTCTACATTATACTGTAAGCTTTTGTTGTCAATATTTCTTTCATCTGCTTTAGCGAAAGAAATGCCAGCTACTAAAAAGATAGCGACAAATAAGGTTTTAATTGTTTGAGTTTTCATGGTTCTTGATTTTAATAATTAATAATTTTCTTATATATACAAGACACCACGAAAAGGCAAAACGTTACAGCGTTTATTCGATTTAACAGTTAAATAATGTTAAATTGATATTATTGGAAAAATTGAGGTTTTTTTGAGAAAAATAAAGATCATTTACAATGAATTAATATTAATAGCCGATTCTTTTTAAACCGTCTTTTGCTTTTGTTTCTATGCTGTTCTCATATTCATGGTTTTTCATAGCAATGGATTGCTTGAAATAACTGGCAGCCCTAGGACGATCATTTTTGTTTTCATAAATGTAACCAATAAAAAGAGCGGCATTAGCGGCATAATAGTAAGAGGTTGTTTTGCCTAGGCTCATTGCTTTTTGATAATTAGCAATTGCATCATTGCTTTTTCCAAGTTCATCATAAACCCTTCCAAATCTGTAATAATATTCAATTTGATCTCTTTGAAGTTTAAAATCAGAAACGGAATTTCCCTGCAATTGGGCCAATGCTTTAGCATAATAACCACCATCAAAATAAAAACGGGCTTTTAACAAGTCCTTATTTGGCGGGGTATCATTTGCTTCTTTTAATGCCTGTTTGTCCTTTTCATCAATGGTATTTCCTTGGCTTTTAACCATTTTTAAAAAAGCATGATACCGCGAATCGTCATTTCTGAGATAATAGTAATAGGAAAGTTTGAGGTAAGCATCTTTCACATAATTAATTCCGTTATATTCTTTTAGGTATTTAATCAGATAAATGTTGGCGTCAGAATCCATACGGTTTAGCTTCGCATTTCCAATTAAATAGTTAATCAATGGAAATTCGCTATAATTGCTCCCTTGTGGTCTTTTGGTTAAATAAGAAATGGCAGTATCATTACGTCCGTTTCTCATAGAAATATAACCTTGTAAATAGGCTTTTAGCAGGCTTTTGTTACTATTAGAAGCCAAGTAAGACATGGTTTTTTGGTAATTATTTTTATTTGGAGCCAAATCTGTTTCTATGTAGCAGAGAAAAAAAACCACTTCATCTGAATAGAAATTATAAGATGTTTTAGGCAGGCTACTCATTAGGCTTTCTAAGGTATTGATACCTCTGTTTACATTTCCTGTAAAGCCAAAAGTGGAGGAAAGACTTTTTAAATTTGAAGGAATTGCACCCATAATTACATCAATTAAACCGGCACTTTTCTTATTTGGCAAAAAACCCGGAAATTTCTTCCCGTTTTCATCTAAAAGATTATCAGCCCTTCTAATATCTAAGGCGGAGGAAAGGAAATCTTGATAGCGGCTTTTTAGCAATCCCCATTGGAGGTTAACCTCTGCTTGGGCAAAAAGATAATATGGAGAATTTTTATCCTGCTTTTCAAGCAGATTTAACCGACTTGTTTTTAGAGATTTTAACCGCTCATAATCTGCTTTACTTTCTGAAGTAAGTAGCGTAAAAAAATCAACATAGTTATCTAAAAGAATAGAAATACCATTATTAGGATTTTGAGATTTTTCTCTTTGGATCAGGGTTTTTGCTTCTGTTAGCCTTAAATCAAAAATGGCTTCATAGGCATTAATGCAATTGGCGTTAAAATCAAAATTGGCTTTAGCAAGATTTATTGTTGTAAAGAATAGAAAAAGGAGGATAGTTAATTTTTTGATCATTCTAATTTAATAGTGTATAAAATAAAAAAACATCCTGATTAATCAGGATGTTTTGTTTTTGTGCAATAAGAATACCAAAGTTAAACTACTTCTCCTTTGGCTACATCTGCCATGGTTTCATCAACTAAGATTCTGCCACAGTGCTCACAAACAATAATTTTCTTACGTTGACGGATATCCGACTGACGTTGAGGTGGAATTTGATTAAAACAACCAGAACATGAATCACGCTCAATAGTTACTACTGCTAAACCATTTTTAAAGTTGGTTCTTAAGCGGTTGTAAGCAATTTTTAAACGATCTTCAATTTTTTCTTCTGCTTTGTCAGCTTCTTTTAACAAAACTTCTTCTTCTTTTTGAGTTTCAGAAGTAAGGTTTGCCAATTCAGTTTGTTTAATTTCTAAATCGCCTTTTCTTTCTTCAAGATCTGTTAAAGCTTTCTCGTAAACCTCAGTTTTGCTGCTGATATCGTACTGCAATTCTTTGATTTTCTTTTCAGAAACCAAAACATCTAATCCCTGAATTTCAATTTCTTTTGCAATTGCGTCAAATTCACGGTTGTTTTTAACGTTGTTCTGTTGTGTTTCATATTTCTTGACTAAAGCTAAAGATTCCTTAATCATGTTTTTGCGATTCACAATAGAATCCTCTAAATCATCCAATTCAGTTTTAAACTTCTGGATACGGGTTTCTAATCCGGCAACATCATCTTCTAAATCTGCAACTTCCATTGGAAGCTCTCCACGGGTCTGACGGATTTTATCAACTTTAGTGTGGATGGTCTGTAGCTCGTATAAAGCTTCAAGCTTTTGTTCTATGGTTTGTTCCATTAAGACAAATATTTTATTGGGTTTGTATTATTTTCAGTTAAACGGACCGCAAAGTTAGGAAATTTTTTCGTAATAATTTCCAATAGTAAATCTTGTGTAAATTGCTCACTTTCAAAATGTCCGATGTCTGCAATCACTATTTTTTCTTCAGCATCAAAAAACTCATGATATTTAAAATCTGCAGTCACAAAAACATCTGCTCCGGCTTTTATCGCTTTGCTTAAAAGAAAACTTCCAGAACCGCCACAAACCGCTATCTTTTTTACCGGTTTTTTAACTATTTGAGTATGTCTAATTACAGAAACATTCATTTTATGTTTTAATAAATTTAGAAAAGACAGCCCGTCCATTTCTTCCGGAAGTTCGCCAATCATACCAGAACCTACATTTTGATGGGAATTAGCTAAAGAATAAATGTCATAAGCTACTTCTTCATAAGGATGAGCGTTTAACAAAGCCATAATTATTTTCTTTTCGGCAAAAGCCGGAAAAACCATCTCAACCCTTATTTCTTCCTCCTGATGAAGCTGATTGATTGCTCCAACGAAAGGTTTCGCTTGATCATTCGGTTTAAAAGTCCCAAGTCCATGAGCATTAAAACTAACCTCACTATAATTGCCAATATTGCCTGCGCCAGCATTAAAAACTTCTTCTTTTACTTTCTCAGCTTCTTTTTGAGGGACAAAAAACACTAATTTTTTTAATAGTGAAGGTTTTGGAGAAAGAATCTGACAGTTTTTTAAACCTATTTTCTCACAAATTTTTGCGTTAACACCATCAATCACACTATCTAAATTGGTATGAATGGCATATATAGCAATGTTATTTTGGATGGCTTTTATAATAACACGCTCCACATAATTACTTCCGTTAAACCTTTTCAGTCCTTTAAAAACAATTGGATGATGAGAGATGATGACCTCGAACCCTTTTGTAATTGCCTCATCTACAACGGCCTCTGTACAGTCTAAGCTGATTAATGCGTTGTTAATGACTTGATCATTAGCGCCCACAATTAATCCTGAATTATCATAAGTTTCTTGATAATTTAAAGGAGCAATCTCTTCTAAAAATAAAATGAGGTCTTTTAATATCATTTGATAAAATTAAAATAAATCAAACCATTTGATTGATATTTATTTTAAACTATTGATTAATAAGCTTCAAATTATTAATTTGCTATTGTAAACCACTTTAATAAAAAGCTTAATTATGATGAAACTCAAAATGATAATTTTGCTTCTATTTTTTAGTGAAATTTTGGTTGCCCAAGATTCTTCTATTACTAGTGTTATTGATTTAATTAAGCTAGAAAAGGCTGATTCTACCAAAGCAAGATTGCTCGGGAAGCTATCTTATGCTTATCAATACGTAGATTTTAATAAAAGTATTTACTACGCTGATAGCGCACTTAAACTCTCAAAAAAGATAAACTACAAGAAAGGAATTGCAAAATCATATAATTTTTTGGGCTTGGCGTATGCCACCATTGGCAAATTAGACTTGGCATTGCATAACTACCTATTGTCTTTAAAGGTTAACCAAAAAGCAGGCATTCAACCTGAGATGGCCAAAAACATGAATAATATTGGAGAAATATTAGTCAAAATTGGGGATGATAAAACAGCAGTTAAATATATCCGAAAAGCATATCAGATTAATAAAAAGTATCACAATAAAAACTCAATGGCTATTTCTTTAAGCTTGATGTCTGATGTTTCTGCTAAAAGAAATCATTTTAAAAGCGCATTAGCACATTTGAACCAAGCTAAAGTTGAAGCAGGGTCTTCAATTGGGATTTTTGATGATGGTTTTTATTTTTTTAGGTTGGGAGAAATATATCTTAAAGCAGGAGAGCCAGATTCGGCAAGGCTTTACTTTAGAAAAGTACTAAGTTTAAAAGAGGCTGAACCAGACCAAAAAATTTCCTCGCTCTACGGCTTGTCTATCATTGAAATGAATTTTGGAGAGTTTAATAAAAGCAGGAAAATACTGAATGAAGCGCTAAGTATCGCTAAAAAATCAAACGCCCAATTTGAATTCATTAGAATTTATAAAGCCTTAAGTGAAGTGTGCCTAAAATCAAATGACCTTAAATCCGCTCTTTTTTATATCCAAAAAAGAGATGATTTAAAAGACAAACTTTTAGGCTATAAAACTTCTGGAAGAATATCAGGATCTTTAAACACCATCATAACCGAACAGAAAGAAGCTGAAAATGAACGATTAAGGTTAGAATCTAAGCTTACAGAAAATGAGCTTTCACTGCAAAAGACTGCTGTTTTAATATTGACAGTTGGGATTTTAGTTGCAATCTGCTTAAGTATATTGGCTTACAGGAACTTTAAAAGTAAGAATGAGACCAACAAAAAATTAAATATTGCCAATGATACCATCAATCAGTACAATATAGACTTAGAACAAAAAATAGAGAAAAGAACCCTTACCATCACTAATCAAAATAAAAAGTTAAGAGAACTAGCATATTTTAACTCTCATACCGTTAGAAGGCATTTAGCCAACATATTAGGACTTATCCATTTAATGAAAGACGAGACAGACAAAAAAGAATTTTTGGACCTGATAGAATCTGAAGCTAATTCTTTAGATAAAACCTTAAATGAGATCAATAAAATGATTGAAAATTAATTCAAAAAATTAACTCGTCATTTCCATAAAAGACCTGCTTTCCATTGCCATTTTATGATTGTACTCATTTGCTAAATTTTTATAGTTAATTAAATCTACAATGGTGCCTATAAAACATAATCCTCCAGTAAAAAGGTATAAAATTCCCATTCCAATTTGATTTGTTGCAAACCTTTGTACACCCGCAACAACGATAAAGCCCAAAAGACCTGCAAATAATATATGTTGCGGATCTCTTCTTTTACCACTATAAACCATTAAGAAACGATTTTTTTGTTCATCAGATAAATTTTGGGAAATTTCTTTTATAAACATCATTTCTTCTGGGGTGATGTTAGATAATGAGTATAGGTATTGTTCGTTCATGAAGCTATTGTTTTTAAAGTAAGAGTGCAAATTCTGTAAATTATTACAAAAAAAGCAAAAATTCCGATAGGATGGGCATGCCAAGAATTTAGAAACTGAAAATGCATGAGATAATATAAGGAATGACCTAAGCCACAACCAGGGCAAAATTTAAAACCTAACCAAGCCAAAGGGCATAAGCTGCTATGAGGAGACCCAACATCCATAAAATATAAAAACACCAGTGCGGTAACAAAGAAAAGTAGTTCTAAAGGAATTTTTTTATAGAGAGCTACCAATTATAATTGTTTTGGGGTATTCATTAATAAAAGAGAATTTACGATGGTAAAAAGCAATCCGATAACGATAGCTCCAAAAACACGCTCCATGTAATCTACAGTTAAATCCTGAGCAAAAATAGAGATGTAAATGAAACTGCTTCCCGCGGCTAATAACCCACCTATTGCCAATATCTTAAAGCCTTCAAAAATACCTTCGAAAAAAGATAATTTCCCGCCTAACTCCTTTTTATATCCTCTAATTCCAAAATAAAGTCCAAGGAAAGGAATGAGGATAGAAGTGTATTCTAACCAATTATTGTTAGACTCTTCTACATTTTGTGGGTTATAGCCAAATAGCTGCATTAAAGCAATCCATATTCCAGAAACCACGCCTATGATGATCCCTGAAATAACTGCGTTTCTCATAATTCTTAATTTGTAAAATTAAATATAAAATTAATTAAGGGTTTTTAACAACCAAATTGATGCTTATATGTTTAAATCTCATTAGCTATATTTGCATCAAGCACCCATCAATGAATATTAAAGAGATACTGGAAAAATATAAGACCGATGAAAGGATTCTTAAACTAACTAAGGCTGTTCAGTCTAAAAATTCTAGAATTCAGTTAAAAGGTCTCATTGGTTCTCTTGACGCATTTGTTGCCACGGCCAATTATTTTTTGAACCATAGAAATATGGTTTTTGTTTTGCCAGATAGAGAAGAAGCTAATTATTTTCAAGCTGATTTAGAGAATTTAATGGAGAAAGAAGTCCTGATTTTTCCATCTTCTTACCGTAAATCTTTTGATTTTACGCAGACAGATTCGGCAAATGTGCTGATGAGGGCAGAAGTTTTAAATGAATTGAACCATGCTTCTGAATTTGGGAATTTGATTGTTACTTATCCTGAGGCTATGGCCGAAAAGGTAATTGATAGAAATGCACTTATCAAAAACACGTTAGAAATTTCTATCAATAATAAGTTGAGTATTGAGTTTATCAATGAATTTTTAATTGATTATGATTTTGAAAGAACCGATTTTGTTTATGAGCCTGGGCAGTTTTCTGTTCGTGGCGGAATAGTAGATATCTTCTCTTTTTCTCATGATTTACCTTACCGGATAGAGTTTTTTGGCGATCATATCGAGTCTATCAGAACTTTTGAGATTGAAGATCAGCTATCTGTTGAGCAGGTAAAATCCATTACCATTGTTCCTAATGTGCAGGCTAAATTTTTAACAGAAAGCAATATTTCTTTGCTCGAATTTATTGATAGAGATGCCGTAATCTGGTTTAAAGATGTAGCGTTTACACTTGATATTATCAAAACTGGCCATAAAAAAGCAGTGGAATTATGGAAAGCATTATCTGCCGAGCAAAAAAAGCAAAACCAAGATTGGATTGATCCGAAATTTGCTTTTACCAATGAGAAAATGATTGCAGATCAGCTCAATGATTTTCCTGTTGTTGAATTTGGCAAGCAATTTTTTTATCACGCAACAGAAGTGATTAATTTTGATGCCCGTCCGCAGCCTTCCTTTAATAAAGATTTTAACTTACTTATTCACAACATTAAGCAAAACGAGGAGCAGAAAATCGAGAATTTTATCTTAACGGATTCTTCTAAACAACAGGAACGTTTGTTTGCCATTTTTGATGATCTGGATAAAAAAGTAAAGTTTCATCCCTTAAATATTTCCATCCGAGAAGGATTTATTGATCATACGCTAAAAATAGCCTGCTATACAGATCATCAAATATTTGATAGGTATTATAAATATAAACTCAAAAGAGGTTATGCCAAATCTCAGGCAATTACGCTGAAAGAACTCCGCGATTTAAAACCTGGCGATTACATTACGCACATAGATCACGGCATTGGTAAATATGCCGGGTTGGAAAAGGTAGAAGTAAATGATAAAGTACAGGAAATGATCCGTTTGGTTTATGCCGATAACGATTTGCTGTACGTAAATATAAATTCGCTAAACCGTATTTCTAAATATGCAGGTAAAGACGGGCACCAGCCTAAAATGAATAAATTAGGCACTGATGTTTGGGACAAGCTAAAAAAAACCACAAAAAAAAAAGTTAAAGACATTGCCCGTGACCTGATCAAACTTTACGCCTTACGTAAAGCACAAGAGGGAATGTCGTTCTCACCTGATACGTATTTACAGAATGAATTGGAAGCTTCTTTTATTTATGAAGATACACCAGATCAGGTTAAGGCTACTTCGGATGTAAAAAAAGACATGGAATCGCCTCACCCAATGGACCGCTTGGTTTGCGGTGATGTGGGTTTTGGTAAAACTGAGATTGCCATTAGGGCAGCGTTTAAAGCTGCTACAGATGGAAAGCAGGTGGCTATTTTGGTGCCTACTACCATCTTGGCCATGCAACATTATAAAACTTTTAATGAGCGTTTAGCAGATTTTCCTGTCAGGATAGATTATATCAATCGATTTAAATCCTCAAAGCAAGTAAAAGATACCTTAGAAGCTTTGAAAGTTGGAAAAGTGGACATCATTATTGGTACGCATAAATTGGTTAGTAAAGATGTAAAGTTTAAAGATTTAGGTCTTTTAATTATAGATGAAGAACAAAAATTTGGTGTTACTGTAAAAGAAAAACTGAAGCAGTTTAGGGCAAATGTTGATACCTTAACTTTAACTGCAACACCAATTCCACGGACGTTGCACTTTTCCTTAATGGGTGCAAGGGATTTATCCATTATGCAAACACCGCCACCAAACCGCCAGGCGGTACAAACAGAGTTGCATGTTTTTAATGATAAATTGATTAAAGAAGCAGTGGAATATGAATTGGACCGGGACGGACAGGTTTTCTTTATCCATAACCGGGTTGCCGACTTGCGCCAGTTAGGTGGTTTAATTCAGAAACTGGTACCCAAAGCAAAAATTGCCATTGCACACGGGCAATTAGAAGGGGACAAACTGGAAGATATTATGCTCGATTTTATTGAGGGTAAGTATGATGTTTTAATAGCGACTACAATTATTGAATCAGGTTTGGATGTTCCAAACGCGAATACCATGTTGATCAATCATGCGCACATGTTCGGTTTGAGTGATCTGCACCAAATGCGTGGAAGGGTTGGGCGTTCCAACAAAAAAGCTTTCTGTTATTTATTGAGTCCGCCTTTGTCAACTTTAACTTCTGAAGCCAGGAAAAGATTGAGTGCCATTGAAGAATTTTCTGATTTAGGAAGCGGTTTTAATGTAGCGATGCGGGATTTGGACATCCGCGGAAGCGGAAACCTTTTGGGCGCAGAGCAAAGCGGTTTTATTGCCGAAATCGGTTTTGATATGTACCATAAAATTTTGGATGAAGCTATTCAGGAATTAAAGGAAGATGAATTTAAGGGGTTATTTACTGATGATAAACCTCGCCCGTTTGTAAGCTTTACGCAGATTGATACCGATATGGAATTGATGATTCCTGACGAATACGTCACCAATATTCAGGAACGATATAATTTATATACCGAGCTTTCTAAAATTGAAACTCAAATACAACTAGATGCTTTTGCCAAGGAATTGCATGACCGTTTTGGTCCGTTGCCAAAGCAGGTGAGAGATTTGTTAAGAACGGTTGAATTGCAGTGGATTGGAAAGGAAATTGGTTTGGAAAAAATCAGTTGGAAAAAAGGAGTGCTGAGAGGATATTTTGTTTCAGATAAGCAATCCAAATATTTTGAATCAGAAGCGTTCGGTAGGATTTTATCTTTTGCACAACAAAACCCTAGAAATGTAAATTTGAAAGAGGTTAAAAATACCTTGAGAATTGCCATTGAAGGAATCAGAACCATAGAGGATGCGATTTTTGCGCTAGAGCAAATGCGGGATCCGGTGATGATTTAGAAAGAACAGGCCTCAGCCTGTGAAGACCATAAACTTCGGAACTAGTAATAGATTAAGCGTTCATATTTGTTGAATTTTCAATTTTATTGATTGATAATTGAATTGGTTATATTTACATGTATAAATAAAACCATCTGAAAGGTCTATGAAGGAACGCAAAATGCAAATGGTAATCCATAAAGTAAAAATGGATGAAGAAGATGAGATAGATGTTCAGTTTTGGTTAGGAAAATCTGCCTCCGATAGGATTGCCGAGGTTACTAGATTAAGATATGAGTATTATACTTGGCTTTTAGGGGAATTTCCAACTCAAATTCAAAAAACTGTAAATCGGAAAAAGTTATGATTTTTGAGCAAGATTTTATAGATTTTGTTCAGTTAATGAACCAACATGAAGTAAAATATCTGATTGTTGGCGCACATGCTCTTTCTTTTCATGGAAGACCTAGACATACTGGTGATTTAGATATTTGGATCAAACCTGATTTAGCCAATGCTAGCAAAATGATTTCTGTTATCCAAGATTTTGGTTTTGGCTCTTTGGGATTGAGTGAAGCCGATTTTTTACTAGAAAATTATGTTACTCAATTGGGTTATCCTCCTTTAAGAATAGATATTCTAAATGCAATTTCAGGAGTAAATTTTGATGAAGCCTATTTAGAAAAAGTTGAAACAGAAGTAGATGATTTGAAAATAGTATTCATCAGTATAAATGATTTTATTAAGAATAAGCAAGCTACCGGCAGGGCAAAAGATTTGGGTGACATTGAAAGCTTAACCAAGAAAAATAAAACCAAAAAAAAGTGATGTTTTTGCTTTGGAGTACATGCGGGATTCGGTGATGATTTAGAATAATGATTAGCGGGTTCTTTATTTAAAAGCTGGCTTAAACTAAAAAAATTTGGTTTATTTGCGTAATAAACACCCATTTATCACATTAGATTTCTAAAAACCTTCTGAAATCATTTCCTTTGTCTTATGGATAGCTTTAAATTTTACTTTATTCTAATCACGCTTTCTCTGGTTTTCTTAACGGTTAGGAATACGCAGGCTCAAGAAAATAGGATAGATTCTATAGAAGTATATGAGATTCAGCCTAAAAAAAATCCTTTTTATAGCAGGCCCCCAATTTTTTTTATCTATAAAAGAGTTTTGCCAATAAGTACTATAGATTTAAAAGTTAACTATTGGAAAACCAATTTAATTTTCGGTATCAATTTAAATCAAGCTGCATTTAGTGATAATTGGAGTTCTGGCGGGGTAAATTCTATTGCATTAGGTTCGTTGTTAAGCTATAAAGCAGAGTATGATAAATCAGGTAAAAACTTTACTTCAGTAGTGGAACTAAAATATGGCAAACTAAAAAACAAAGGACAGTTAGAGCGTAAAACTAATGACCGTATTTTTTTTGATAACAAGGGCGCAATTGCTCTTTCAAAAAACTGGAGCTTTTTTGGTTCTGTGAGTTTTGAATCACAGTTTGATTTAGGTTATACTTACGGTAAAGACGCTCAAGGACTTGAAACCAGAAAAGTGATTTCTAAATTTATGGCACCTGGTTATTTAACGGAATCTGTAGGTTTTGAATATCAGCCAAAAAAATATTTTAGTCTTCGTTTAGGTACGGGTACTGCCCGCCAAACATTTTTATTAGATACCACATTATATAAAAACAACCCTAAAAACTTTGGTGTTGATATCGGTAAAAAATTTAGAAACGAGCTGGCTTTTCAGGCTGTTGCCAATTTTGATAAGGATATTATAGAAAACCTGAACCTTAAATCAAGGTACCTGCTTTTTGCTGCTTATGAAAAACTTACCGGGATTGATCAACGCCTTGACGTTACTTTAACCGCAAAAGTAAATAAATTGATTAACGTAACTGTAGGAGCTACCGCTTTATACGATGACGACTTTAGTGGAGATATCCAATATAGCCAAAGTTTGGCTTTAGGGGTTTTGTTTAAACTCCGATAAAATAAAAAAGGCGCCCCACGTTCCGGGGCGCCTACCTGCATTAACACTTTTATTAACTAACTTTCTCCCTCAACTGCAGATAATCGAGGTAGTAAAGGATCTTTACCGAAAAGGTTTTATTTTGTGGTGCGCCCAATGTTTCTCTGAAATTTTTAAAATAATTCACTGATTGAACATTTGGTACAATTGGGGCATAATCTTTATAGGCAACACTTAACTCGCTACCTGGCGCAAAACGCCATAAATAAATCATATCTACATTAAAGGAGTTGAAATTACGGTCAAGGTTTTGAGTAAATTGTGAATTTTCTGCTAAAAAACCATCTTGCATTAAAGTATAGAACTCTCTGTTAATCAGCTTAGACCAGTAATGTCTTGCAGTTAAGTTGATACCCATTTTATTATTGAAAGTATATTTTATACTTAATGAGTTCTCTACTGTTCTTACATTTCTTCTGGAAAAAATAATATTTTGGTTTGCATCGGTTGTGATATAACCAGCATAGTTATTTCTTGGATTATAGTTAAGATCAAAAGAAATTCTAAGCTTATCACTTGCTCTAAAATTTTGATAAATATTATAAGCATAGCCTTGGCCACCAAATAAGTGTTTTGCTCTGTAGGCAAAGAAAGCACCACCGCTTAATTTTTTTGATCCATTAGAATTAAAGCCAAAATTAAAGCCTTCTGTTGCCGGAGTTTTATAGAATCTGCCGGTTGCCCTTGGTTCATAAAAGTCATTGCCTTCTGGTTGTATATCTATATTGGTATGAACTGACCATAAGTTTTTGAACTGCATGTAACCACCACCATAAAGACCTTTAGATTGATAGGTGCCAGGTTTATATCTGCTGGTGTAATCGGCGTTACCCCAAACTTCTAATTGGTTATACAATTTAGTAGGTTTATACCAATTATATCCAAGGTAAATACTGTTGCTTATATAATTATTGTTAAATAAAATGCCTAAATCATTAGGATCATATTTATCGTCAACAAATGAAAATTCGTAGTTATAATTGAAATTTCCACTTCTTTTTCCTGGGTTGATAGAGTAGCTGTATCCCACAGAAGGTTTGGTAAAATCACCACCAAATAAGTGGCTCATTTTCGCACCTCCATTTAAATTGTATTTGTTTTCTTTGGCATTTAAATCAAACACCAAAGCGCTTACATTGGCATCATAAGTATCTCCAGCCCTTAAAACATTAGAATTGATAAAAGAAACGGAAGAATTATTCTTCAAATTTTGATCTAGCACTAAAATATTATAGTTGCTTAAAGGAGCGGTTTCAACCACTTCTCTGGTGCCGTCCGAGTGCTCCAAAATCGATTCTGTTTTTTTGGTAACCGCGTTAAAAACACCAATTCCTAAACCTTTTGCTGTTCTGCCTGAAATTTTTGTTGCATTAATTAACTTTGTCTGAGAAGGATTATCTATAATCTTGTCGCCCGATCCTAATGCATTATTAAATTTGTAAGCGTTAATAGGGCTAGAACCCACTCTTCTGGAATAAAACAGATTTCCTTTACTAAACAGCTCCGTTCCTTCGGTAAAAAACTGTCTGTTTTCATTGTACTGTACTTCAAAAGGAGTGAGGTTTAATATTTGATTGTCAGACTGTACCTGACCAAAATCAGGAATTAAAGTCATGTCTAATGTGAAACTTTCATTAATCCCGTACTTAACATCCATACCACCATTAAAAGAAGTAGTGGTATTTTTAACATCAGCTTGGTTGTAAGGGTAATTGTTTACATAAGTTGATATATAGGGGCTAAAAGAAAGTCGGAGAGGGGAGGTTATTTTTTCAATCCCAACAAGTTCCCCTTCCTGATTGACAAAGCCATTTTTCTTAGGGTCAAGCTCATTCCACGTTAATTTTTGCTGAGATTTCCTTCTGCTTCTTACAATATTAAACCCCCAATTCTGGATATCTTTATTAGAAAATCTTAATGCCGAGTAGGGTATTCTCATTTCTGCAACCCATACATTCCCAGTAATTTTTACTGCACTTTCCCAAACGGCATTCCAGTTGTCATCCTCTCCCTGAGCAGAGAATTTAGCATCAAACTGAACACCTGCAGCAGTTACTGCAAATTCCTGTGCATTAATTTTGTCGTTATAAGTATCTAAAATCACATCAATGAAATCCGCATTTCCAATCTGATCACGGTTGGTTAATTCATGGGAAATGTCTTTTTCATCCACCTCAGTCATTCTGGCAGCAAAATAAATGGCTTGATCATCGTACAAAACATAAACCTCCGTTTTGTGAGCTTCATCTTCTTTTATTCCCGGAACGGGTTCAAAAGCGATGAAATTGTTGGCCAAAGGAGCGTCTTTCCAAATGGCCTCGTCTAGTACACCGTCAATTTTTGGCGCTTCCAAAGTTTTTTTTGCGGGCAATGTTTTAAAAGTAGATTGTGCCTTAACACTCCGAAAAAAGCATAAAATTAAAGTAAAGGCAATTAAAAATTTCATCAATTAGTACAAGGTTTGATGTATTAGACGCCAAAACTAGCCAAACGTTGCAGGCAACTCAGTTAAATATTTGTTAAAGGTTTAATTGTAACGGAAATATTATGCTGACTGTGTTTTCTTGGTAGATTGATTTCCATCAAATGTTTTCATCCAAAATGATAACTTTGCAAATCAATGTTGAAAACTAGGTAATTTCTTTTTTTAAGTTTGTATAGCGTTAACGATTGAAGCGACATCCTTTTTTCTATTTCAGAAAAAAGATACAGCGGAAAGCGTGTTAAAACGCCCATTACATTTTCTTAAAACATTAAACATCCTTGTTTTAATTCTAAATCAAAATATTTAAAAAGGAAATTATATCATGTTTGATAATTTGCAGGATAAGCTCGAAGGAGCGTTTAAAGTATTAAAAGGACAGGGAAGTATTTCCGAAATTAACGTGGCAGAAACCATGAAAGAGATTAGAAAAGCTCTTCTGGATGCTGACGTTAACTATAAAACCGCTAAAACATTTACTGAAGAGGTAAAGCAGAAGGCTTTAGGTCAAAACGTACTGACTGCAATTTCTCCAGGTCAGTTGCTCACCAAAATCATGAATGATGAGCTGACTACTTTAATGGGTGGAAGCGTAGAGGAACTGGATATTAAAACCAACCCGACTGTAATTTTAATCGCCGGCTTAAATGGTGCGGGTAAAACAACTTTCACCGGAAAGCTTGCGCATTACCTAAAAACACAGAAAGGCAAAAAACCTTTATTGGTGGCTGGTGACGTTTATCGCCCTGCAGCGATTGATCAATTAGAAGTTTTAGCCGGACAAGTGGGTGCAGAGGTTTACACCAACCGTGAATCTACCAATCCTGTAGCTATTGCTATGGAAGGGATTGCCTTCGGAAAGAAAAACGGAAACAACATCATTATTATTGATACCGCAGGTCGTTTAACATTAGACGATGCGCTAATGGACGAGATTGCCGAAGTAAAGAAGGCAACACAGCCACAGGAAATTTTATTTGTGGTAGATTCCATGACCGGCCAAGATGCTGTAAATACTGCTAAAGTATTTAACGATCGTTTGGATTTTACCGGTGTGGTTTTGACCAAATTAGACGGTGATACACGCGGTGGTGCAGCTTTATCTATTAAATCGGTGGTTAACAAACCGATTAAATTTATAGGTACTGGCGAGAAAATGGATGCGCTGGATGTGTTTTATCCAGACAGGATGGCTTCCCGTATTTTGGGAATGGGTGATGTGATTTCCTTAGTTGAAAGAGCGCAACAACAGTTTGACGAGAAGGAATCTGCTGCTTTGCAGAAGAAAATCCGTAAAAATAAATTTGATTTTAACGATTTCTTGAGCCAGATTCAACAGATTAAGAAGATGGGTAACATCAAAGATTTGATGGGCATGATACCAGGCGTAGGCAAAATGATGAAGAACGTGGATATTGACGAAAATGCTTTTAAAGGCATCGAATCTATCATACAATCCATGACACCTTTTGAACGTGAAAACCCAGATAGCATTAACCAAAACCGCAGAACCCGCATTGCAAAAGGTAGCGGAACCGATATGGCGGAAGTAAACAAGCTCATTAAACAGTTTGAAGATATGCGTAAAGTGATGAAGCAATTCTCTGATCCATCTGCCATGATGAAAATGCAAAAGATGATGAAGGGAATGCCTGGAGGGGGAATGCGTTAAAAGCGGAAGGCTTAAGGCAGAAAGCTTAAAGCGTATGATCAAAATATATAAAGCCTAAGAATTAGTTCTTGGGCTTTTTTATTTTGAAATAAGTAGCATTATTGCTACTTTGATTGTGAAGGTTAAAGAGGTCCTTAAAATTTTGAAAAAAGATGGTTAGGAAGTGAAGAACCAAAAGGGAAGTCATATTCAATTGATTCACAACACAAAAAAAGGAAAAGTTATACTTCCTAACCATTCAGGAGATATACCTATCGGAACATTAAATTCCATTCTTAAACAATCAGGACTCAAATAATTAATTTTAATTAAGCATCATGTTAAAGGAAAAACAATATTAATTGTAGAAAAAGGTGCAGATGGAGTTTATTGGGGACGGGTAAATATAAATGATAATTTAATTTTTGAAACTGGAGAAACCATCCAGAAATTATCTGATAAAATGAAAGTCGCTATTTTAAATATTGAAGACATAGAGGTTGAGGAATTTGAAATCCAATTTGATATTTCGGCATTGTTCAAGAAATTCGATTATTTAAACATTTCTAAAGTTGCAGATAGGGCTGGTATTAATCCAAGTCTTTTAAGACAGTATGTTTCTCAGGTTAAAAATCCATCCGAGGTTCAAGCTAAAAAATTAGAGAATACATTACATATTCTTGCCGATGAATTGAAGGGAATTCATATTTATGCTTGAATAATTGAATCCGAATCACAAATATTAAATAAGCCTGACTTTAGCTTCGCTTTAATGAAATACCTTCGGTTCAATTTATGAAAAGAAGAATCAGTCTTTTACCTATTGCAGTAATTGTCGCAATTTTAGCCCTTTTAAACTATTATGTTTTTGGTGGTTTAGCAGTTCTATTTCCCTCTAACAGATTTGCTTTAATATATGGCATATTGGTCATCACCATGATCAGTTGTTTCATCATCGCCTTATTCAGGTTTGGGATTAGAAATGATGATTTATTCTTCAAGTTAGCCGTTCACGCCTTTGTAGGTTTTACCGTTTCAGAAATCATATTCTCCATCATTTTATTAATTGGTGATTTTTCCAGATTGGTTCTTCAAATTTTTGGTCATCAATTAACACAGCGTATTTATGGTTTTTCTTCAGCTGCAGCAATTGCTTTTGTAGTAATGATTTTACTTTTTGCTTATGGAATGATTAGAGGTAAATATCGATATCGGGTAATTAAACAAGTTTTATATTTTGATGATTTGCCAAAAGCTTTCGACGGTTTTACCATCACACAAATTTCTGATGTACATTCTGGTAGTTTTGATAGCCTAAAAGGAGTTCAAAAAGGAATTGATTTGATTAATGCGCAGGGATCAGATCTTTTTGTTTTTACCGGAGACTTGGTTAATAATAAATCTTCTGAAATTGTCCCTTGGATTCCAATGTTTGCCACGATAAAAGCAAAATACGGTCAATTTTCCATTTTAGGAAATCATGATTACGGCGATTATATCCAATGGAGTAGCGAGTTAAAGAAAAGGGAAAACCTGGATGATTTAAAAAGGCATCATCAAAAAATTGGCTTTAAATTACTACTGGATGAACACGTGGAACTGGAAAAAAATGGGGACAAAATTATTTTGGCAGGCGTAGAAAACTGGGGTGTGGGTTTTGGCGAAAAAGGAGATTTGAATCAGGCTTTATCCGGAACGCAGAAAGACGATTTTAAAATTCTGCTCTCGCATGATCCTTCTCACTTTGATGCACAAGTAAAGCAATATCCTTCAAAAATTAACCTGACTTTAAGCGGTCATACCCATGGAATGCAATTTGGAATTGAAGCTTTCGGAATTAAATGGAGCCCAGTTTCTTTAAGGTACAAACATTGGGCAGGCTTAAAAGAAGAATTTGGAAGATATTTGTATGTGAACCGTGGATTTGGATTTTTAGGTTTTTCTGGAAGAATAGGGATTTGGCCAGAAATTACGGTGATTGAGCTAAAAAGAAAACAGCATCCTCTTAATTAAAATAAAACAATTTTTCTCCCGCTGATCAAAAATGATTTAAAACCGATTGTCTTTTCTGCGAAAATCTTTTTAATCTGCAGGAAATTATAAACTATTTAACAACCTAATCCTTTCAATTTAGATTTATTTAAGCCTTTTCTAATGCTTATTTTGGGTTTAAAAACATTAGATTTCTTTTCAACGAGTATATTCCTATTTTTGATGTTCAATAAATATTTAAAATGAACAATTGGTTTAAGAAAAATGGAATCCATTTAGCTATCGGCGGATTCTTTGTAGTACTGTGTTTTGTGTACTTCAGTCCCGCTTTTCAAGGGAAAGTTTTGCAACAAGGAGATGTACAAAGGGCAGCGGCTACCCAAAGTGAAATCATGAAATATAAGGCTCAAGACGGTAAAGCACCGCTTTGGACCAATAGTATGTTTGGAGGAATGCCTACTTATCAAATCTGGCTACAATACCCAAAGAATATTACCACTCATATCATTACGGCATTAAAACTCACTTTTCCTACTCCGGTTGATACCGTTTTAATCTATCTTTTTGCAACTTATTTTCTCTTGATTGTATTGGGTTTAAGTCCTTGGCTGGCCGCAGCGGGCGCTCTGGCATTTGGTTTTTCATCCTATAATTTCATTTTTTTAGAAGCTGGACATAGCAATCAAGCCATGGCAATTGCTTTTTTCCCGGCTATTTTAGGTGGAGTGATCATGACTTTACGTGGCAAATATTTATTAGGAGCCTCTTTAACCGCTTTTTTTATTGCAATGGAAATCAGGTCAAACCATATTCAAATGACCTATTACCTATTTATTGCACTTTTAATTTTAATGGGAATTGAATTTTACCATGCTTATAAAGGCAAAACATTAGCACTATTTGGCAAGTCTATTGGTTACTTAACGATTGCCGTTATAGTAGGGGTTGCAGTAAATGCTGGCACTTTATGGACAACCTATGAGTACGGTCAATTGTCTACCCGCGGACCATCAAATATTACTACAGATAACCTACAACCAAATAACGGCTTAGATAAAGATTATGCTTTTCAGTGGAGTCAAGGGGTAGGAGAAACGATGACTTTATTAGTGCCAAATGCTTATGGTGGTGCATCACAACCCATCTTAGATGGCGATTCGCATGTAGCGAAAGCCATTATGACTAAAGGAGCCGATGTACAACAAGCCACTGGATTTGCGCAACAGATGCCAGTTTATTGGGGTCCGAAACCGTTTACCTCTGGTCCTTGGTATTTTGGAGCTTTTGTGCTTTTCTTATTCATTTTCGGATTGTTTATAGTAAAAGGTAAATTGAAATGGTGGCTTTTAAGTGCTACTGTTTTAAGTATTCTATTAGCCTTTGGAAAGAATTTCAGTTTAGTTTCTGATCTGTTTTTCAATTACTTCCCAATGTATAATAAATTCAGATCGGTAGAGTTTAACTTAGTGATTGCCAGTTTGTGTATGCCAATTTTAGCTTGTTTAGCTGTTTTTGAAGCGGTTAAACTTGATGATACAAAACAGGTGATTAAAAAATTAAAAACCAGTGCATATATTGTTTTGGGGATATTAGCTGTATTAATTGCAGTTCCAACAATCCTTTTTTCTTTTAAAGCAGCTACACATCAGGATTTTTTAAATCAATTAAACCAGATGTCGGGTGGAGACAGCAGCTTTGGCGCCAGTATTTCTCAGGCTTTAGTAGAAGACCGCATTTCTTTATTTAGAGCAGATGCCATTAGGTCTTTTCTGTTTATTTTAGTGGGTATTGGGGTACTTTGGGCATTGATCAATAAGAAAATCACACAGCCTTTAGGTTTTATCATCATTGGTTTAATTATTTTAACTGATTTATGGTCAGTAGATAAACGTTACTTGAATGATGAAAAATTTGTTGCTAAAGCAATTATGAATCAACAGGCAAAGCCAAGGGAAGTGGATGAATTTATCATGAGAGATACTGACCCAGATTTCCGTGTGTTGGATTTAACCACAAGTCCGTTTACCGATGCTTCACTTTCTGCTTTCCATAAATCTGTTGGTGGTTACCACGCAGCAAAATTAAAGCGTTACCAAGAAGTGATTGATAAGCAGTTTACGGGTAGTTTAAATCAGGATGTTTTAGACATGCTGAACACTAAATATTTCATCACCCAAGGTAAAGACGGCAAAAGTTCATCCATGCAGGCGAACGCTACAGCTTGCGGTCATGCTTGGTTTGTACAGAGCGTTCAGTTCGCAAAAAACAATGATCAGGAAATGCAGGGCATTAGCTCTTTTGATCCTAAGAAAGAAGCGATTGTAAACGAGGAGTTTAAGCCTTTAATAGAGGGGAAAAATGTTGGGGTAGCTACAAATGGTGGAATTTCTTTAACAAGTTATAACCCAGACCTATTAAAATATGAATATACTTCTGATAAAGATGTAGTTGCAGTTTTTTCTGAAATATGGTATCCTAAAGGATGGAAAATGTACGTTGACGGTGATGAAAAGCCATATTTTAGAGCAAACTATATTTTAAGAGCAGCTGTTTTACCGGGCGGAAACCATAAAGTGGAGTGGAGATTTGAACCTCAATCATATTTTTTAGGAGAAAATATTTCATTAATTGGATCTATAATATTACTTTTAGGTCTAGCATTTGCGATTTATCGTGAAATGTCCGTAAAGCATCCAGCTTAAACTAACCAGTTTATAACAGATAATCCCGATTCAAAAAGATCGGGATTTCTAATTTTAAGACCTTTTTGTTATAGCCTTAACTAATCCTAAAAGAATAAATTAGAAGATTATAATTTTTGAGTTTGTCCATCAGAACAAGCTTAAGGACCAACATTAATTACTGTTTATTTCGCCCTTGGAATTTGCGGATGAGATGAAATTGCCAAAGCATTGCTTTTAATAGCAAATTCCGCAGGCGAGAGTTTTCTTTTTGGTATCTTTTTCTTTTGCGGAAAAAGAAAAAGTACATCCACAGTCCATAAATTTAATGATTGATCAATGCTAATGAAATGCTACCTTTCATAAAACACTGTTCTTAATTATTTTCCCAAACCAAAAGCAGTTGAGTTTATAAAAAGAGCCGTTCCAATCTAATTAAAACAGCTCCTTAGTGATATTTTCTAACAAAATTACTGACCTACCATAAACACTGCATTACTAAACAATAACTTTCCATTTTCCCAGAAACTGCGGAACAAAGGATCATCTGCCAAATAGATTACACTTCCTCTGCCCATATCTTCTACACCCATTAAAGTGCCGTCCTGTAATTTCTTTTTAGTGTTGTTTCCTACAAATCCGGTCACGAAATTGCTCTTTTTAATGGTGCCCACATTCCAACCGTTTTCTAAAAAGCTATAAGTATTGGCATCCAATTTTAAGGTATAATAATAATTAGGATAACCAAAAGCCAATGGATGCGTATTGTCTAAATCTACTTTATAAATTGCACCGGGAATACTGCTGGTTAAGCCTTCTCTTTCTCTATCCGCATAGGTTTTTATATTTTCATAAGGATCTTTTTTAGCAGTGTCTTTTACATCCTCTTTTTTCTCTTCCTTGTTCTTTATCCCAAATCCTTTTTTATCAGCCAGCTGTTTCACCGCACCCTCAATAGCAATCAGTTTACCGCCACTTCTAATCCAATCCTGGATCTGCTGATTATCTAAATCCTTGTAATAACCGTCAGGAGCGATTAATACTTGTATGTCATTCCATTGCACACGGTTGATGTCTGAAGTTTTAATTACCGTAATTGGATAGCCAATCTGTTGCTCAAAGAAATGCCAAACCTCACCAAAAGCTAAAGAACTTACTTCGTCGCCGGCTAAAACAGCAACTGTTGGCTTTTGAATGTAATGAATTTTTCCGGAGCCAAAATCAGCACCTTTATCTACAAAGCCAGTGGTAATTTTAATGATTTGCTCACCGGTTTCTGCAGCAATTTTTGTGAGCGTAGATTCTAATTTCTCACCCATTTCTTCATTACTTGTTTTAGCGATGATCAAAGAACCTGCTCCAAATTTCTTTCCGTTTACCTCAAAAGGAACTTCGCTATACCTTACCTTGATATTGCTTTTAAGTAAGCCAGCTAGGAATTTTACGTCTTGTAAAGATTTCCAATCGGCAACCCAAGCATAAGCTGCTCCGCTAACAGCAGGTTCTGCCGGAGGTGGAGGAGGTAGTATTTGTGTGGTAGCTTGTACCGATTCTTTAAGCGCATAGGCTTTTAAGCCATAAGCATAAGGTAAAGCCCATGCAGTAATGTCGTAAGTATTAGAATCTGGAATTACCGTTCTAGGCTCTAGTAAAACCCTTGCCAAAACAGATTTTGGCTGATAGGCATTCACTATTAAATCTTTTTTTTCAATTGAGAAATTCTCGCTTTTACCGGTGAAATAATTAAATCCTGAAGAAGATTTAGCAACGCCATAACCAAATTCAATTCCATTGTTCTTTAACAGTTCCGCTAATTTTTTCAAATTGGCGTCATTATCATCTTTAATCACATAAGTTTTATATTCTCCAGAAGGTGCGGTTTTAGAATCTGTGTAGAATTTTTTAAACTCATTAACTACTTTACCAGCATTTGCAGAAGTGGCTTCAATGGTAGAAAGTCCGGCGGTGTAATGGTGAGCAATCCTGTCTTTTAAAGTTAAGGTGTCGCCAAATTGATTTAAAACTGCTAACCCGGCTACGCCACCACCGCCTTGCTCAAAGGTCATCCCAATGGCGCCGTTATAAAGTGGATAGGTATCTCCGTAAGATGGGTACAATAAATCAAACACTTCTTTTGTAAAATACATCCAACCTTTCTGATCAAAATATTTCGCATTGTTTCTACCAATAATATTCTGGAATTCCCTCTGCCACGAGGTAATCGCATCATGATAAGGTTCTGCCGCAGGTGCAAAATAATATGGATTGTTTACTCCCTGTTCATGAAAATCCACATGGATTTCTGGCAACCAGCTATTGTATAATTTTAAACGTTGCTGTGTTTCAATTTGCGTTTGCCAAGCCCAATCACGGTTTAAATCAAACAAATAATGGTTGGCTCTTCCTCCGGGCCAAGGCTCGCGGTGTTCGCGGGCATAAGATTTAGGATCAGGAATCAAGTTGGCAACCGGATTGTAAAAATTCACATAACGGTCTCTTCCATCCGGATTGATACAAGGATCAATCACTACTACCGTGTTTTTAAGCCATTCCTTAGTCTTTAAATTAGAAGGATCCAATAAGTCATAAATTGTTTTCATAGATGCTTCTGTAGAAACCGACTCATTACCATGGACATTATAACTGAGCCAAACTATGGCAGGCTGATTGGCGATTGCAGTATTTCCACCAATTCCGGCATTGCCCAAATTGCTCTTTCTAATTTCGTCTAAACGGTTGATGTTCTTATCGCTCGCTACAAAAGCAACCAGCAATTCTCTTCCCTCATTTGTTTTGCCATAATATTGCAGTTTTACATTTTTAGAGTTGGCTGCTAAATATTCATAGTATTTTACCACTTTATAATGTAAGGTAAAATGAGAACCTAGCTCATAACCTAAAAATTCAGATGGTGATTGCAGTTTTTGTTGTGAAAAAGTGACTTGAAAGCCGGCAAGCAAAAGAGCTAAAGAAATTAAAATTCGTTTCATAATTCTAAAATACGGATTTAAGCATGTTAAAAAAACCTTGTTTTGGTAATTAAGCTTATTTTTGATAGATAAATATTAAAAACTGATATTGTATTCAGAACTTTACAAAAAATTAGGGCGTTCGGGCAGGCTTTATGCTATATTCCCGATGAAAAATCGGGAGATGTCGCTTCTATCCTTAACGCAAATATAAACTTAACAATATGGGCAAATAATCTTTGGATTTAGCCCGAATTAAGCAACCAACTAACAATCCAACTACCTAAAAAAATACCTAACAGATGAGCATTTCAGAAATCTACAACCTATATTTATCACACCCTTTAATCTTTATCGATACACGAAAGATTACCGAAGGTTGCTTATTCTTTGCCTTAAAAGGAGAAAATTTTGATGGAAATACTTTTGCAGATCAGGCGATTGAAAAAGGAGCTACGTATGTGGTGATTGATGATCCTAAATTTAAAAAGAACGACCGTTATATTTTAGTGGATGATACGTTGATCGCTTTGCAGGAATTGGCAAAACACCATCGCAAGCAATTAAAAATACCCGTAATTGGTTTAACAGGCTCCAACGGAAAAACCACCACAAAGGAGCTGATTAATGCGGTACTTTCTCAAAAATTTAAAGCTTTAGCCACAAAAGGAAATTTAAACAATCATATTGGTGTTCCCTTAACGCTATTGGAAATTATACCTGAAACGGAGATAGCCATAATAGAAATGGGTGCCAATCATCAAAAAGAGATTGAAATGCTGAGTGAAATCTGTCAGCCTCAGTACGGTTTGATTACCAATGTAGGCAAAGCACACCTAGAAGGTTTTGGAGGTTTTGAAGGCGTAAAAAAAGGAAAAGGTGAGTTGTATGATTTCTTGCAAAATCATGATGGAACAGTTTTCATCAATAAAGACAATGCTTTTTTAACAGAAATGGCAAATAGCCGCAAGTTTAAAAAAACTATTTATTATGGCAGGGATGGAAGTAGCGAGGTAAAAGGGGAACTGTTGAACAATGATCCGTTTTTAGAAATCAACTGGACTTATCGAAACCAACAATTTCAAGTGCTATCAAACTTAACCGGAACTTATAATTTTGAAAATATTTTGGTAGCAATAGCCATTGGTTTAGAATTTGGTCTTGCTGCTCATGAAATCAATAAAGGCATTCGTGATTATGAACCACAGAACAACCGTTCCCAGATCATCAAAACAGAAAATAATACCGTGATTGGGGATTATTATAATGCCAACCCAAGCAGTATGCCAGTTGCTTTAGAAAATATGGCATCGTTAAAGGCAAAAAAGAAAGTAGTGATTTTGGGCGATATGTTTGAAGTTGGAGATTCCTCAGCGTTAGAACATGATGCAGTACTACAACAAGCATTGTCTTATCAGTTTGATCAAGTGATTTTGATAGGAGAAGAGTTTTTTAATATCAATGAGCTTGCAGATGAAGCAATTTTTTACAGAACTACAAGCGATGCTATTATAGAACTCAAAAAAAATCCGATAAAAGATGCTTTGGTGTTGTTAAAAGGAAGCAGAGGAATGAAGTTAGAAAGTTTGATGGAGTTGTTGTAATCTTTATTTCTCCTCTTCTACCCTAATCCCAACGTCAGAAATATATTTGAGCGGATTATCTCTCATGTTCTGTTCTACCAAAATAGTGTATTTGCCGGTAGATGGGAAATGGTAGCTTTCCTTATAAATCAGCTGGTAGCTAAAAAGATTTCCCGAGCCTTTTCCCAACCATTCTCCATCAGGTTTAGCCAATTGAAATTCCTGCCTTTCTGGTACATCCTTTTTGTTTGGACCTAAAATGTGAAACCGAAGCCAGACATTAGAGTAATTATAAGCTGCACTATGCCTAAAGTTAGCGTATATATTATAACTTTTTGTGCTATCAGTAATTTCAACAACTGCTTTAATAGGTTTAATGTAGGTCCAGTTCTGATTGGGAATACTATCAAAAGTATCTACCAATGTACCATCATTGCAACTTTGTAGCGTTACAAAAATGGCACCTATCAGCAAGCATTTGATCAATCTCTTCATTTATTCCTGAGGAGGTTTATTGTTGTTATTAGTTCTACGTTTTTTGTTTCTATTCTTATTAGGATTTGGCTTTTGTCCCTCAGCATTTTCTGGTTGAGCATTCTGAACTTTAGGAGCTATTGCGCTGGCCTCTTTTGGTGCATTTGTTTGAGGCGTATTATTTCCAGCAACATTACCAGTTCCAGTATTTCTACTTCTTGATTTATTCCTATTGTTGTTATTTTTCTTTTTTCTGCCTTTCTCGTCTAAACGGGTTAAACTATCCTGCCCTACTACATTCTCATAATCGAAAGATTTTTCAACTGCTTCTAATTCCTCCTGTAAAACGGCAAAGTCTTTTAAGTCGTCAGGTTTTTCACCGTTTTTGTTCATTTCCTGAATCTCTTTCACTCTAGCTACAGGAACAGGAATCCAAGTATTATCATCAAAATAACTGAACCACATCAGCTGTTTAAAGATATCTGTTTTTTGTAAACGGGCTTCTCCTTTTGCGGTCTTTAACCTATCTGCATGGTCCGGAATGGTTTTTAATGCATCCATATAGGTATCCAGCTCATAGTTTAAACAGCATTTTAACTTACCACATTGGCCGGCAAGTTTCAAAGTATTTAAGGAAAGGTTTTGGTAACGGGCAGCGGATGTTGAAACTGTTTTAAAATCTGTTAACCAAGTACTGCAACATAATTCTCTGCCACAAGAACCAATTCCACCTAAACGGCTAGCTTCCTGGCGCATTCCAATTTGGCGCATTTCAATACGTACACGGAAAGCTTCGGCTAATTTTTTGATCAGTTCTCGGAAATCTACGCGGCCTTCTGCAGTATAATAGAAAGTTGCTTTGCTACGGTCGCCCTGATATTCTACATCACTCAGTTTCATAGCTAAGCCTAATTCCAAAGCAATTGTTCTGGATTTGTGCATCGTTTCTGATTCCCTTTCTTTTGCGTTTTTCCACTTGTCCACATCTTGTGGTGTGGCTTTGCGGTAAAGTTTTAAAGGAGCTTTTTCTTCGGTGATTTTTTTACGGTTCATCTGCATACGAACCAGTTCGCCGGTGAGGGTTACATGGCCAATATCATAGCCACCGGTAGTAGTTTCTACAGCAACCAATTCCCCAGCTTCCAGATAAATATTCTCTTCGTTTCTGTAGAACTCTTTTCTGGCGCCTTTAAATCTTATTTCTACATAAGGAAAAGGTTTATAATTGGATGGCATATCCATATCGGAAAGCCAATCGTAAACATCTAATTTGCTGCAACCCCCGTCTGTTAAACAAGAGCCATTACTTTTGCAGCCTCCAGGTGTACATCCACCTGTTGAGCAACTTCCACATCCCATTTTTTATAATAATATATTGTGAGTCCCTTTCGGGAGCGTATTAAACTTTAAAATCATGACCAGTTTCAAAGATACATCTAAAAATAATATTTTAGGATTCGCATTTCTTTCAATGTGATAGTGCGCTTTCTCTAATTCTTCAGCTATAGCTTCTGCCTTGGCTAGGTTTAAAATTTGGGAAAATTTACTAATAAATTCTAACTCTTTTTCAGGCAAATGAATTAAGCCAGGAGTTTCGGCCATAAACAGCATACATTCCCTCATCAAATTCACCGCATATCTTAAGAAATTCTTCTGGTTTTCTCTGCCCATTTTTGCCATTTCTCCTTCACTAAGTTCCACTATTTTTAACCCATTATTTTTCCAGCAGGCACCAAGCCATAAACGCAAAAGCTCATGATAATCATCTTCCTGATGTGTTAAAAGGTGTTGTGCCAATTGTAGATTGCCATTGCTCAAATAAGCTATTTGTGCTGCTTTTGCCGAGTTAACCTCCTTTTTATTGATCAAATATTCCTTAACTTCCTCAACTTTCAATTTTGGTATTTTTACCATCTGTGTTCTGGAAATAATGGTATTTAAAATCTGATCCTGATTTTGGGCCACCAATAAAAACAAGGTTTTTTGTGCTGGTTCTTCAATCACTTTTAGCAAAGCATTACCTTCTTTTTCCAAATATTCGGGCAACCACATAATTAGCACTTTGTATTCCGCCTCAAAAGGTTTTAAACTCAATTTACTAATAATGCTGTGCGCTTCCGCGATATTGATATTGGCTTGTTTGTTATCTGCGCTCAATTGGTCACGCCATTCATCCAATCCTAAATAAGGATTTGCTAAAAATGCCCTGCGCCATTCTTCAATAAAAGTGATGGCTGTATCATCTTTATGCTTGGCAAAGAAAGGATAGGAAAAATGTAGATCTGGATGAACAAGTTTATTAAATTTTCTGCAGGAAGAACATTCTCCACAGGAATCACGCTCTTGCTTATTTTCACAACAGATATATTGTGCATAAGCCAAAGCCAAAGCCAAACTTCCTGATCCTTCCGGACCTAAAAAAAGCTGGGCATGACTAATTCTTTCATCCTTAACGGTTTGGATAAGGTGATTTTTTACGGCTTGCTGCCCTACAATATCTTTAAACTGCATTGTTGCAAAATAAGGAAATTAGTACAAAGTAGGGAGTAGCAAGAATCAAGATTTTAAAAAGTATATAAGCTTTTCAACAACCCTTCATCCCTCTTCCTAATTTTCTAACTTTGCAATGCTTTTAGCCTTTCGCTTTTAGCTCTCAGCTTAAAAGAAATGGCCAGATTAATGTCTTTCGATTTTGGAACCAAACGTTTGGGAATTGCCGTTACAGACCAGATGCAAATGTTTGCCACAGGCTTAACAACTATTCACCCAAAAGATGCAGTAGATTTTATCAAAAAATATTTATTGACAGAAGAAGTGGAAACCTTTGTTTTGGGCGAACCCAAGCAAATGGATGGGACTCCCTCACAATCTGCACCACAGGTGAAAGGGTTCGTCACAATTTTAAAAAAACATTTTCCGGCTATTCCGGTAGAAATGATGGACGAGCGCTTTACCTCAAAAATGGCTTCAGCAGTTATCGCTCAAAGTGGCTTAAAGAAAACAGACCGACAGAATAAAGGATTGGTAGATACCGTCTCGGCAGTAATTATTTTGCAATCCTATCTCGAGAAAAAGAGTTTAGGTTTTTGATTGCTTTCCCAAATCAAAAAGCGGATTAAAAATTTTAGATTTGATAAATCAGTTTTGTGATATTATGAAGTTTGTAAGACTTATAAATTCCATTAAAGATACTTCTCAGCATTTTCAAACCAATGCCGTAAAAGCAATTAACATCAACCTCACTTTAAGAAATTGGATGGTTGGTTATTTTATTGTTGAATTTGAACAGCGTGGCGAAGACCGAGCTGAGTACGGCAGTAAAATATTAACTGAAATATCAAAAAAAATAAAACTTAAAGGTTTGGCAGAAACCAATCTTAAAATCTGTCGGCAGTTTTATAATTCATACCCAATTTTGCTTTCTGTTGTTTTAAAAAACAACCAACAGATTCTTCCTTTATCAATTCGTCAGTCACTGACTGACGAATTTGAATTTAATGATAATCAAGGAGTTATAATTCGTCAGTCAGTGACTGACGAATTCAAAGATTCTAAAAATGACCTGCAAGATTACGATTATATCTATAAACTTTTAACAGTTAGTTCTTTCACCCATTTTGTAGAGCTGATTAAGATAGAAGATGAAATTAAGAGAAAATTTTACGAACTTTTAATCTTAAAAACCACTTTATCTGTTAGAGAATTACAAAGGCAAATCAGTTCCCTTACATATGAACGCTTTGGTTTCTCAAATAATAATGACAAAGCATTAAATGAATTGGCCAATAAAATCACACCCGTTCAAAACACTGATATTGTAAAGTCACATTATATTTTTGAATTTTTAAACTTAGGACAGCCGCAATTAGTAGAAGAATCTACTTTAGAACAAGCCTTAATTCAGCATCTTCAAAATTTTATTTTGGAGTTAGGCAACGGGTTTTGTTTTGAAGGGAGGCAAAAGAGAATTCTTATTGGTGAGGAATACTTTTTCATTGATTTGGTCTTTTACCATCGTATTTTAAAATGCCATGTAATTGTTGAACTAAAAACAGAAAAAGCAAATCATGAACATATAGGGCAACTGAAAACCTATATTCAGTACTACAAGAAAAATATTGTTCAAACTGGAGATAACCCACCAGTTGGATTGCTCCTGGTTACCGACCAGAATAAAACCTTAGTAGAATATGCTGTTGCCGATGCAGATAAAGAAATATTTGTAAGTCAGTATCTTTTACAATTACCTAGAAAAGAACAATTGGTTGATTTTATCAATCAAGAAATTAAAAAACTTTAAATGCTTTCCCCAAACCAACTGCTTAAGAAATATTACGGCTATGATGAATTTCGTCCGCAACAGGAAGAAATTATTGAAAAAGCGTTAAGTGGTGCAGATGCTTTGGTGTTGATGCCAACCGGTGGTGGTAAATCAATTTGCTTTCAGATTCCCGCATTGTTGTTGCCGGGAACAGCAATTGTGATTTCTCCATTAATTTCTTTAATGAAAGATCAGGTTGATGCTTTGCGGAGCAATGGTATTCCGGCAGCTTACTTTAATAGCTCACAGACTTTTGAGGAACAACAGGCAATTTTAAATGCCTGCCATCAAGGAGAAATCAAGTTGCTTTATATCTCACCAGAAAAATTACTGTCGGAAATTGAGGTAATTACCAAGGCCTGTAAACCTTCCTTATTTGCCATTGATGAAGCGCATTGCGTTTCTTCCTGGGGCCATGATTTTAGACCGGAATATACTCAAATGGGTTTTTTGAGAGCTCGTTTTTCTCATATTCCCTTTATGGCTTTAACTGCCACGGCAGATAAGGTGACACGGAGAGATATCATCAAACAGCTCAAATTCAAAAACCCACAGGTTTTCTTAAGTTCTTTTGATCGAAAAAATTTGAGCTTAGAGGTGAGAATTGGCGTAAAACCAAAAGAAAAAACCAAAGAGATTATTGATTTTGTACTGGAGCGAGAAAATCAAAGTGGGATCATTTATTGTTTGAGCCGGAAGAAATGTGAAGAAGCTTATGAGGCTTTGCAGCATGCTGGCATCAATGCCATGTTTTACCACGCAGGGATGAATAGTGAAGCCCGCTCTTCAGTTCAGGATAGGTTTATCAATGATGAACTGCAGGTGGTTTGTGCCACCGTTGCTTTCGGGATGGGAATAGATAAGTCTAATGTGCGTTGGGTGATTCACTACAATCTGCCAAAAAATATAGAAGGATATTATCAGGAAATTGGGAGGGCCGGAAGAGATGGATTGGCCTCTGAAACTATTTTATATTATAATTATGCCGATTTAGCCTTATTGAACAAGTTTGCAGGAGAGGGAGCAATGGCTGAAGTGAATTTAGAAAAGCTAAAAAGGATGCAGAATTTTGCAGAAGCGGATAGCTGCAGAAGGAAAATATTGCTCAATTATTTTTCAGAAAATCCTGAACATAACTGTGGAAACTGTGATGTTTGCCATCATCCTAGAAAACATTTTGACGGTACCATTATGGTGCAAAAAGCACTTTCTGCTATAGTGAGGATGGGGGAAAAGGAAGGGGGCAATATGGTGATTGATGTTTTAAGAGGATCAAGAAAACAAGATCTGGTAGCTGCTGGCTATGATAAAATTAAAACTCATGGTGCCGGGGCAGAAGTTCCTGCTATGGATTGGCAACGCTACATCATGCAAATGCTGAATTTGGGCATCATTGAAATGGCTTATGACGAGAACTTTGCTTTAAAAATCACGCCTTTAGGAAATGACATTCTATTCCATAAAAAGAAAATTGAATTAACAGTTTTACAGGCTATTAAACCAACTGAGAAAACGGAAAGAACCAGAAAATCTGTTTCCATAAGTTTAGAAGAGGAATTGTTTAATATTTTGAGAAAAGTTAGGAGAGACTTTGCCATTGCAGAAAATGTACCGGCTTATGTTATTTTTTCTGATGCTAGTTTACAGGAAATGGCTCAGCAAAAACCAATGACTGATAATGATTTACTACTGGTTTCTGGAGTTGGGGAGCACAAATTGGCTAAATATGGCGAGACTTTTTTAAATGCCATTATTGATTTTTCGTCAAATTCAGGCATTAAAAAACAAAAAGGAAGTAGTTATCAAGAAACATTAAATCTTTACAAGCAGGATGTTTCTGTGGAAGATATTGCTAAACAAAGAGGCTTAGCTTTACCCACTGTTTTTTCACATTTGGCACAGCTTTACTTAAACGGAGACCTTTCCACTTTGTCTAATTTTATCAATGAAGAAGAAATTGTACAAATAAAAGAAGCCATGAAAGCCACAGGAGAAAGCAAAGTCATGAAACCGATTTTTGAATACCTTAAAGAAGCAGTGCCATATCATAAAATTAGATTGGCAATGGCTGTTTTAGAAAAAAGAGAAAGATCCAATTAATTTTACACTCTTCTTTCTTCATTTATCTGCAATCGTAATTTAAAATAACAAATAGATTTTGAGGCCTTTATTGAGCTAAATATTCTTATTTATGGTGATTTCTACCATAAACTTCTTTATTTTTATTTAATTTCAAATCACAAACCTTGAAAGATGCCGGTTAAAACTTTTGGTAGTGCAGTATATGGTGTTGAAGCATTAAATATTACCGTTGAAGTAAATATTTCATCAGGAAAAGCAATGTATTTTATTGTGGGACTTCCTGATAATGCAGTTAAAGAAAGCATGCTTAGGATTGAAAGTGCTTTAACCAATAGCAACCTAAGAATGCCACGTCAGAAAATTGTGGTAAATATGGCTCCAGCAGATATCAGAAAAGAAGGTTCTGCCTATGATTTAACCATCGCTACAGGAATTTTGGCTGAATCTGGTCAGATTCCTGAAGAAGAAATTGGGGAATACATTATCATGGGAGAATTGTCTTTAGACGGACAAGTGCAGGCAATTAAAGGAGCTTTACCCATTTCCATTCAAGCAAAAAAAGAGAAGTTCAAGGGTTTTATTTTACCAAAACAAAATGCCAGAGAAGCGGCAATAGTTAGTGGAATTGAAGTTTATGGAATTAGTCATATTAACGAGCTGATCGATTTTTTTGCAAACGGAAAGAAGCCAGCAATAACTATTGTTGATACCAGAGACGAGTTTTACCACGCCATTAATAATTACGATGCTGATTTTGCAGATGTAAAAGGGCAGGAAAACATCAAGCGTTCTTTAGAAATTGCGGCCGCAGGTGGGCATAACGCCATTTTAATTGGTCCGCCGGGAGCCGGAAAAACAATGCTTGCAAAGCGTTTGCCAACTATTTTGCCTCCGCTTAATTTGCAGGAAGCTTTAGAAACCACTAAAATTCATTCGGTAGCGGGTAAACTTTCTATAACCGATGCTTTAATAACAACCAGGCCATTTAGATCTCCGCACCATACCGTTTCTGATGTTGCTTTGGTTGGTGGTGGTGGAAATCCACAGCCGGGAGAAATCTCTTTAGCTCATAACGGCGTTCTTTTTCTGGATGAACTGCCAGAATTTAAAAGAACAGTATTAGAAGTAATGCGACAACCTCTAGAAGAACGTAGGGTAACTATTGCCAGAGCAAAAATGTCGGTAGATTATCCTGCTAGTTTTATGCTGATTGCGGCTATGAATCCATGTCCCTGCGGTTATTATAACCATCCCGAAAAGCAATGCGTTTGTGGGCCAGGAGTAGTTCAGAAATATTTGAGTAGGGTAAGTGGTCCGCTGTTAGATAGGATTGATTTACATGTAGAGGTAACTCCGGTTGATTTTGATGAATTGTCTTCGGAAAGAAAGTCTGAAAGCAGTGGAGTAATTAGAGAAAGAGTGATTAAGGCCAGAGACATGCAAACCAAGCGTTTTGCAGAAACTCCAATGATTTATTGTAACGCACAAATGAGTCCTCAGATGGTGAGGGCAATCTGTAAAATATCTGATTCCGGGCAGTTATTGTTAAAAAAAGCAATGGAAAAATTAGGATTATCAGCCAGAGCTTATGACCGGATTTTAAAAGTTGCCCGTACCGTTGCCGACCTTTCTGAAAGTGAAGAAATTGGAATTGAACATTTGGCAGAAGCCATTCATTTTAGGAGTTTGGATAGGGAGAACTGGGCAGGATAGGAATATCCCGAATAAATTTTTTAACCTTAGTGAAGATTTTATTATTTAAATAACAGTTTAAAATATGCGTTCAACCGCTGGGAGCGAATCTATATATCAGCTTTTTAAGCAAAGTGTAAAAACTTATCCTGACGCTATAGCAGTATCTTACTTAGATCAACGCATTAGCTATAAAGCATTAGATTTAATTGTTGATTTAGCCGCTTCAAAAATAGAATCTTCTGCGAACCCATTTGTAGCTGTTAGCGCTACCAGAAATTTGGAGATGATTGTTGGCCTGCTTGCCATTTTTAAAGCAGGTAAAGCTTATTTACCCCTTGATATTTCCTATCCAAAAGAGCGCTTGGCGCTGATGGTAAAAGATTCAAATGTTAATTTTTGCTTTTGTAATAAAGAAGAAAATTCTTTTTTTTCAAATTTGATAAAGGAGAATGTATCAACTACAAATGTTACTACCGAAAATTCAGAAAATAAAATAGGATATATCTTATATACATCAGGTTCTACTGGTAAGCCCAAAGGCGTTTGTTTGGGGGCAGAAGCTTTATTGAACCTTTTGGATTGGCAACTGAAAAGCTCCATCTCCAAAGTAAAATCTAAAACGCTACAATATTCTCCATTAACTTTTGATCCATCTTTTTTAGAGATTTTTGCAACATTCAGTATTGGCGGAGAGTTGGTTTTGATTGATGATGAGCTACGGTTAGATCCTTTCAGACTTCTTCATTTTTTAGAAAGCGAAAAAATAGAAAGGCTTTTTCTCCCATTTGTTGCTTTACAAATGATAGCAGAAACTGCTGTGGAGTTGAGGATTTTCCCTTCATCATTAAAAGAAGTAATGACCGCGGGGGAACAATTAAAAGTCACCCCGCAATTGGCGAGTTTTTTTGAAAACTTGCCTGATAGTAGACTTTTCAATCAATACGGCCCTACAGAGTGCCACGTAGTGACCCAATTGAAATTGGAGGGAAACCCAGCAGCATGGCCACCGCTTCCAAGCATTGGTATACCTATTCAAAAAACTGACATTTATATTCTGGATGAAAATGGTAAGCTTTTACCAGACGGAGCTATTGGAGAATTATGCATCGCAGGAATTTCATTGGCAGAAGGTTATTTAAATCGACCCGAATTAACCAATGAAAAATTCATTTTCTGGAATCATCCTTACAAAGGAGAAATTAGAATTTATAAAAGTGGGGATTTGTCTAAATATCTCCCAGACGGAAATATTGAATTTTTAGGTCGTAAAGACAATCAAGTAAAAGTACGTGGATATAGAATCGAGTTAGGCGAAATTGAGGTAAAGCTTAGCGAAATAGAAAATATAAAGGATGCGGTGGTAGTGGCACATGAAAATAAGTTATTTGCTTATTTGGTGGCAAAAAATCAATCCATCCATCAATCCGAATTACGCTTAAAACTCCAAAAAACATTACCAGATTACATGATTCCATCCCAGTTTATCTGGATGGATGAATTTCCTAAAACATCCAGCGGAAAAGTTGATCGGAATGCTTTAAATATCCCAAAATCAACAAGATCAAATCATATTCCTTATCAAAAACCGGTTTCTTCTTTGGAGAAAATTATGGTGAAGGTTTGGGAAGAGCTGTTAAAAATTGAAGAAATAGGCGTAAATGACAACTTTTTTGAGCTTGGAGGAAATTCATTATTGGCTCAAAAAGTCATCATTAAATTCTATCAACAAAACATTAAACTACCAATTACCAAACTTTATCAATTGCCAACTATTGCTTTAATCGGCAGGTTTTTGGAAGGCGAAAAACCCACTTTCAAAAAAGTAGCGCTTATAAGAGATTCCAATAAAAACCGTGATGTTGCCATTATCGGCATGAACGGAAGATTCCCGGGAGCTGAAAATGTAGCTCAACTTTGGGAAATGCTAAAAGCGGGTAAGGAAGGAATTACCTTTTTTGAGGATCAGGAATTGGATGAGTTTATTCCTGATAAAATTAAAGATGATCCACAATATGTTAAAGCAAGAGGAATCTTAAAGCAAACGGAATATTTTGATGCCGAATTTTGGAATATCAACCCAAAATTGGCTTCATTAATGAATCCGCAACAAAGGATTTTCTTAGAAATCTGTAGAGACTTACTGGAGAGCAAAGGTTATTTACCTGCAGTTTATGATGGAGTAATCGGCATTTTTGCCGGTGCGGGAAGTAACTCTTATTTCCATAACCATGTACTATCCCATCCAGAACTGATTGACCAAGCAGGGAAAACACAGGTAGATACTTTAAATGATAAAGACTATATCGCCTCCCGAACCGCTTTCCATCTGAATTTGAAAGGTCCGGCTGTAAGTGTTTATGCCGCCTGTTCTACTTCTTTATTGGCCGTTGCACAAGCTGTAGAAAGTATCAGAAATGGGCAAAACCAAATTGCTTTGGCAGGAGGAATCAGCATCACTACGCCTATGAATAGTGGGCATATTTACGAAGATGGCGCCATGTTTAGCAAAGATGGACATACCCGCACATTTGATGCGGAGGCTAACGGAACTGTCTTTAGTGATGGCGCAGGTGTAGTTTTATTAAAGAGTTTAGAGGATGCTATTGCTGATGGAGATTTTATTTATTCCGTGATCAAAGGTGTTGGAGTAAATAATGATGGAAGCGAAAAAAGCAGTTTCACGGCTCCTAATCCTGCCGGGCAAGCCAGTGCAATTAATATGGCGATGGATGATGCGGAGGTAAAGCCTGAAGACATTAGTTATATTGAAGCACACGGAACAGCAACACCTGTTGGAGATCCTTTAGAAATTGAAGGTCTGCAATTGGTTTTTTCCGAAGCTACGGAAAAGCAATTCTGTGCAATCGGCTCGTTAAAAAGCAATATTGGGCATTTAACGCATGCAGCCGGAGTGGCAGGTTTAATCAAAACTTCTCTTTCTTTACATCATCAAATTATTCCTCCAACTATTAATTTCAATCAAGAAAATCCGCTCATAAATTTTAATGAATCAGCTTTTTATGTTAGCCGTGAGCTAAAAAATTGGGAGAATAACACAAGCCGTTTGGCAGGCGTGAGTTCTTTTGGCGTTGGCGGAACCAATGTTCATGTTATTGTATCCGAATATGAAAATAAACCCATTTCAAAATCTTCTCCAACTGATGTTGCATTAATTACTTACTCGGCAAAATCGGCGGAAAGTGTTTCTTTATATGAAGACAAGCTTCTTGACTTTATCCAGCAGCATCCAGAAAAGGATATAGGTGACATTGCTTACACCCTCCAAAGCACAAGAGAAAACTTCAGCTTTAGAAAAAGTATTGCAGTTAAAAATCTTGAGGATTTTAAAGGTGAATTACAAAAGAAAACCTCGGCTCAGGAACTTAAAGAAGCTGTAAATGAAGTGGTGTTTTTATTTCCAGGTCAGGGGGCACAATATCTGCAAATGGGTAAGGAGCTTTATGAATCAGAGTCGGTTTATAAAACTGCAATTGATGAATGTGCTGAAATTCTAAAATCCTGTTGGGATGAAGACATCAAAAGCATTTTATTTGGGGACGAGGAAAAAAAGCTGAATAATACTTACTATACCCAACCGGCAATATTTATTACCTCTTATGCACTGGCAAAATTATGGATGCATTGGGGCGTAAATCCTCAGATTTTAATTGGGCATAGCATTGGAGAATTTGTTGCGGCACATTTTGCAGGCGTATTTTCTTTAGCAGATGCTTTAAAGCTGATTGTTCACCGAGGAAAGTTGGTAAGTACTGTGAGCAAAGGAAGTATGTTGGCAGTGAAGAGCTCGGTAGAAACGCTCAACCTCCCTGCAGATTTAAGTATTGCCACTATAAACACCCCAAAACAGTGCGTAGTTTCTGGAACCGATGAAGCCATTAGTGCTTTTTCAAAAGAACTAGATAAAAATGGAATTGCCAATAAGGTGCTAAAAACTAGCCATGCTTTTCATTCTTACATGATGGATGAAATTGTTGTGCCGTTTCAAAAAATGGTGTCTCAAATTAAATTGCACATTCCTCAAAAACCCATTATTTCTACCGTAACTGCTCAATTTTTAACGGATCAAGAAGCAACAGATCCTGCTTATTGGGCAAACCATATGCGGGCAACTGTAAATTTTGCAGGGGCAATTCAATTTTTAGCAATCAATTCTTCAATGGTTTTATTGGAGGTTGGACCAGGTAAATCTTTAAGCACAGCGGCTATCCAAACTGCTACTGTAAAATGTAAAAGTATTGCAGGTATTGAAAGCAATGAGAATCTTGACAGTGAGAAAATAGCTTTATTCAATGCTTTAGGTAAATTATGGACTTATGGCTTTCAGCCTGATTGGAAAATAATCAATGGGGAAAAGCATTTCAATAAAATTGAGCTTCCAACATACGCCTACAATAGAAAAAAATATTGGCTCAATCCTGTTAAGTCAAACATAACAGCATCAACATTTATTGAAACATTAGCTGAAGAGATAGTAACTGAAAAACTCAGTAAAAATGATCTTTTAAGGAAAAATATATCTTTCATCCTTGAAAATGCTTCTGGCATTTCTGTTGGTCCCGCTGCTCAAGAACTCAGCTTGATTGAGTTAGGATTTGATTCACTTTTATTAACCCAAGTTGCGCTAACGCTTAGAAAAGAATTTGGTTTGCCTATCTCGTTTAAGCAATTGAGTGACGAGTTGATGAGTGTGGAGTTATTGGCCAATTATTTAGAACATCATTTACCGGAAACTTATTTTGAAAAAAACAGTAACGGACAAAGAGTTTCTAATGAGAGTTTTATTGACGAATCAACATCATCCGGTTTAACCGAAATAAAAGCCAACCCTTTTGGTGCCATTGCTAAGATTGAAAAATCTAGAATTGCGATTAATGAAAAGCAAGAAGAATTTATTGCTGATTTTAATAAAAGGTTCAATCAAAAAACAAAATCTAGTAAAGAATATACGCAGAAAAATAGGTCGCACATGGCCGATCCACGTGTAGTAACAGGTTTTAAGCCTTTAACTAAGGAAATGGTTTACCCAATTGTGGTCAATAAAAGTAAAGGAAGCCGACTTTGGGATTTGGACGGAAACGAATATGTAGATGCTTTAAATGGATTTGGATCCAGCTTATTTGGTTACCAACCTGATTTTATCAAAAAAGCAGTTTTAGAACAAGTGGAAAAAGGCTATGAAGTTGGTCCGCAACATGAATTGGCTGGCGAGGTTTGTAAATTAATTTGTGAGTTTACCAATTTTGACCGAAGTGCATTGTGTAATACCGGTTCAGAAGCAGTTTTAGGCGCATTACGTATTGCTAGAACAGTGACAGGGAAGTCTTTAATTGTTGTTTTCACCGGATCCTATCATGGTATAAATGATGAGGTAATTGTTAGAGGAAGCCAGCAATTGAGAAGTTTTGCCGCGGCTCCCGGAATTATGAATGAAGCGGTGATGAACACTTTAGTTTTAGAATACGGAACAGAAGAAAGTTTAAAAGTCATTAGAGAAAGAGCCAATGAATTTGCTGCGGTTTTGGTAGAACCAGTGCAAAGTAGAAAACCTGAATTTCAACCTATCGAGTTTTTAAAAGAAGTTAGAAAAATAACAGAAGAGCATCATGTTGCTTTAATTTTTGATGAAGTGATTACCGGTTTCCGCTCCCACCCAAATGGCACTCAAGGATTATTTGCCATAAAAGCGGATATCGGAACTTATGGAAAAGTGATTGGTGGCGGTATGCCCATTGGTGCAATTGCTGGTAAAAGAGAATGGATGGACACCTTAGATGGTGGTTTTTGGCAATTTGGGGACGATTCTTTTCCGGAAGTTGGCGTAACCTATTTTGCAGGAACTTTTGTCCGCCATCCTTTAGCATTGGCAGCCGGTTTAGCTTCTTTAAAACACATGAAAAGCAGCGGGCCAGCATTACAGGAAGAAATTTCTAAAATGACTTTATATTTAGCGGATGAGTTAAATGCGATTTGCAAAAAACTATCGCTGCCTATTCATATCGTTCATTTCTCCTCGCTTTGGAAAATTAAATTTAAAATAGATTACCCTTATTATGAGCTACTTTTTAAACTGATGTGCGAAAAAGGAATCCATATTTGGGATGGTTTTCCTTGTTTTTTAACAGAGGCACATAGCAAGGAAGATGTTGATTTGATCATAGAAGCATTTGACCATAGCGTAAGAGATTTGCGGATTGTAAATTTAATTCCTACACCAACAAAAATGGAAGTTGAAACTCATCTCTCATTTAATAAAGTGCCTTTACCACACGCAAAATTAGGAAAAGATAAATCAGGTAATCCGGGTTGGTTTTTAGAAGATGATAAAAATTCTGGTGAATATTTACAGGTCCTCACACAAAATTAAAACATATTGAAATCTGAATTAACGCTCGTTCCTGTAGATTATAATCCTTTTAAACAATCTGACATTGAGAAAGTTGGATTCACCAATGAATCTCAAAAGGAGATTTTTTTATCCAGCATTATTGGTGGAGATAATGCAAATAGGGCATATAATGAATGTTTTACCTTACAACTAACAGGGCTTCTCAATATTGATGTTTTAAAAAAAGCAGTCCATCAAATATTTAAGCAACATGAAGCCTTAAGATCAAATTTTAGTGCCAACGGAGAATATGTTTTTGTGAATCAGTTTAAAAAATTGGATCTAAATCTCGTAGATATTTCCGTTGAAAATATCCAAAATCAGAAATTGATTTTGGAAAAGTTATACGGCGAAAATGTAGATTTCATTTTCGATCTGCTGAACGGCCCGCTAGTAAAAATCGATATTTACAAGACAGCTGCCGATATTCACCAATTCATTATTACAGTTCACCATATTATTGCAGATGGTTGGTCCGTTGGTATCATCTTACAACATTTAAGTAAAATTTATTCTGCTAATATCAAAGGAGAGGAATTTGAGTTTTCTAATATTCCGCAGATGACAGCTTATGCGGAGGAAGAAAAAGAGTATAAAAAATCTGCCAATTATGAAAAAACTTTAGATTTTTGGACCCAACAATTCTCAAATTTTTCTCCTTTTGGAATCCCTACAGATTTTCCACCACCTTCTTATCGTAATTACGAAAGCAATAGGGTTGATTTAGCGCTTGATCAAAAACTGACTACTTCTTTAAAGAATATTTCAAAGCAAGAAAAGGCGAGTTTTATTAATGTTTTGCTGATAAGTTTTGAAGTCTTATTGTATGAAGTAACTGCCGAGAAAGAAATCATTGTGGGCCTGCCTTCAGCTGGTCAATCTGCAACAGGCAATTACGATTTAGTGGGGCATTGTGTAAACCTATTGCCATTAAAAGCAACGATAAATCCCGATTTAACTTTTGTTGATTATTTAAAAAAGCGGAAATCAGAGCTTTTGGAGGCTTTAGAAAATCAATACATCACCTTCGGAAGTTTGCTTAAATCATTAAACTTGGTTAGAGATCCATCTCGGGTTGCTTTAGTGCCCGTGGTTTTTAATGTAGATTTAGGTTTAGATGACACCGTTAATTTTAGCGGATTAGATTATGAGTTTAAGAGTAATCCGAGACATTATGAAACCTTTGAACTGTTTGTAAATTTAAGCGGTCATGCAGATAATATCGTCATAGAATGGACTTATAACACCAATCTTTATAAAGAGGAAACCATTCAAAGATTTCATCAACAGTACGAAGCCATTTTAAATCGAATCAGTGCGCAACCATCCGTTTTAATTAAAGACCTGATAGCACCAATTGTAACGGAGCATATTGCCATCACTCCTGTTCATCCTCAAGTAAATTATCCTTTAAAAGAAACAATTCCTTCTTTATTTTTTAGCGCTGTAGAAAAATATAAGAATAAAACTGCCCTAACTTTCGAGGGTAAGCAATGGAGTTATCAGCAATTGAATGAACAATCAAATCAATTGGCACATACGCTCATGGCATCAGGAATCAAGAAAGGTGAAAAAATTGGGGTAGCAGTAAAAAAAGATGCTAAGGTTTTAATTACCTTTTTAGCAATATTGAAGTGTGGTGCAGTTTTTCTACCCATCGATCCAGAATATCCGCTGGGGCGTATTCAGTTTATTTTAGAAGACGTTGATGCAAAGCTTCTAATTACCACAAAAGAACACATAGAAAAATTTAATCAGTCTACATTATGTGTGTTATTAGAAGAATTAATTGATACTTCAAAAGAACAACCGGTTAAAAACCCATCCTTAGAAATAAACGGGGAAGATTTAGCTTATATCTTACACACTTCCGGTTCAACCGGAAACCCTAAAGGGGTTGAAATAAGGCATAAAAGTTTGATCAACGTTTTTTACTGGGTGATAGAAAATCTGAAGGTTGTTCCCGAGGATAAAATTATTGCCATCACCAGTGTGTCTTTTGATATCGCTTACATTGAATTGTTAATGCCTCTTTTGGCTGGTGCCGAAATTATATTGACCCCATCTGAAGTCATGAAAGATGGCAGATTAATTTTGGATATTTTGCAAAATGAAAAGATAAGCATCATGCAGGCCACGCCATCCACTTGGCAAATGTTGATAGATGCCGGTTGGGATAAAAAATTGCCCATTAGAGTCATCAGTGGCGGCGAAGCCTTATCAAGATCCTTGGCCTCAGAAATTGGAAATCTTTGTTTATCGTTTTGGAATCTTTACGGACCAACGGAAACTTCCATTTATTCTTCTGGTAAGAAAATTAATAACGATACAGAGATCATCACTATTGGAAGGCCAATTGCCAATACGTTGATTTATATTTTGAATGAGCGTTTACAAGCAGTAAATGAAGGCACTATTGGTGAAATTTTTATTGAGGGAGCAGGTTTAGCAAAAGGGTATTATAATAATGAAAAACTCACTGCTGATAAATTCATTGCTAATCCTTTTAAAAGCGAAACTTTAATTTATAAAACTGGAGATTTAGGACGTTTATTGAACGGTGAAATCCAATTGATTGGCAGATCTGACGAGCAGATTAAGATTAGAGGCTTAAGGATTGAGCCTCAAGAAATAGAGCACCATCTCAAACAGCAAGAAAATATTGCAAAAGCAGTTGTTGATAAGGTGAAGGATTTTTTAGTGGCATTTGTGATTCTAAAGAAAGAAGAAAAAGGGAAGGTTAAAAAATGGTCAGCAGCGCTAAAGGAAATATTGCCTGCTTACATGGTACCTCAAAAATTCATTATTGTGAATGCTTTTCCGCTCACTCCAAACGGAAAAGTTGATAAAATTGCCTTACAACAATTGGCTATTAAACAGCTATTGGTAAATAGCCAGCATTATTTAGCACCTAAAACCCCGGCACAAAAATTATTGGCAACTATCTGGAAAGAGTTGCTTCAGTTAGAGAAAGTAAGTATTCTGGATAATTTTTTTGAACTAGGAGGACACTCTTTAATTGCTGTTTCTCTAATGGTAATGATTGAAAATGAAACTGGGAAACGTTTGCCAATAGCCTCTCTTTTTGAAAATTCTACCATTCAATCTTTAGCGAAACTTTTAGAAGACAACGAACATGTTTCATGGAATTCTTTGGTGCCTATAAAACCCACTGGAAATAAAACGCCTTTGTATATTATTCATGGCTCAGGTCTAAATGTTTTCATGTTTCATTCCATTATTAATCTCATTGATCCGGAAAGACCGGTTTATGGAATCCAGGCAATTGGATTAGATGGAACGGATGTAGATTTAAATTCTATTGAGGAAATTGCTTCCATTTACATTTCTGATATAGAAGCTCAAAACCCAAATGGACCTTATGCGATATTGGGTTATTCCCTTGGCGGGATGATTGCCGTTGAAATGTTGAAGCAGTTAACAGCAGCTGGAAAGCAAGTGGAGTTTTTTGGAATGATAGATACCTATGTTGACAATGTAGTTCAATTTGATGGCAGAGGAACTCAATTGATCAAAAAAATATTTAGGCAATTCCCAAAGGCACTTTTTATTATAAAATCATTTTTTAAACACCCTATTGATGTAATCCGCTACCAATTTTTTATCATTAAATCAAAAATCCTTAGCCTTTTTGGAAAAGACGAAAAGATGATTTCAGAAGAGCAGACATTTCAAGAGCAGATTTATAAAAAATATGAAGATGCTTACAATATTTATAAGTTAGAGCCGATAGATCAACCTATCTTCCTATTTAAGGTTAAAAAGCGGTTATACTATTTAGATGACCCCAAATTTTTGGGATGGAAACCTTTTGCTAAAAACGGCTTAAATATTTATGATTTACCAGGCGATCATAAGACTTTCATACTCGATCCATTTAATAAACGCTTTGTGAAAATATTACAAAAAGCCTTAAAAGATGCCGAAAATTCAATTAATTGAGGTTACATGGGAAAGCTTTAATTTGGATGAAGGTTTAAATGATCTTCCTAAAAATGATATTTGGAGAATCAAAATCCCTCAATCGGAAATAAATATAGATAAAAAATATTTCCATTTAATTTCTGAAGAAGAAATGGAAAAATCTTCAAGGTTTGTTCATTTAAAACATCAAAATAGCTACCTGCTTTCTCGGCTTGTGCTTAAAATTCTTTTAGCAAAATACCTTAATTGTCAACCTGAGACTATCTATATTCTAAAAGGAACAAACGGAAAGCCATATATTAAAGAGGATATTTATTTTAATATATCACATTCAGGAGATTGGATTTTACTGGCTTTTTCAACTCATGAAATCGGAATTGATATTGAATATATTAATCCTGATCAAATGACAGAAGAATTGTTAAATCATGTTTTTCACCCAAAGGAGTTGAAGATGATAAAGGAAAGTAAAAAACCAATTGAAGAATTTTATCGGTTTTGGACTAGGAAGGAAGCATTCTTAAAGAAAACAGGAAAAGGCATTAATGCTAATTTGAATGCCATAAATACAGTTGAAAATTTAGATTTATACACTTTTAATGTTGATAAAAATCACCTTGCAACTGTATCTTGTGAAGACTTAAATATCATTTTCAGAAGCATTATTTTTTAACCTCAGTAATTCATTAAACCTATATTTTAAATCATGGTAACCAAATTTATAAGTTCCTGAAAAGCTAAAAATTTGATAACTGTTGATGTATAAATAGCTGATGTAAATAGAGGTAATGAGTGGGAATACAGAAGCATATGCAATTCCGTAAATATTCCCTGTAAGATAAACGCCTAAAAAGCAACTTACGGTTAATACAGCCAACATAATGAGCGCCTTTATAAAGTTTACTTTAGGCATATTTACTGCGTCTAATGTCAATGACAAAAATCTATCGGCAGGGTAAAGCAAAGAGATGGTGATAAACAACCTGAAAAGATTTACAGCTTCTGTATTGATATATTTACCACCTCCAATTAGTCCAATAATAGGTTCGGCAAAAATAATGGCGATGATTACACAAGGAATCATTAAAACAGTAAAAATTCCAATTAACTGTTTGGCAGTTTTAATCACTTTATCCTTATCACCTTTATTATGTGCAGCCGCTAAAATAGGCATACCAGATACGGAAAAACTTCTTAAAGGAATTTCTACAAACTCTAGCATTTTTGCACCCACATCGCAAATGGCCAAAGCTGCTGGTCCTAACATAAAATTGATCACAAAATTTTCAACGGTTTGAAAAAGAGTGGCACTTAAATTAGTACCCATGCTATATTTCCCAAAATCAAGCAGTTCTTTAATTACTTTTTTATTGTAAGAAAGAACAGTCTT